>NZ_JAVFHT010000021.1:0-59302 GCF_031470375.1 Paenibacillus glufosinatiresistens
GAACACGACCGTTAAGCCCTCCAGCGCCGATGGTACTTGGACCGAAGGGTCCTGGGAGAGTAGGACGCCGCCAAGCATAGATAACCACTGCCGATCTTTCGGCGGTGGTTTTTTGTTGTGAAACCGAGGCTAACGGCCTGTGTTTTGAGTGACATTTTTGTCACCGACAGGTCTTAAGTTACAAGTATAATGAAAGTATGCAATCTATATGCACAATGAGCAGTGACTCATGAACTACTCAAAGAGCAGACAATCCAGAGCCGCATGTATCCTTGGATACATGGTGAAGCAAGGAGGGAAGCCGGAAATGAGAGCACTTGTCAGGGTAAGAATACTCCTGATTCTATGCCTGTCCGTTATCTGGTTGAGCGCATGCGGTTCCAACCAGCCTTCTTGGAAAACTTATGAGGGCGCGCAGAATGAGAAATCTTTTCCCGTTCCCAAAGAAGCCAATTCATCCGACCGTACCACGACAAATGCCGCGATGGATTATGTACGTTATTCGCTGCCGGGACTTAAAGGCGAGAAGCCGATACCGGACCCTTATTACAAGGAGATAGAGGCGTGGGGATGGCAAGAGGAGGAGCAGAATGATCAGAAGGAGCAGAGCGGATCAGACTCTTCCTATACCTTTATGAAGGAAGGGCGAATCATTCACTTAACGCTGCATAATGGTTATTTTATCGTGATGGTTCCCAAAGAAAAGAAGGAGGCAGTCCTGGAGATCGGAGCTCCTTAATCACAATAGGGCGGTTCATAGCCATTCATTGGCTGGTGAACCGCCCTGTCTGTTTTAGAATCTCATGGGTTACGGTGAATAACATGCCGCTTCGGCTGGCCCAAATTTCAGCATATCATCCTGACGTCTCCAACCGAAGCGCAGCAGGATATAGAAGCGCGGACCGAGAATCCATAAATGAATTAATGCCAGGGATACGGTGAAGGCTGGGGGCGTCCATACGATGAACATGGCGGTTACCGCGAAGCCAATCCAGAAGGTGTGGAGCTGGGCGGCACGAAACAGTCGATAAGGCGCATACTGTTCGGGCATATAACCGACCCAAGGTAGATTCAGGGTGAATCTCCACCGCTTTCGGACGGGATATCCGGCAATCAGCAGAACGGACCGGGCAATTACATAATGGATCCAGAGCACAACCGGCAGGGCGATCATGCAATAGACAACGCTGAACACGGATAGTGTGAAAGTCTCTGCCACTGCAAAAAGGAGTGGAGCCCACTGAAAGACAAGCAGCGCGGGGCGGGGCACCGTCATTTTCTTAATCAGTTTGTAGTGGTAGTAAGTAGCGGCGGATTTGTCGGTATCCTTCGTTCTAACCAAGCATTTGAACCTCCCTGTCGCAGTTCTCATAACCCTTCTATCGGCCAGAATGGATAAAATCTTAAATGAGAGGTTCACGGGGGCAAGCGGCCCGGCATAAAATGGGCGTAGAATAAAAAAAGGCGTAAAAAGACTAGCAACCGGGTTTAAAATACTAGGGAGTGTATCATACTGATTCTAAAAGAGTCAAGGTGGGATGGCTATGGAAATGGAGAAGGACTGTACCTGCATTATTTGCGGACAGGAGAAGGAGCAAGGAATTCGCATCGTCTCCCATTTTATATGTGAGGATTGTGAAGCGGAAATGGTGCGGACGGAGACAGAGGATGCCAAGTACCGCTTTTTTATCGGACGGATGAAGAAGATTGGATTGCAAAAGAATGCATGAGGCGGCAGCGGATCCAAGGGAATAGAAAGGGCTTCGTTTCCATAGGGGAGCGGAGCCTTTTTACAATGGAAGACGGAAAAAGCGACAAATCTGCCTGTTATGCGTTAAAATGAAGCTATAAGAGCTGGAGGGAAGAAGGCAAGGATGAGTCGCAGGCATGAACGGGCACCGATCTATGAGATGATGGAAGCGTACGCGCGAAGGAAAGATGTATCTCTGCATGTTCCCGGACATAAAGACGGGGCTGTCTATTCCTCTGAAGCAGCAGGATTCTTGAGGGATATCTTGAAGGTCGATTTGACGGAGATTACAGGCAGCGATGATCTGCATCATCCGGAAGGGGTCATCCGCGAGGCGCAGGAACTGGCTGCGGATTGCTTCGGGGCGGAAGAGAGTTTCCTGCTGGTAGGAGGAAGCACGGCCGGTAATCTCGGGCTGATTCTGACGGTATGCGATCAGCCTGGCAAGCTGCTGCTGCTCCAGCGAAACGTTCATAAGTCAGTCCTCCACGGGCTGATGCTGGCCGGGGCGCGGGGCGTCTTTCTGGACCCGCAGCTTGATCCGGCCAGCGGGCTGGCGGTTGCACCGGGGGCTGAAACGGTGCGCAGGGCTCTGGCGGCCTACCCGGAGGCCGCCGCCGTCCTGGTGACCATGCCAAATTACTATGGCATGGGAGGGGATCTCGCGCCCCTGGCGGAAGTCTGCCACGAGCACGGTGTGCCGCTGCTGGTGGATGAAGCCCACGGGGCGCATTACGGGCTGCACCCGGCGCTGCCGCGGGGTGCGCTGCAGGCCGGCGCGGACGGTGTCGTCCAGTCCACGCACAAGATGCTGGCCGCGATGACCATGGGAGCAATGCTCCATGTTCAGGGGCCAAGGCTCGACCGCGCGCTGCTGCGGCAGCGGCTCGCCATGATTCAGAGCTCCAGCCCATCGTATCCGCTGATGGCTTCACTCGATCTGGCGCGCCGGGAGCTGCATGTCCGGCGCGAGGAAGCCTTCACGGCGGGGCTGGCCGCCGTGGATAGGCTCCGGCGCGGCCTGGCGGAGCTGCCGCGCTTTCCGCTCCTGCTGCCGGCGCAGCAGGAGGACCGCAGCCCCGGGGACAGCGATTCCCCGGGGGAAGCGACCGCCCCGTGCGGAGCCGGGGCAGGATATACAGCCCAGGACCCGTTCAAGGCCGTCATTCATGACGGTTGCGGCGTACTGGGCGGGTTCGAGCTGCAGGCGCGGCTTGAAGCCAAGGGCTTCGTGCCGGAAATGAGCGATGACCGCTATGTCATCCTGGCGCTAAGCCTGGGATCGCGGGCCGAGGAGATGGCGCGTCTGCTGGATGCGCTACGAGAAATCGACCGTGAAGCTCCTGCTGATCCGGGAAGGGAGAGAGACGGAGACCATCTCCCCGGGGATTTTTCCACGTGGAACATTTCTGCTTCCGGCTTCTCAGAGCCGGTTCATTTCTCTCTGGCGCCGGTGCGCCCGCAGGATACAGAGCATGTTCCGTTCGAAGAGTGTGCGGGAAGAAGAGCCGCGGAGATGATCATTCCCTATCCGCCCGGCATACCGCTGCTCTATCCCGGAGAGGTCATTCGCAGGGAGACGGCGGAGCGGCTGAAGGCGCTGCAGACGGCAGGGGCCAGGTTCCAAGGAGCGGAATCCACGAAGACCGGAACGATACAGGTATACCGAAGAGAGGCGTGAGTCGGAACATTGAGACATCAGGGACTTTTTATTACGATTGAGGGCGGAGACGGGGCGGGCAAAACCACTGTAATCGGAAGAATGGCTGCCTATTTGCAGGGCCGTTCGCTGCCTTATCTGATTACGAGAGAGCCGGGCGGAATTGAGATCGCGGAGAAGATCCGCAGTATTATTCTGAACCCGGAGCACACCGCCATGGATGCAAGAACGGAAGCGCTCCTGTATGCCGCCTCGCGCGCGCAGCACCTGGCAGAGCGGGTAGAACCGGCGCTGAAGGACGGACTGATGGTACTATGCGACCGTTTTGTCGACAGCAGTCTGGTCTATCAGGGACATGCCAGAGGGCTTGGAATGGATGAGGTCGAGGCAATCAATCAGTTCGCTACAGGCGGACGTACGCCGGATCTGACGGTATATCTCGATATTCCCCCTGAAGATGGACTTGCCCGTATCAATGCCAGCGGACAGCGAGAGGTGAACCGGCTGGATCTCGAGAGTCTGGCCTTCCATAAGCGGGTAAGAGAAGGGTACCTTCTGCTGGCCAAGAAGCATCCGGAACGGATCGTGACGCTGGATGCGAACCGCCCGGTGGCCGTGGTCGAGCAGGAATTGATCCGGACGCTGGAAGATCGGATTCTAAAGGATTTATAGACCGGGGCGACGAATAAAAATAAGAGTAAGCTAACCGGTTAAAGGTCAAATCACAAGGAGGAACGTTCGATGAAACTGATTATTGCCATTATTCAGGATAAGGACAGCAACCGGCTGTCGAGCGAACTGGTCAAGGCGAATTTTCGGGCAACGAAGCTGGCCAGTACCGGCGGCTTCCTTCGCGCAGGGAATACGACATTCATGATCGGGGTCGATGACGGACAGGTGGAGGCCGTGCTGAACGTAATCCGCAACAGCTGCAAGGTTCGCGAGCAGCTCGTGACTCCGGTGACGCCGATGAGCGGCACGACAGATTCCTACTTGCCGCTTCCGGTTGAGGTTCAGGTCGGAGGCGCGACGGTATTCGTGATGCCGGTAGACCGGTTCGAGCATTACTAGAAGCTGCAAAAGAGCCGCTGCCGGAAGACCTTCGGCAGCGGCGGTTAAGCGGTAGATGAGCAGGGAATTCATATTCTTCATTTTATATAGAGGCGGTGAATCAACCGTGAAGATCAACCCGAATTTCCGCCCCATCAAAGGGGAGCTGTCGGTCGGTGAATCGGCGGGGAAGCCGGTTCAACAGAAGAATTTCTCCGATGTCTTTCAACAGCAGGGACAACAGGCTTCGCGCGATGAGCTGACCCGTCAGCTGCAGGAGATCCGGACCCAGGGGGACCGTCTCTCCAAGTCGATGACCGTCCGGGAGCTGGCGATTTACCGGGCAATGGTCAAGCGGTTTCTGGAGGAGACCGCACGGCGCGGCGTTGCCTTGAGGGACAAGAAAGGCTGGGACCGCAGAGGCCGGGGCAAGCAGTATAAGCTGCTGGAAGAGATTGATGAGGCGCTGCTGGCCATGGCCGATGAGCTGCTGGAGAGCGAGCAGGGGCGTATTGAGCTTCTGGGCAAAGTTGGCGAAATCCGCGGTATGCTGATTAATCTGACGTTTTAGTATAGATTGTGGAGGAGGACATCATGGCTTTTGGAGATATACGGGGCCAGGAGCGGGCGAAGACGATGCTTCAGAATGCCCTGCGCCGGAACACGGTCAGCCATGCGTACTTGTTCACGGGACCGGGCGGCAGCGGGCAGATGAAGACGGCGTTGACGTTTGCCCAGGCGCTTTTTTGTACAGAGAAGACCGATGATGCCTGCGGAGCCTGCCTGGAGTGCCGCAAAGTCGAGCATGGCAATCATCCGGATTTAAAGATGGTGGTACCGGACGGCAGCCATATCAAGATTGAACAGATCCGCGATCTTCAGCGGATTTTTTCGTATCGGTCGGAGGGAGATCATCCGAAGGTCTATATCATTGACCAGGCGGATACGATGACGGTTCAGGCGGCCAACAGTCTGCTGAAGTTCCTGGAAGAGCCGCCGGCTCCCGCTGTGGCGATTCTGTTGTCGGACAACAGCCGGGCGCTGCTGCCGACCATCCTATCGCGGGCGCAGACGGTTCCGTTCTCGCCGCTTGCGCCGGAGATCATGTTGCAGATTCTGGCAGAGGAGGGGTGGACGGGTCCCTTGGCCCGTTGCGCCGTTTCTCTAAGCTCGGGAGTCGATGGCTGTAAGGCTCTGCTAGAGCAGAATTGGTTTGCAGAAATGAGAAATCTAGTGTTACAATTAGCAAAGGAGTCTTTTGGCAGAGGAACTTCGGCGGTGGCGACCGCCGGCTCGAGACTGCAGAAGACAGGGCTTGGAGAACATCTGGACGTATTATTCAGTATGTTCCACCTATGGTTCAAGGATATGCTGTATTTCCTGTACCGGAAACACGAGGCTATCGTATTTATCGATCAATTGGACGTGATTTCGTCTCAGGCCCGATTGCGAACCCCCGGCGAGTGGGCATCCTATATGGAATACGCCGCTGAGAGCAAGAAAAAACTGCGTTCTAACGCCAATTCCCAACTGACTCTGGAACAATTCCTGATTCAACTGGAGCGTCATTAGGCAGCGGATTTATCCTCCGGTATAAGGTCTTCCCCGGATGCCAACGGTTTGCGGGCAAGAAATACAGTCACGAATCATCAGGGAGCGGACTTGCCGGCCCTGCCGGCATACAAGGGAGGTTAGTTTTTTTGTGTACAGCGTAGTAGGTGTCCGCTTCAAAAAAGCGGGTAAAATATATTATTTTGACCCCATGGATCTGCCGGTGGAGCGCGATCACTGCGTCATCGTTGAGACAGCGCGGGGAGTCGAGTACGGCAAGGTTGTTATTGGGAAGAAAGAAGTGCAGGAGACGGATGTTGTTCTTCCGTTGAAGAAGGTCATGCGGATCGCCGGCGATGCCGATGCGCGCGTTGTGGAAGAGAACAAACAGGCTGCAAAGGACGCATTTGCCACCTGCCTGAACAAGATTCGCGATCACGGGCTGAAGATGAAGCTGGTGGATGTCGAATTTACGTTTGACCGCAACAAGATTATTTTTTATTTCACCGCCGAAGGGCGTGTGGACTTCCGGGAACTGGTCAAGGATCTGGCCAGCATCTTCCGTACCCGGATTGAGCTTCGCCAGATTGGCGTCCGCGACGAGTCGAAGATGCTGGGCGGACTCGGACCGTGCGGGCGTGTGCTGTGCTGCTCGTCCTGGCTGGGGGATTTTGAACCCGTATCCATCAAGATGGCGAAAGATCAGAATCTGTCGCTGAACCCGACGAAGATTTCCGGACTCTGCGGAAGGCTGATGTGCTGCCTGAAATTTGAGCATGATAACTACGAGAGCGTTAAGGAAGAAATGCCTGCCGTGGGCAAACTGGTCATCAGTCCGCTGGGCGAAGGGAAGGTTGTCGGTATCAATGCCGGCAAACGGACGCTTCATGTTCAGCTGTTCGAGATCGGCAAAGTCAAGGAACTTTCCATGGATGATGTTGTTGTCAAGTAAACCATAAAGATACCTTCGGGGTGGAGACTTGGATAAACACAATATATTCGATATTTTTGCACACATTCAGGAAATGGAAGATCAAATGGACCGTATGCGGACCAGCCTTGGGGAGTGGCGGCAATCCGTCAAGGAACTGATGGAGAGCAACCAGCTTCTTAGCCTCGAGAACGAGCAGCTTCGCAAGATTCTGCTGCGTGAAGCTCCGCCGGATCATGCCGACGGGGGAATCGAGCCGAAGAGCCATCCGGCGGGTGCCGGAGAGAAGGCCGATGAGGTGGTTGGAGAAGGCTATGACAATCTGGCCAGACTCTATAATGAAGGGTTCCATATCTGCAACGTCTATTTCGGCCATCTGCGTACCGAAGGAGACTGCCTGTTCTGTTTGGCTTTTCTCAATAAATAAGAACATTTGAACCGTAGGGGATTGCCGCCTACGGTTTTTTTTGAAGGAGAGAGACTATGGATTCCATACAACCGGAAGTCCCGCTGCTGGAGACGGAGCGCATCGACGATCTGCTCAGCCATAACCTGAGAATCATTCAGAGCGACGAGGTGTTCAGCTTCTCGATGGATGCGGTGCTGCTGGCCCGGTTCGCTTCTCTTCCGCCGAGGGGGCGGGTACTGGATCTGTGTACGGGGAACGGGGTAATTCCGATCCTGCTCACCACGCGGACGAACGCCTCCATTGAAGGTGTTGAAATCCAGCCCCGATTGGCTGGAATGGCCCGCCGGAGTGTAAAATTGAACGGGCTGGAAGATCGGGTTATGATTCATGAAGGCGATCTGCGGGAATTCCACCAGACTGCCGGTTACGGCGTCTACGACGCCATAACGGTCAATCCTCCCTATATGCCGCTCAACGGCAGCGATCTGAAGCTGAACCGGCATCAGGCGATGGCAAGGCATGAGCTGGGCTGTACGCTGGAGGAAGTGATCCAGGCTTGTGTCCGGCTGGTCCGCACCGGCGGCAAGGTGGCGATGGTTCATAAGCCGCAGCGGCTGGCGGATATCGTCAGTCTGATGCGGCAGTACCGGCTGGAACCCAAGATTGTCCGGTTTGTACACCCGCGTGCGTCGCTGGAAGCCAATATGGTCCTGATCGAGGCCATTCGGGACGGCAAGCCGGAGGTGCGATTGAAGCCCCCGCTCATTGTTTATAATGAAGACAACCGGTATACACCGGAGATTCAGGATATTTATTTCGGGACAAAAGAGGGACTGTCATGACGATACAGATTCAGAGCAGCTTCCAGCAGAGCGTGCAGGGGACCGGTACGCTGTATCTTGTCGCTACACCGATCGGCAATCTGGAGGATATGACCTACCGGGCTGTTCGGATGCTGAAGGAATGCGACATTATCGCCGCCGAGGATACCCGGCAGACGCGGAAGCTGCTCAGCCATTTTGAGATTACACCGTCGCTGCTGTTCAGCTACCATGAGCACAATAAAGCGGCAAGCGGACCTGAACTGATTCGATATATAATAGAAGGTAAAAATTTGGCACTCGTCAGCGATGCCGGTCTGCCGGCAATTTCCGACCCTGGGGCGGAATTGGTACAGCTTGCCGTCGAAGCCGGAATTCCGGTGGTTCCCGTACCCGGAGCGAACGCCGCCTTGTCGGCGCTGATTGCATCCGGGCTTCCGACAGACAGCTTTACCTTTATGGGCTTTCTTCCGCGCGAACGCAAGGATATTCTGAAGATCTTATCCGGATTGAGGTCCGCCCAAGGAACCCTGCTGTTCTACGAGTCTCCCCATCGGGTCGGCAAGACGCTGGCACTCATGCTGGAAGCCTTCGGCAATCGGCGGGCAGCGCTGGCGCGGGAGCTGACCAAACGTTACGAGGAGTTTGTCCGCGGGACGCTTGAAGAGTGTCTGGAATGGCTGAGCGAGCACCCCCCTCTGGGGGAATATGTGCTTGTAATTGAGGGGGAGAGCGCCGAGGCCGCTGCGGAAGCAGAGGCAGCATGGTGGCAGAGCTTGACGACGGCCGAACATGTGGCTCATTATGAAGCGCAAGGCATGGAGCGCAAAGAGGCGATGAAGAAGACCGCTTCTGATCGAGGGGTTGCCAAGCGGGACATCTACAATGCACTGCTGAATGAACAGTAAGAAGAGGAATAAAAAATACCCTCCGCTTAGGGCGGAGGGTCAAGGAGATATTAAAAAGGTTAGAATTAACAGTAGTATGGATTCTATTATAACGGATTTCGTTTAATTTGTCACAGGGGCAGGAATGGCAGAAATACATTCATGACAGACAATTTTTCCTTTAAAATACGTAACGTTCTCGGCGTTGCCGCAGAAGATGCAGGCCGGCTCATATTTCTTCAGCATGATCCGTTCGCCGTCTACATAAATTTCAAGGGCGTCCTTCTCGCCGATGCCCAGGGTGCGGCGCAGTTCAATCGGAATAACGACCCGTCCCAATTCATCTACTTTTCTAACAATCCCAGTTGATTTCATCATATCCAATCTTGCTCCTCTCAAATAGTCATCAAAAAGTGTCAGCGTTCGACAATCTTCTCTGTTTTGTGTACCTTATAATACCAAGCATTCCCAGAACAGTCAACCCGAGTTCAGCGGGCGAATTTTTTTGGAAGGTTGTTCTTTTTGAAATGGCGGTACTGGAAGGGTTGAGAGCAAGAAGGACTGGGATATTGAATTGTCGAATTGGAAATGATTAAACATGCTATTATTCGACATTTTACGACATTATATTTGTTATTTTTAGGGAGGGATCGCGTATGACTCGACCGCTTACGGAAGAAAAGGTATTTAAAGATCCGGTTCACAATTATATCCATGTCCAGGATACGGTGATCTGGCGATTGATCAATACTCCGGAGTTCCAGCGTCTGCGCCGCATTCGTCAGCTTGGAACGACTTATCTGACTTTTCATGGCGCGGAACATAGCCGCTTCTCCCACTCGCTGGGTGTCTATGAAATTACCCGCCGCATTATCTCGCAGTTCGAGCGCGCCGGTTACGGCGACTGGATTCCCGAGGAACGTCTGGTCACGCTCTGCGCGGCGCTGCTCCATGATCTCGGGCATGGGCCATTCTCTCATTCTATAGAAGAAGCTTTTGAAATGAACCACGAAGATTGGACCTGCCGGATTATTCAGGAGGATACAGCCATTACAGAGATTCTGCGGGAGGTAAGCCCCGATTTTCCGCAAAAGGTCGCGTCCGTCATCTGCAAAACCTATGAACATGACATTGTGGTCAATCTGGTCTCCAGTCCACTGGATGCAGACCGGATGGATTATTTGCTTCGGGACGCCTACTATACAGGGGTTAATTACGGTACGATTGACATCGACCGGATTCTCCGGGTGCTGCGGCCTTACAACGGTCGCGTTGTAGTGAAGGAGTCCGGGATGCATGCGATCGAGGATTATTTAATGTCCCGCTATCAGATGTACTGGCAGGTGTACTTTCATCCGGTCACCCGAAGCTCGGAGATTATTCTGCGCCAAATTTTTCGCCGGGCGAAAGAACTGTATACGAATGGTTACCCGTTTCGCTTCATGATTGAACCGTTGTCCGATTTATTCGAGGATGAAATCAGTGTCCGGCAGTATTTGCTGCTGGATGAAGCGCTGGTACAGACGGCCTTTATGCAGTGGACCCGGGAGAAGGATGAGCTGCTAAGCGATCTCTGTAACCGGTTCATCCACCGTAGATTGTATAAGTATGTAGAAATGGAAAGTCTGGATATGGAGACAATCGACGAGATTCGCCGCTGCTTCCGGGAAGCGGGACTTCACCCGGAATATGACCTGGAAATTGATTTCCCTACCGATCTGCCCTATGATGTATTCCGTCCCGGAGAGGGCTTTCACGGGAAGCAGATTTTGCTGCTGGACCGCCAGGAACGGCTGCGTGAAATTTCGGAAGTATCGGATATTGTCCGCTCGATCAGCGGCATTCACCGGGGCCGCTATCATTTATATGTCCCGCAAGATAAGCTCATGCCACTGCTCCCGCATCTTCCCGGGAATGTGCGCGCCATATTTGAACGATTGTAGACAGAAGGAGAGGAGCCTGAACCCATGGAATTATTCGACACGCATACCCATCTGGATGCGCCGCAGTTCGACGGCGACCGGGAGGAGACTATAGCCCGGGCCTTCGAATCCGGGGTCACCCGAATGATCAATATCGGCTTCAACCGTGAGACCATCCCGACCACGATGAGCCTGACCGAGAAGTATGACAGCATTTATGCCGCCATAGGCTGGCATCCGGTGGATGCCATTGATTTCCGCGAAGGCGACCTGGAATGGATCGCTTCCCTATGCGCCCATCCCAAAGTCGTCGCTATCGGCGAAATCGGGCTGGATTATTATTGGGATACATCGCCGAAGGATGTGCAGCAGGCGCTTTTACGCCGTCAGATCGGACTGGCCCGGGAATTGAACATGCCGATTGTCATCCATAATCGCGATGCCCATGAGGATATTGTTAAAATTCTCCGCGAGGAAAAAGCATCGGAGGTTGGCGGCGTCATGCACTCCTTCTCGGGGAGCTGGGAGACGGCCAAACAATGCCTTCACATGGGCTTCCACTTGTCTTTTGGGGGACCGGTTACATTCAAGAATGCAAGGGTTCCGAAAGAGGTCTTGAAGGAGACGCCGATGGACCGGCTGCTGATCGAAACGGACTCCCCCTATCTGACGCCTCACCCCTTCCGCGGTAAGCGGAATGAGAGTGCTCATGTCAGGTTGGTGGCAGAAGCGGCGGCTGAAATAAAGGGCTTACATTTGGAAGAATTAGCTAAAAAAACGTATGCGAACGCGCTGGAACGATTTGGTATCCAGCGAAATCCGGAGGAAAAGGGGTGAAAAAGGGAGCATTCTCGAAGGATTAAACTTTTTTAACGAAGAAACCACTGTTTATTACAAATATTTAACCTTTTATGTTTGTAAACGTGGTTGAAGTGCGCTTTACAATCTGCATTAAAACAGGATATCATCTTTTCAGTACAACGAGCTGCTGGTCAGCCGTTGATTCACCGATCGTCTCGCTGAGTCTCCGTCACGGAGAACGGGGGAACCGATATTGATCTGCCGTATCCCGGTCGTACATAAGCCATCGTCGGACGCGTCTGCAGAACAGTATTTGATTTCTTTTCGTGGTCTTTGGGGTGAATTTGAGGGCATTCGCCATGAGCGGATGACCTGAGATAGGGCGTCTCTCTTTCGTCCGAACCCGACAGCTAACCCCGTAAGCGCAAGTAAGAGAGGAAACCTCGTGCACAAGTCCCTGATCCGGCCTTGGAAAAGCCACGGAAGAGTCCTCTGTTAGAGTCTCTTTCCAGGCTTTTTTTGTTTGAATTTTTACAGTATCCGCCGGATAAATACGAGTGCCGGGCAGCCGATCGGTGAACGGGAGACGCATGCTTCTGATCTACCGCGTATCCTGTGACAATCTCATGTAGCTTCACGCGAACGCCGTGACAGTCATCAAAGAGAGAAGTTCGCGGCCGGAAGCTATGCAAGGAGGATGGAGAGTATGGGCGCAATTCAACCAGAGATGACCCATGATTCGCAGACATCCAGCAGGCCGAACGCAGTACAATGGATTCAGAGCCATATTCGCATCCTGCTGCTCGCAGGAGCCGCATCTGCCGCGGTGGTGCTGTTGATCGTGTTCTTGACCGGCGGCAGCAGCATTAAGCAAATTACAGTTGTTGTCGACGGAGAGATCCGGACGCTGGAGACGCGCAAGACGCTTCTTGGCGACATTCTGGCGGAAGCCGGAATTACGGTATCGCCGCATGACCAATTGTCGGCCTCGGTAAGCGACGAATTGAAGAACGGTGACCGTATCGCCATCGACCGGGCGCATCAGATCAGCCTGACCGAAGGCGGCAAGACGAAGACCGTATATACGACCGAGGATCACCTCGGCACCGCATTAACCAAGCTCGGGGTAAACCTGGGCGAGCATGACAAAGTATTTCCTTCGACCGACACCGCAATTTCCGCCAATCGTCTGGATGTCAAGGTCGTCCGTATCACGAAGCAAGTCGTGCAGCGGACGCAGAACTTGCCGTTCCGGGTCATCAAGACGGCGGACCCTTCCCTCTATGTGGGTGACGTGCGTGTGGCACAAGCAGGCAAACCGGGAGTCATGATCCAGCATATCGAGAAGACCTATCAGGATGGTCAGCTCGCTTCGATGGTCATGGTCGGCAAAGAGGTTCAGACGGTAACGAAAGACAAAGTTATTGCCGTCGGCACCAAGGCGAAGCCGATTCCCAAGCCAGCTGTCGCTGCCAAAGCCAAAGCCACCACAACCAAGGCCAAAACTACCTCAAGCGGAGGAACGGCCAAGAAATCCGGCGTGAATTTCGATTATAAACGGGTAATCAAGAATGTCTCCATGACGGCCTACTCTTCCGAAGAGCCGGGCATTGGCACACGGACGGCTTCGGGGACGCGGGTAACCGAGGGACGGACCATTGCGGTCGATCCGAATATCATTCCGATTGGCTGGTGGGTGTACATTGAAGGTCTGGGATTCCGCCGCGCAGAGGATACGGGCGGTGCCATCAAAGGCAACAAGATCGACGTCTACTACGATTCATTGAGCCATGCACGGAATTTCGGACGCAAGTCACGTACGGTGTATGTGATCGGACCGGTCAAACCCGAGCTGAACTGACGGCAGTGAGGTGGGACGGTTTTTGCAAAAAAGCGGGACTTACGCTATAGTGAGTTAAGCTCTCGCCTATACAATTCTTTAGCCAAAAAGAAGGGGAGCGAACCCTTCTTTTTGTTATATCCGACGGATTTATTCCGCGGGAAGTTGCGGGAGGCTATAACTTTTTATCAATAAGGGATGCCTGATAGATGATGATCAAAGAAGTCATAGTGGTGGAAGGCCGAAGCGACACGGTGGCGGTCAAGCGGGCCGTCAAGGCGGACACAATTGAGACCGGAGGCTCTGCGGTTGGGCCGGCGGTCATTTCCCGGATTCGGCTGGCGATGGAGCGGCGCGGCGTGATTATTCTGACCGACCCTGACCATGCCGGTGAACGCATCCGCAAGATCGTGTCGTCCAAGGTTCCGGGCTGCAAGCACGCCTTTATTCCGGAAGCCGAAGCGACGCGGCGCGGCGACATCGGAGTGGAGAACGCCTCGCCCGAAGCCATTCGCCACGCGCTGTCGCGGGTGCATACGTCCTTTGAGGGCGCGCCGCCCCAGATCGGGATGGATGACCTTCTGGATGCCGGCCTGATCGTGCACCCCAGAGCGGCGGAGCGCCGGATGGCTCTCGGCAATGCGCTGGGCATCGGATACTGCAACGGCAAGCAGCTCTACAAGCGGCTGGCGATGTTCGGCATCACGCCGGCGGAATTCGCCGGGGCGCTGGAGCAGGTGGAACGGATGGAGACAAGCAGGGAGGACAACAGGGCATGAACGGCAGAGAAGAGGTTTCGTCCCCCAAGCGGACGAAAGAGATTATTGCGCGGCACGGTTTCTCCTTCAAGAAGAGCCTCGGCCAGAACTTTCTGATTGACCGGAACATTCTGGACAAAATCGTCGGCGCCGCCGAGCTGACCAAGGAGGACGGCGCCCTTGAGATCGGCCCCGGCATCGGCGCTCTGACGGAGCGTCTGGCGGACCAGGCCGGAGCGGTAACGGCGGTCGAAATCGACCGCCGGCTCATTCCGATTCTGGAGGAGGTGCTGGCGCCGCACCCGCACGTAAAGGTGCGAAATGACGACGTGCTGAAGGTAGACCTGAAGGCGCTGTTCGAGGAAGACTTTGCTTCCGTCCAGGGAGTGAGCGTCGTGGCTAACCTGCCCTATTATGTGACGACACCCATTCTGATGAAGCTGCTGGAGGAGAAGCTGCCGCTCAAGAATATTGTTGTCATGATCCAGAAGGAAGTGGCAGAGCGCATGGCGGCTTCGCCCGGCGGCAAGGACTACGGAAGTCTGAGCATTGCCGTTCAGTATTACAGCGAGCCTGAGCTCATCTGTACGGTTCCCCATACTGTCTTCATTCCCCAGCCGAATGTGGAATCGGCCGTAATCCGGCTGAAGGTCAGAGAGACGCCGCCGGTGGAAGTGCAGGACGAGCAGCATTTCTTCGGCGTCGTGCAGGCGTCGTTCACCCAACGGCGCAAGACGATTGCGAACAACCTCAAGGCCCGCTATTTTGCGAAGGAAGGGCGGGAGCGGCTGGAGGAGCTTCTGGCGGAGGCCGGGATCGAGCCTTCCCGCCGGGGGGAGACGCTCAGCCTGGAGGAGTTCGCCCGCCTGAGCGATGTGCTGCTGGCCGCGGGCGTAGCCTAGCGGCGATAATTTTGAAGATAGGCAGAACCATCCCCCGCACTTGCCCATACGATGGGGTAGAGGTGATGTTCTGATGAATTTGGGAGATCTGGTCGTCCGCAAATCGTATGGGGCCGACATCACATTCCGCGTGGAGCAGATTCAGCGGAATCAGGCCATCATCAAGGGGACCGAGTTCCGGCTTCTGGCGGACGCGCCGGTCGACGATCTGCTGCCCGCCCGCGAGGCCGAGGAGACGGAGCTGGGGCATCGGGCCCGCATCAAGGCGGTCGAGTCGCTGTCGCTTCTGCAGAAGGAACGGCAGGATGGGCTTCGGCCGTCAGGCCCCGGCAGTTCGGGCTCTTGGATTCCGGGAGCTGCGGATCATGGCTATTTTGAAGTTCCGGGCAAGGTGCTTCATCTGGACGGAGACCGGGCTTACTTAAGCAAAAGCCTGAGTCTCTACGAACAGCTTCGCATCCCGGCGGAGGGTCACCATGTGCCGGAAGCGGCGATGGCCGATACGCTGTACCGGCTGCTGCCGCGCGTGCGTCCGGACATTGTGGTGATTACCGGGCATGACGGCGTGCTGAAGCCGCCGCACACGTACGACCTGTACAGTCTTGGCAGCTACAAGAACTCGCAGAATTTCGTAGCCGCGATCCGGGTAGCCCGGGAGTATGAGCGGCATTACGATGCGCTGACGGTAGTGGCGGGCGCCTGCCAATCGCATTTTGAAGCCCTGCTGGGAGCAGGCGCGAATTTTGCTTCCTCCCCGGCACGCGTCCTCATCCATGCGCTCGACCCCGTCTATATTGCGGCCAAGGCGGCGGTGACGTCCATACGCGAGACGGTGAACCTGAACGATGTGCTGCATCATACCATCAGCGGCAGCCAGGGCGTGGGCGGTATTGAGACCCGCGGAAGCTTCCGGATCGGAATGCCGAGACTCAGCAATCTGGCAACGCTGAAAGTAACGCCGTCGGCAGTCTGAAGAGGCGGTCTTCGGCAGCTGGCAGAAGGAGAGAGAAGAGGCAGCGACTGTCGCTAATTCTTCTCTTTTTTAGCAAAAAAACCCGTTGACAACACCAATAAGCATCCCCTATAATTATGGGTTTACCTTGACATTTATCTTGAAGATGAGGTATAATGGACAAGGAAAGAGGTGGTCGTCAGGCAATGGCTAATAACACGCTATTGGAAATCAAACGGAATCTCGAAGCTCATGTCGGATCCAAGATTACGCTGAGAGCAAATGGTGGTCGCCGTAAAACCGTGGAACGCACGGGTGTCCTGGAAGAAACGTACCCTTCTGTATTTATTGTCAAGCTGGACGAGCAGCAGTCGTTCAAGCGTGTATCTTACAGCTATACCGACGTCCTGACGGAATCCGTGGAAATCACGGTCTGCGGGGAAGAAGTGATTTAGCTTTCCACAAGCGGTCCCGCTGCGCTGGCAGAGGGGCCGCTTTTGATTGCCGGATAATCGGGAGCCGGTTCAGGCACACTAAGAGTGCAATACTTCATCCCAGATCTACAGCAGGAGGGCAGAACATGAGCCGAAGAAGACGCGGTGTAATGTCGGAAGAGCTGAAGACGGAGCTGGCGAAGGAACTGGGGTTCTATGACACGGTTCAGCGCGAAGGCTGGGGCGGAATTCGAGCCGCCGATGCCGGCAACATGGTGAAGCGGGCGATTGAGCTTGCCGAACAGGCGGCGCGCCGGTCGTAGACGTTCTACAGGAGGGCAGGGCGGTTCCTTAAAGGGACGGCCCTGTTCGCGCGCCTCTTCCCGGACGGATCTCATGGAATGGACTTGGCCACCGGATTCCCCTATAATATGTTAAGCTGTTTGGAGTGGGAACTACGAAGAGAAGGTGAACGCCTTGAGAATCTATGAAAAAGCACCGGCCAAAATCAACCTGATGCTCGATGTGCTGCGCAAGCGCCCGGACGGCTTCCATGAAGTCGAGATGATCATGACGATGGTCGATCTCGCGGACCGGCTGGAGCTGTCGGAGCTGAGACAGGGAACGATCATTATCTCAAGCCAGGCCGGGTACATTCCGCTGGACGAGAAGAATCTGGCGTTCCAGGCGGCAAGACTGGTGAAGGACCGTTACGGCGTCAAGGCCGGCGTACATATTCATCTGGATAAAAAAATTCCGGTCGCCGCAGGGCTGGCCGGGGGCAGCAGCGACGCCGCGGCTACGCTGCGCGGGCTGAACCGCCTCTGGAACCTCGGAATCGCCGAGGCGGAACTGCAGCGGCTCGGAGCCGAGCTCGGCTCCGATGTGCCGTTCTGCGTCAGCGGAGGGACCGCCCTGGCGACAGGGCGGGGCGAGCAGCTGACGCCGATCCCGAACCCGCCGCCCTGCTGGGTGGTGCTGGCCAAGCCGCCGATCAATGTCTCGACGGCGGAAGTCTACGGCCGTCTGCGGGCGGGCGCCATCGAGCATCATCCGTCTGCGGCGGCGATGCAGGCCGCGATTGAAGCGGGCGATTTCCGCGCCGTCTGCAGCGGGCTCGGGAATGTGCTGGAGGATGTCACATTGCCCTGGCATCCGGAGGTGCGGCGCATCAAGGAAGCGATGATCCGCCTCGGGGCGGACGGAGTGCTGATGTCGGGCAGCGGACCGACCGTGTTCGGCCTGGTGTCGCGTCCGTCCAAGGTGGCGCGCATCTATAACGGACTGCGCGGCTTCTGCAAGGAAGTATACGCGGTACGGTCGCTCTCTTGACCGAAAGCGCCTGCCTTGTGCAAAGCCGTACAAAAGTGGTATATTCTCTCTATAATATTCGGTTTTGACAAGGAGCTTTCCGTTGAAGAAATTAAAACGAAGCCAACGCTTGGTGGACATGACTCATTTTCTGCTGGAGAAGCCGCACGAGCTGCTGCCGCTCTCTCTGTTCGCCGACCGGTACGGGTCGGCCAAATCGTCGATCAGCGAGGATCTGGCGATCATCAAGGAAGTATTTGAAGGCGAGGGCATGGGCGAGCTGCAGACGCTGGCCGGCGCCGCCGGAGGCGTCAAGTTCATTCCCCGGATGCCTGCCGACGAAGCGTCGTCCTTTATTGCGGAGCTGTGCCAGATGCTGGAGCAGAGTGACCGGATTCTGCCCGGAGGCTATCTCTATATGTCCGATCTGCTCGGACAGCCCGCCATAATGGAGAAGGCCGGCAAGCTGATCGCCACCGCTTTTTACGGAGTCGAGATAGATGCCGTGATGACGGTGGAGACGAAGGGAATTCCGCTCGCCTACGCTACCGCAGGCCAGCTCGGGCTGCCGGTCATTCTGGTGCGCCGGGACCATAAGGTAACGGAAGGGTCTGCGGTCAGCATCAATTATGTATCGGGCTCCCATAAGAGTATCCATACCATGTCGCTGTCCCGCCGCGCCCTGCGCGAGAAATCGAAGGTGCTGATTGTGGATGACTTCATGAAGATGGGCGGTACGATTCGCGGGATGGTCGATCTGCTCGGCGAGTTCGGGGCCCAGGTGGCCGGAGTCGGCGTACTGGTGGAATCGGAAGTTGCCGATGTCAAGGACCGGCTGCTGCATGATTATGTGTCGCTGGTATCTCTCGGCGAGGTGGACGCGAGAGAGCGCATCATTTCGGCCCATCCCGGGAATTACTTTGCCGGACGCGCCCAGTAGCGGGTTGTGACGAAAGCTTGGGGAAAGATGGGGAGCCGTGGAGAACGATGTCGGAAACGTTGGATAGCCAAAAATAATCTGCTTTTACAGGCATTTTATGGAACCAAAAAGAAGGAATTCGCCCAGCAGTGTGGAATATTACACCCAAGTCTCTGATGGAAAAAGGTGGTGAACACACACATGCAAATTACGGATGTAAGACTCCGCCGCGTCAACTCCGAAGGGAGAATGAAGGCGATCGCATCCATTACCATCGACAACGAGTTTGTTGTTCATGACATTCGCGTCATCGACGGTAACAACGGTATGTTTGTTGCTATGCCCAGCAAGCGTACGCCGGACGGCGAATTCCGCGACATCGCGCATCCGATTTCCTCGGGAACGCGGGAGAAGATCCAGTCGGCTGTTCTGGCCGAATATGAACGCGCTGCAACGGAAGAGGAAGTCATTGAAGAGGGGGCATAACTCTTCGCTATTGGGGTTCGAAGAAAAGGGAACCAGCTTATGGTTCCCTTTTCTTTTTGCCTGGAATGAAGTATATTCAGTATGGAGTTCAAGAAGTAGGAGGTTGGCATTCTTGAAGAGAATGGCTGTTGTTCTTGCTGCGGGACAGGGCAAGCGCATGAAATCCAAGTTGTACAAAGTGCTGCATCCCGTATGCGGTAAGCCGATGGTAGGACACGTGTTGGATACGGTCAAGGCGACCGGCTGCGAGCGCAGCATCGTCGTGGTCGGGCACGGAGCAGAAGCCGTTCAGGCTTATTTGGGCAATTCCGCCGAGTATGTGCTGCAGGATCGGCAGCTCGGTACAGGTCATGCGGTGAAGCAGGCGGCCGAACGGATTGCTGCGGAAGAGGGCACGACCATTGTAGCTTACGGCGATACGCCGCTGATTACGCCGGAAACGCTGGTAGCGCTGATGGCGCTGCATGAGCGGGAAGGAGCGTCCGCTACGATTCTGACCGCCGTGATGGAAGATCCGTCGGGACTGGGACGCATTATTCGGGGAGAGAGCGGGGAACTGCTGGGCATTGTCGAGCAGAAGGACGCCACGCCGGAGGAAGCCGCCATCCAGGAGATCAATACAGGCATTTATTGCTTCGATAATAAGAAGTTATTCGCCGCTTTGGATCAGGTGACCAACGAGAATGCCCAGCAGGAATACTACCTGACCGATGTGATCGGCATTTTGCGCAACCAGGGAGACCGGGTGCTGGCCTATCAGACGACGGACGCAGCCGAGTCCATCGGCGTCAATGACCGGGTAGCGCTGTCCGAGGCCGAGGCGGTGATGCGTCAGCGCATTGTAAAACGCCATATGCTTGGCGGCGTCAGCATTATTGATCCGGAATCGACCTATATCGGCGCCGACGTCGTCATCGGCTCGGACACGGTACTTTATCCCGGCACTCTGCTGAAGGGCAGAACCGTAATCGGGGAAGACTGCATCATCGGTCCTTCCGCGGAAATTGAAGACAGCGTGATTGCAGACGGGGCGCAGATCAAGCATTCCGTGCTGAATCAGGCGGAAGTCGGCGCACGGACAACCGTTGGGCCTTTTGCCTATTTGCGGCCAGGCAGCGTGCTCGGCGAGGATGTGAAGATCGGAGACTTCGTCGAGATCAAGAAGGCGACGATCGGAGACGGCTCCAAGGTGTCGCATCTGAGCTACATCGGCGACGCTTCCGTCGGCAAGAACGTCAATGTCGGCTGCGGAGCCATAACCGTCAATTACGACGGGTTCAACAAGGCGCTCACCGAGATTGAGGATGAAGCTTTCATCGGCAGCAACGTCAACCTGATCGCGCCGGTCAAGGTCGGCAAGGGCGCTTATGTGGTAGCCGGATCGACCATTACCCGCTCCGTATCGGAGAACGATCTGGCCATCGCCAGACAGCGGCAGGAGAACAAGCCGGGTTATGCGGACAAGATCCGCTCCCGCGCGAAGGCGAAGAAGGAACAGTCCCGGCAGTCCCATCCGTCCTAAGGATCATTTGAGCGAACAGGATCATGGCGCACAGGGTGTAATAAATTTATGAACCGTCACGGAGGGTTTAACTTTTATGGCTTATCTTGATTCCAAATTGAAGATCTTCACCTGCAACTCCAATCCGAAGCTTGCCCATCAAATCGCCGATTATATCGGCATTCCGATGGGCGAGTCGCACACCACCAGCTTCAGCGACGGGGAGATTCAGGTCAAGCTGTCGGAGAGCGTGCGCGGCTGCCATGTCTACATTGTTCAGTCGACCTGTGCCCCGGTCAATGACAATCTGATGGAAATGCTGGTGATGATCGATGCCCTGAAGCGGGCTTCCGCGAAGAGCATCAATGTGGTGATTCCGTATTACGGCTATGCCCGCCAGGACCGCAAGGCCCGTTCGCGCGATCCGATTACGGCCAAGCTGGTCGCGGATTTGATCGAGAGAGCCGGCGCGCACCGTGTCATTACCATGGACCTGCATGCCATGCAGATCCAGGGCTTCTTCAATATTCCGGTCGATCATATGCTGGGCGTGCCGATTCTGGCGCAGTATTTCCGCTCGAAGCAGATCCAGAATCCGGTTATCGTATCGCCGGACCACGGCGGCGTAGTTCGCGCCCGCAAGCTGGCCGACTTCCTGAATGCGCCGCTGGCGATTATCGACAAGCGCCGCCCGGAACCGAACGTCAGCGAGGTCATGAACATCATCGGTCATATTGAAGGCAAGACGGCCATTCTGATCGATGACATCATCGACACGGCCGGCACGATTGTTCTCGGAGCGAATGCGCTGATGGAAGGCGGAGTGAAGGAAGTATACGCCTGCTGTACGCATGCGGTTCTGTCCGGACCGGCACATGAGCGGCTGGAGAACTCTCCGATCAAGGAAGTCGTCGTGACGGATACGATTCCAATTCGCAATGAGAATCCGACATCGAAGCTGAAGGTGCTGTCCGTGGCGCCTCTGCTGGGCGAAGCCATTATCCGCGTTCACGAAGAACTCTCGATCAGCAAGTTGTTCGAGATTGAATAAACCGGCTGCTGCCGGCGCAACCCAAAAGGGTTACACCTCCCGTGGGGGAGATGTAACCCTTGTCGGCGTATGGGGCCTTGCCGGTCTCTCTGGCCCGGGCGTCTCTAATACCCGGGCCGGGAGATGAAGGTGAAGCGGGTGCGGCTGTACAGCGTACCCTGCAGTTCGGCAAAGTGGGCATCGACGGCGGTGAGAACGCCGATGTCCACATGGACGCCGTTGCAGGTCACCTCGACCGGTATGGCATGCTGGAGATGATACTGAAATTGGCGGTGGTGACTCAGTTTCTCGCCTTGCTGCATGGGATCACCCGTCTTTTGGTGGAATCGCGTTTAAAGATCACGCGGTCTGTGTATAGTATTGTACCAAAAAGAGAGGGAATCGACCAAAATGAAATGGATTGTGGGACTTGGCAATCCCGGCACCCAATATGCCAGAACCCGGCATAACGTCGGGTTCATGGCGCTGGACGAGCTGGCGGCCAGACACGGCATTGCCTTTAACCAGAACAAATGCAAGGCATCGATCGGCGAAGGCGTCATCGGCGGCGTCAAGACGGTGCTCATCAAGCCGATGACCTTTATGAATCTGTCGGGGGAATCGGTCCGGGCCTATATGGATTACTACAAGGTATCGCTGGACGACCTGATTGTCGTATACGATGATCTGGACACCGAGATCGGCCGGATTCGGCTGCGGTATCAAGGCAGCGCCGGCGGGCATAACGGTATTAAGTCGATAATCCAGCATACCGGCACGCAGACCTTCAACCGCGTTCGGATGGGTATCTCCCGTCCGGAGCCGGGTTACGCGATTGTCGATTATGTGCTGTCCGCGTTCCCGAAGAAAGAGTCGGAGGCGCTGGCGTCCATGATCGGATCGGCCTGCGACGCGCTGGAGTACAGCCTGGATCATACGTTCGAACAGACGATGGCCAGATTCAACGGGTAGAAGCGGGGACGGAAGTAGGGCTAAGCCGGGGACGCCCCGGGCATACTGAAGGCATATTGTTCCTTCAGGAGGCATAACAATGGCTATACATTATGTGTGCAGACACTGCCGGACCTATCTGGGCAGCATCGACGGCGGCAGAATCAGCGAGGCAAGGCTCGGTCTTCATTCCTTGACCCCCGCGGAGCGCAGGGATATAATAGCGTATGATTCAGAGGGCGAGGTTACCGTCAGGGTTACTTGCGATTATTGCAAGGAGGCTCTGGAGCATCATCCGGAGCTCAGCCTGCTGTCCAGCCCGCTTCAGTGAAGCATGAGAGCGGTACGCCTGTATCCCATTCGTAATGACAAAGCCTTGGCGTCGTGAGCTGAGGCTTCTTTTCAGTTTAATCCATTATTATATATGCGCTGCCCATTCGGCAGCGATCCGTTAGAGAGGTGCGCCTGTTGCTACAAGGTCTTATTGAGGCTTTTTCCAAAGATTCCGATTTCCAGTCGGTGACCCGGGGTGTGGCCGCGGGCATGAAGGAGCAGCTCGTCTCTGGCCTCTCCGGCTCGGCCCGCCAGATTATGCTGGCTGCGCTGCATGAAGAGACCGGACGGCCGCTGCTGGTGGTTACGCATAATATGTTCTCCGCCCAGAAGATGGCGGATGATCTGCAAGAGATCCTATCCCCCGACCGCGTGCTGCTCTATCCGGCCAATGAGCTGGTGGCGGCGGAAGCCGCCGTATCCGGACCGGAGACGCTGGCCCAGCGGATCGAGGTGCTGAACCGGTGCGCCAGAGGCTTCCGGGGTATTGTCGTGGCTCCGTATTCGGGTGTGCGGCGGCTCCTTCCGGCGCCGCAGGTGTTCGAGCAGGCCCGGCTTACGATTGACCAGGAGGGCACGCTGAATTTGGAGGAGTTCCTCCGGTCCATGATCGGGATGGGCTACGAGCGGGTGGAACGGGTCGAGAACCGCGGCGAGATGAGTCTGCGCGGCGGCATCATCGACTTCTACCCGATGACGTCGGAGCTCGCCTACCGGGTGGAGCTGTTCGACGACGAGATTGATTCCATCCGCACGTTCGATCCGGCCGATCAGCGTTCCATCGACAAGGTGCGCAGCATCGTTATCGAGCCGGTCCAGGAGATTATTGCCAGTCGGGAGCGGCTGGCCGAGGCGGCCGACCGGGCCTCCGTGCTGCTGGAGAAGCAGCTGGAGAAGACAGCCGACCGCCAGGCCAAGCAGCGGCTTCGCGAAGAGATCGGGCGCGAGATGGAGTTCCTCCGGGAAGGAACCCATTTTCAGGAGATCTACAAGTATATCGCGCTGCTCTATCCCGAGCGGTTCCATATGTACGACTACATGCAGAAGGATACGCTGCTCATTCTGGACGAGCCGGCCCGGCTTCTGGAGACGGCCAAGCAGCTGGAACGCGACGAATCCGAGTGGAATCTGCATCTGCTTCAGAACGGCAAGACGCTGCCGGACTTCCATCTGTCGGTTGACAGCGATACGGTCATGTACAAGCGACCGTTCCAGAGCCTCTTCATGTCGATCTTCCTCCGCCAGGTTCCGCATGTGCAGCCGCAGAACATTCTGGGGTTCATCAGCCGGGGCATGCAGGATTTCCACGGCCAGATGAACGTGCTGAAGGCGGAGATGGAGCGCTGGCACAAGTCCGGCGTGAAGGTCATCATGCTGGCCGGCGGCGAAGACCGGATTCAGCGCATCCGCCGGGTGCTCGACGATTACGACATTGAAGAGCCGACGATTCTTCAGGGAAATCTCGGCTCCGGATTTGAGCTGCCGTCGATTCATCTGGCGGTTGTCACCGAGAGCGAGCTGTTCTCCCAGAAGCAGCGCAAAGCGCGCAAGCTGTCCAAGAACGTGGACAATGCCGAACGGATCAAGAGCTATACCGAGCTGAAGATCGGCGATTACGTCGTTCACCAGAACCACGGCATCGGGAAGTATATGGGCATCGGCACGCTGGAGGTCAGCGGCATTCACCGCGACTACATGCATATCATGTATGCGGGCGGAGACAAGCTGTCGGTTCCGATCGAGCAGATTGATCTGATCCAGAAATACGTAGGCTCCGAGGATAAGGAGCCGAAGGTCTACAAGCTGGGCGGGAACGAGTGGACCCGTGTCACGAATAAAGTCCGTTCGTCCGTGCAGGATATTGCGGACGATCTCATCAAGCTGTACGCCGAGCGCCAGAGCGCGCCGGGCTTCGCTTTTGACCGGGATACGCCGGAGCAGCAGGAATTCGAGGAGATGTTCCCGTACGAGGAGACGCGCGACCAGGTCCGGGCCATCGAAGAGATCAAGAAGGACATGGAGCAGAACCGGCCGATGGACCGGCTGCTGTGCGGCGATGTCGGATACGGCAAGACCGAGGTGGCGATCCGTGCGGCCTTCAAGGCGGCGATTGAGGGCAAACAGGTGGCGGTGCTCGTTCCGACGACCATTCTGGCCCAGCAGCACTACGAGACGTTCCGCGAGCGTTTCAGCTCCTACCCGATCAACATTCAGGTGCTGAGCCGGTTCCGCAGCCGCAAGGAGCAGAACGAGACCATCAAGGGCGTCAAGCAGGGGACGGTCGATATCGTGATCGGCACGCACCGCCTGCTGTCGCAGGATCTGGTGTTCAAGGATCTCGGCCTGCTGATTGTCGATGAGGAGCAGCGCTTTGGTGTGACCCATAAGGAGAAGCTCAAGAAGCTGAAGACGA
The DNA here is from genome assembly GCF_031470375.1 of Paenibacillus glufosinatiresistens. NCBI lineage: Bacteria > Bacillati > Bacillota > Bacilli > Caryophanales > Paenibacillaceae > Paenibacillus > Paenibacillus glufosinatiresistens. The sequence continues at coordinate 25,613 of NZ_JAVFHT010000021.1, forward strand.
ATGTCGATGTGCTGACCCTGACGGCGACGCCGATTCCGCGCACGCTGCATATGTCCATGCTGGGCGTCCGCGATCTGTCCGTCATCGAGACGCCGCCGGAGAACCGGTTCCCGGTGCAGACGTATGTGGTCGAGTACAGCCAGACCCTGGTCCGGGAAGCCGTTGAACGGGAGCTGGCACGGGGCGGACAGGTCTACTATCTCTACAATCGCGTGCAGGGTATCCACGAGATGGCGGCGCAGATTTCCATGCTGGTGCCTGAAGCGCGCGTCGGCGTGGGCCACGGCCAGATGTCGGAGTCGGAGCTGGAGAAGACAATTCTTGATTTTCTCGACGGCGAGTACGATGTGCTGGTCAGCACCAGCATTATCGAGACCGGGGTGGACATTCCGAACGTCAATACGCTCATCGTCCACGACGCCGACAAGATGGGGCTGTCCCAGCTCTATCAGCTTCGGGGCCGGGTCGGACGCTCGAACCGGATTGCCTACGCCTATTTCACCTATCAGCGCGACAAGGTGTTAACCGAAGTGGCCGAGAAGCGCCTGCAGTCGATCAAGGAGTTCACCGAGCTCGGTTCCGGCTTCAAAATCGCGATGCGCGACCTCTCGATCCGCGGAGCCGGCAACCTGCTCGGAGCCGAGCAGCACGGCTTCATCGCGTCGGTCGGCTTCGATTTGTACTCCCAGATGCTGGCGGAGGAGATCCGCAAGCGCAAGGTCACGATGCTCGGCGAGGAGGATACCTCGGCCAAGGAGGTCAGCACCGTCATCGACCTGTCGATCGACGCCTATCTGCCGTCCGAGTATATCTATGACAGCGTGCAGAAGATCGAGATCTACAAAAAGGTGGCTGCCGTCTCGACGTTCGAGGAAGCGGCGGAGCTGGAAGACGAGCTCCTGGACCGGTTCGGAGAGCTGCCGGAGGCGGTCGTCAACCTCTTGTCGGTAGCACGGCTGAAGATTTACGGAAGAGTCTACGGACTGGAGACGATCAGCCGCCGGGGAGACGAGGTGTCGCTGAGCTTCTTCGAAGGCCGGATCGCGGCGTTCGACACCGCCGGGCTGGCCAAGGTTGGCAATTCTTTTGAAAGACGTGTACAATTTGAGAAGGGTGACAAGGCGATCATCCGTGTAAAAACGAAAGGATTGGACGACCGCGGTCTTCTGGAGCTGCTGGAGCGGTTCCTCGAAGAGGTCAAGTCGTCTTTCAAACCGAAGGGAGAACTACATGATGCGTTTAAGTAACCGTAAATCCTGGAAGGTTCTGCTGGTCTCGATGGCCGCGGCGCTTTCTTTCTCCATGCTGGCCGGCTGCAGCGACAATGATAAAGATAACGAGGCGGCAGCGAGCAGCTCGCCGAACAGTTCTGCAGGCGCAGCTCCGAGCAGTTCCGATGCACCGGATAACAGTCCGGTTCTGGTGACCTACAAGGGCGGGAAAGTGACCCAGAATGAATTTGACACGAGCATTCATGTGATGAAGTTCCTCTCTCCGGATCAGTCGCAGTACCTCGATATGGATGTGTTCAGAGAGACACTGCTTAAGCAGCTTGCTGCTTTTGAATATTTGCAGGGACAAGCCAAGGATGAGGCGAAGAAGGAAGCGGAGTCCCAGGCGGATACCCAGATCAAGACCTACAAGAGCGGGATGGGCGAGAGCTATGAGAGCTCGCTGAAGGAACAGAATCTGACGGAATCGCAGGTCCGCGATTATATGGTCCGCGTGCTGACCGTCTATCAGGATATGCGGCTCAAGGTGACCGACGACGATGTGAAGAAGTATTTTGACGAACACAAGGGCGATTTCACCGTCGCTTCGGTCCGCCACGTGCTGGTCGGCTTCACCGACAGCAACAATAAGGAACGCACGGACGCCGATGCGCTGAAGCGGGCGAAGGAAGTGAAGGCGAAGCTGGACGGCGGCGCCGACTTCGCTGCCGTGGCGAAGGAATACTCCGACGACACCGGTTCGAAGGAGACCGGCGGGCTGTATGAGAACAAGGCACTCGGCACGTATGTCGAGGAATTCAAGCAGGCGGCGCTGACGCTGCCGCTGAATACGATCAGCGATCCGGTCAAGACGACCTACGGCTACCACATCATGAAGGTGGAATCGCGCACCGAGAAGACATTCGACAAGCTGACCGACGACGAGAAGAAACAGATCAAGAGCACGCTGTCCTCCGAGAAGGTGCAGAGCTTCCTGGAGAAGGATCTGGATGGCATTATTACGAAAATCAATCTGCCGAAGGCTTCCGCTTCGGCAGCGACCGGAGCGTCCGCCGCACCGGCGGCATCGGCCCCTGCGGCAGCGCCGGCAGGATCGGCCGCTCCGGCAAGCGCAGCGCCGGCTGCAAGCCCGGCGGCGCAATAAAACCTTCTTCTCTGATCCCACGGCCATTCAGGCCCGGCGGAACGGCTCTGCCGTCTTCGCCGGGTTTTTTTGGCGTTCCCGCAGGCAGGATGCCTGTCGTCCGGGCGTACCGGGATGTATAAGGAATTGGGAACAGATGAATACTATGGTCAGTACTCAAAGCGACCCGGGTGGGAGGCCTTCTGAGCCCACCGCGCAGCAATAGGCACTATACTTCCTTAGAAAGCGGGGCAACAGGTGAAATGAAGGCAACTGGTATCGTTAGACGCATCGACGACCTCGGTCGGGTGGTCATTCCCAAAGAAATCAGACGGACGCTGCGCATCCGCGAAGGCGATCCGCTCGAAATTTTTGTAGACCGCGACGGCGAGGTCATTCTCAAGAAATACTCCCCGATCGGCGAGCTCGGCGATTTCGCCAAGGAGTACGCGGAGTCCTTGTTTGAAAGTACCGGACATATTACCCTCATTACCGATCGTGACACCTTCATCGCTCTGTCAGGCGGCTCCAAGAAGGATTATCTGGAGAAGCCGGTCGGGCCGCTGCTGGAGAAATGCATGGACAGCCGCAAAACCGTGCTGGAAACGGGAAGCGGCAGCTATGAGATCGGCAAGGATCACCCGGAGGAGCTGTCTTCCTACGTGATCGCACCGATCATCTCCGGCGGGGACCCGATTGGTTCCGTCGTGATGATGAGCAAGGACGAATCGGTCAACATGGGGCAGATGGAAGTCAAGATGGCCGAGACGGCCGCCGCCTTTCTGGGCAAGCAGATGGAGCAGTAAAAGGTCTTACGTTCTCCCGCTTTTCTCTTCCCGGCGGCAAGAAGCCGGGAGAGAGGGCGGGTTTTATTTTGGCCGCGGCGGAATCTACGGTATAATGAAGAACGGTATAAGCAAGGAGAAAGCAGGGCGGAAGCGTACATGAAATCATCCACGACAAGCTCGGAGCTGCTGGAAGGGGCGTTCATGCTGAGCGCCGCGGCGCTGCTCTCGAAGCTGATCGGCACTCTTCAGAAGATTCCGCTGCAGAATTTGGGCGGAGATGCCGTCTTCGGCATTTATAATACGGTGAACCCGATTTATTCGCTGCTCCTGACCGTCGCGATGCTCGGACTGCCGACCGGAATCTCGAAATTTGTGGCCGAGTCGGCTGCGGCGGGGGATTCTGCGACAGCCCGGACGGTGCTCCGACTGGGAGCGCTGCTGTCGGGCGCGGCCGGACTTGTGCTGGGTGCGGCCGCCTATGCCGGGGCGCCCCTGATCGCCCTCTGGGTCGGAAGCTCTCCTATTGTGCCGGCGATTCGGGCGGCTTCTCTGGCGATGGCCGTCGTTCCGGCCATGAGCGCGCTCCGGGGGTATTTTCAGGGACTCCAGAACATGGCGCCGACCGCCCTCTCCCAGATTATCGAACAGAGCGCCCGGGTGGCTGTAATGGTCGGCCTGCTGCTGTATCTGACCGGGGCGGGTGCCGGCGGCGGCAAGATCGCAGCCGGAGCCATGCTGGGCTCGGCGGGCGGCGGACTGGCCGGCCTGGGCGTCATGCTGGTCTTCTGGCGCCGGCACCGGAAGAGCGCAGAGGAGCTGCGGCCGGTGGAACCGAAGACGGCGGGGAACGGAGAGCCGGCCGGACCGGCAGACGGAGGCACGGCTGCGGCCGTGCCGGGCCTGTCGGAGCCGCAGAGAAGGGAAGCGGAAGCCGCGCTGGCCGAAGCGGCCGCGGGGGCGGAGCGTCTGCCGCGGGCGGGAGCCTCCGGGCTGCTTCGGGCCATGCTGCTCTACAGCATTCCCGTCATGCTCGGCAGTCTGGCCGTGCCGCTCGTCAATCTGGTGGATGTGTTCACCATGCCGCGGCTGCTCGCCGAAGGGCGGAGCGAAGCGGAGGCGATGGCCCAGTTCGGCATCTATAACCGCGGCCTGCCGCTCGTCCAGCTGGTGACGATGCTGGCTACCTCGCTGTCGGTGCTGTTCATTCCGTTCATGGCGGAATCCAAGTACCGGGGCGACCTGGAGGAGATCCGGACGCGGACGCGGCTGTCCCTGCGCTGGTTCTGGCTGCTCGGCCTGGCCGCCGCTGCGGGTCTGGCCGTGCTGGCCGCGCCGATCAACCGCGCGCTCTACGGCGACGGCTCCGGCACGGCCGTCATCGCGCTGCTCGGGCTCACCGCCGCCGCCGGCACGGTGAGCATTATCGCCGCCGCGCTGCTGCAAGGGCTCGGCCAGGTGCGCGCTCCCGCGCTGCACCTGCTCGCCTCCGCCGCGCTGAAGGCGGCGCTCAACCTGCTGCTGGTTCCGCAGCAGGGCATTGTCGGCGCGGCCGTCGCCGGCGTGGCCGCCCAGGTGCTGGCCGCAGCGCTGAACGTGCTGCTGCTGCGCAAGGCCGCCGGTCTGCGGCTTCGCCCCGCAGACGTGCTGCTTCGGCCCGCCGGACTTGCCGCGGGCCTCGGCCTGGCCGCCGCCGCCGCCGCTTACGGGGGCGGCGCGGCGCTGGCTGCGGCCGGCGTCGGCGGCCGCCTGGGCGCGCTGGCGGAGACGCTGCTCGGCGTAGCGGCCGGCGTGGCCGCCTTCGCCGTGCTGGCTGTCCGCCTGCGCCTGATCTCCGAGAGCGAGCTGCGCCGGCTCCCGGGCTTCGGGCCGAAGCTGGCCGACCGGTTCGGCCGGCTGATGCGCTGACCGGTGCAGGAGTGGGGAGCAGCTTGGAAATTTGACAGGCCCGCACGGGCCAGAGGAGAGATAAAGGATGAGTGCAAGTCTGACCATCGTCGGTCTCGGCTCCGGAAATCCGGACCGGCTGACGCTCGGCATCGTCAAGCGGCTTCAGTCCGCATCGGCTGTCTATGTCCGTACCCGGGAGCATCCGGTTATGGCCGCGCTGGAGGAGCTGGGCGTTGAGAGCCGCTCCTTCGACGGGCTGTACGAGTCGCTGCCGACCTTTCCGGAGGTATACGCCGCCATTACCGATGCCCTGATCGCGGCAGCCAAGGCGGGAGCTGAAGGCGACCGTATCCTGTATGCGGTTCCCGGCCATCCCATGGTGGCGGAATCGGCCGTATCGCAGCTGCGCCGGCGCTGTCCGGAAGAAGGCATCGAACTGGAGATTCTGGGCGGCGAGAGCTTCCTGGATGAAGCTTTTGTCCGGCTTGGCTTCGATCCGATCGAGGGCTTTCAGCTTCTGGACGCCACGGGCATGCAGCCGTCGCATGTGCGGCCGGAGCTGCACACGCTGATCGGCCAGGTCTACGATTCCTTCACGGCTTCGGAAGCGAAGCTCTGTCTGCTGGAGCGGTACCCGGCCGAGTATGAAGTGACGGTCGGCCATGCGCTCGGCGTAGAAGGGGAAGAAACCATCGTCAAGGTCCCGCTCTTTGAGCTGGACCGGCTGGAGGGATACGGCAATCTGTCGCTGATATATATTCCCGCCGATTCTTCGGAACAGCTGCGCCGCCGTACCTTCGAGCGTCTGCACGAGATTGTCGGGATTCTGCGAAGCCCCGAGGGTTGCCCCTGGGACCGGGAGCAGACGCATGAATCGCTGCGCAAGAATCTCATTGAAGAGACCTATGAGGTGCTGGAGACGATTGACGAGGACGATCCCGAGCACATGAAGGAGGAGCTGGGCGATCTGCTGCTGCAGATTCTGCTTCATTCCCAAATGGAAGAAGAGACCGGGATCTTCAATGTCTACGATGTCATCCAGGGCTTGAACGACAAGCTGATCTTCCGCCATCCGCATGTGTTCGGCGGCGAGAACGCGCCCGATGCCGAAGCGGCGCTCCGCAACTGGGAAGGCATGAAGGCGGAGGAGAAACGGCTCAAGGGCCTGGAGCCGGAGAAGCAGTCCGCTCTAAGCGGCGTGCCGCGCGATCTTCCGGCGCTGATGAAGGCCTACAAGCTGCAGAAGAAGGCAGCCAAGGTCGGCTTTGACTGGGGAGCGGTCGGCGAAGTGCTGGACAAGATCGCCGAAGAGCTGGACGAGCTGCGGGAAGCCATAGCGGAGGGAATGCCTGCCGAGGAGCAGGCGCTGGAGCTCGGCGATCTTCTGTTCGCGGCGGTCAATGCCGCGCGCTTCATCGGCGCCGATCCGGAAGAGGCGCTCAGCCGGACGAACCGCAAATTTCTGCAGCGGTTCGCCCATATCGAGAAGCGTCTTCTCCAGCAGGGGAAGACGCCGCAGGACAGCAACCTGGAGGAGATGGAGACCCTCTGGCAGGAGGCGAAGCGGGAGGAAGGCTAGAGGGGGGCCTTTCGCCTCCTTTTTGAATAAATCGACAGCAGGCGGCAGGAATTTGAAAGCCCATCCAGAATATCAACAAGCATGAAGCGCGTGCCGGCTCCCAGGCTATCCGCACCGTTTCTGAATTTCACGAATACCGGGAGGAACGTGTAACGATGAACAAGACCGATTTGATCAACAGTATTTCCGAGAAGCACAGTCTGTCCAAGAAGGACGTAGAGGTTGTGCTGAACGGTTTCCTCGACGAAATCAGCGGCGCGCTCGCCCAAGGCGACAAAGTGCAGCTCATCGGGTTCGGTACTTTCGAGACCCGCAAGCGTTCTGGACGGACAGGACGCAATCCGCAGACCGGCGATACCATTGAAATTCCGGAATCCACGGTTCCGGCATTCAAAGCCGGCAACAAGCTTAAAGAAGCCGTGAACTAATGCGGCTGGATAAATTTCTGAAGGTCAGCCGCCTGATCAAGCGCCGCACCGTGGCCAAAGACGTGTCCGAGCAGGGCCGGGTGCTGATCAACGGCAAGGAATCGAAGCCCAGCAGCACCGTGAAGATCGGCGACGAGATTACGGTGCAGTTCGGCCAGAAGCTGGTGACCGTCCGTGTAGAGAAGCTGGTCGAGACGACCCGCAAGGATGAAGCGGCCGGTATGTACACACTGCTTCGGGAAGAACCGCTGCCCAAGAGCACCGGTCTGGACTGGTAAGCAGCCGCACGCGGCTTGCCGGAACCGGCCGGTGCAGAGAAGCCTAGCCGGGTGAAACCGCATAGCGTTCTTACACGGAACAACCCCGTTGTCCGCTCGGGAGAGCAGACGGCGGGGTTGTTGTCATTCAGAACTTCAGCACGGCGGAAGGCGCTGCCTTGAGACTGCCGCGGGCTGCCACGAGCTGTGGCAATCCGCTGAAGAGCCGCTTCCCCGTCGGCCGCCTCTCCTTGCACAGGCTTGGATGAGTCGTTCTCCTCAGCTTTGGATAAGTCGCTCGCCTCAGCTCCGTCAGCCTTCAAGCTCGCCGACGCGGATTCACCGTTCCCGTTCTGTTCTAACCTCGACAAGCCCGCCATAGATTAGAACGAGAAGAAAGGGGGCATGATTCATGGTAGATTCCGGCAGACCGGCCAAGCAGCATGATCTGCAGCTGCGCAGCCGCAAGCAGCTTGACCTGACGGGGATACAGAACGTGGAGAGCTTTGACAGCGAGGAATTTCTGCTCCGGACGGAGCTCGGGGGACTGACGATACGGGGAACTCATCTGCATATCAAGCATCTCAGTCTGGAGAACGGGCAGCTCTCGCTAGAAGGCAACGTGCAGTCGCTCGTCTATTTTGATCCCGGCAGCCAGACCAAGTCCAAGGGCCTTCTGGGCAAGCTGTTCAAATGAATCTGTCCGTCCAATGGACGACGCTTCTCCTGATGGCCCTCGCCGGCATTCTGCTGGGACTGGCCTACGACAGTTACCGGGTACTGTCGTGGAAGCTGCGCTTTCCCGCCTGGATGAACGCCGTGCTGGATCTCGTATACTGGGCGGGAGCAGCGCTTCTGGTCTTCCGGCTTCTCTATGCCGGCAATCAGGGGCAGCTTCGCTTCTATGCGCTCCTGGGATTATTTCTGGGCGCCTGGTTCTATTTTCTAATCTTCAGTGTTACGATTCGGCGATTTGTGGTAATGTTAATTCAGGCCGTGCAGCGATGCGGCCGCATGTTGGCCAAGCTGTTGGCCGTGCTGATCGGAACGCCCCTGCTCGGATTGTGGCGGGTGCTGTACGGGACGCTGAAGCTTGTCCTGCGGGTGCTTCGCGGCGTGCTTCGATTCCTCCTGCGGCTGACCCGGCCGCTGTGGGTACTGCCGGTGCGGTATCTGAAGCCGGCCGCTGAGCGGTTGGCAGCGCTTCCCTGGATTGCTTCCGTCCGGAACCGATTCTCCGGGAAGCCGAAGGACCCGCCGGAGCCGAAGGAATGAGGCTCCGGGCGCCGCTTAAGGGTACATAGACGAAGCAACTTGAAAGTGAGGGTGGAAGCGGCATGAACCGATTTGCCACAACCGAAGAAACCGTCAGCTCAAGTCGTCCTCCGGCCAAGACGGCCGGAGTGAGAAGACGCAAGATCATGTGGATGACGACAGTCGTGCTGTTCTTTGCCTGGGCCGGCTATATCTTTGTGGCGCAGAGCGCCGCCATCTCGGACAAGAGCGGAGCGCTTGCCCGCAAGCAGGAAGCCAAGGCCGGGGCCGACCAATCCCTGAATCAGTTGAAGTACGAGGTATCGCGCCTGGGCGACAATGAGTATATCGGCGAACTTGCCCGCAAGCGCTACAATATGTACAAGCCCGGCGAAGTGCCGATTCGCGTGGAAGATAACGGGCAATAATACGGTCAAAACGGGCAGTTGACTCTGTTGCCTTGCCCTGCTCTTTCCTGTATAATCAAATCACCGCAGGCATATTTTTAAGGGAGGATCATTTTATTCTATGGCAATTGAAGTGGGCACCAAGTTAGAAGGCAAGGTGACAGGCATCACGCATTTCGGAGCATTTGTGGATCTGTCAGGAGGTGTCACAGGTCTCGTTCATATCTCGGAAATCGCCGATAATTACGTCAAGGATGTCAACGATCATCTGAAGATCAATGATGTAGTGACCGTTAAGGTGATCAATGTGGACAAAGACGGCAAGATCGGACTTTCCATTAAGCAGGCTGTCGATAAGCCCGCGTCCGAGGCTCGCCCGCCTAGAGCGCCAAGATTCGATCGTCCCGGAGGCGGCGACCGTTTCGGCGGTGGTGGCGGAGGAGGAGGCGGCTACAACCGTGAACGGGGAGGACGTCCTTTCAAACCGGCTGCCGGAAAGCCCTCATTCGAGGATAAAATGTCCCGTTTTCTCAAGGACAGCGAAGAGCGCATGTCTTCGCTCAAGAAGAACACTGAAGGCAAACGCGGAGGCCGAGGGGCCAAGCGCGTCTGAAATCCATAACATAACCGCAGGAGCGCCAGCTCCCGCGGTTTTTTTATGTCCTTATTTCCCGGCCCGCGCTCCCCTTCCCCTGCCCGTCTTCGGGTAGCGGACATCTGCGCATGGATCGGTCCCGTTCGGAAGACTCACCGCTCACCCGAGTCGTCCCTTTTTGTCGGACTTCTTAAAATTTGCGACAGCATCCCGTCCGATCCCCGCTAAGCCGGGGGCATCCGCTGGCGAATGCTTGGACCTGGAGGGAGCGAACAGCCGGGGAACAGGCACAGGCCGGCAAGGCTCAAGGGGCCGCCCGCCAAGGGATCGCCCCCGGTGCGCGCCCAACTCCGCGCCCGGGCGTTTTTGTCGGAAATTTCATGGAAGCGGCCCTCTTGTTCTGACAAACTTTCCGCCGTAGCCCGTCTTATAATGGCAACACAAATCTTTAGACGGGTGGTGCTTGGGAAAATGATGGGAAAGAGCAATGTGATCCAATTTCCGGAATGGACAAGAGCGGAGCAGAGCGAGGAGCAATCGGAGCCGATACAGCCGGGGATGTCCGGCCGGATACGGAACAGCCGAATGTATAATCTGCTGATTACGCGGAAATGGACACTTCTGCTGACGGTGATGGGCCTGCTGCTGGGCCGCGCGATGATTCTGGACGAGCTGTCGCCCTTCGCCGCCGCTTTCTTCGCCGTTGTCCTGTTCATGCGGCGCGACTCCGCCGTGCCGGTAGCCGCCGCCATTCTTATCGGCAGCGCCTTCACGCCGTTCCCGGGCGTTCTGTCCATCGCCGCCGAACTCGCCCTGCTCGTTCTTCTTCACCGGGGACTGGAGGCGTTTCAGCGGGTGGAGCTGTCGTATACGCCTCTCATGGTATTCGTCGCCTCGTTCATGGTCGGACTGTTCCAGGCGGTAATCGGGCCCTCCATCTCCTGGTATCCGCTGATGATGACGGCGCTGAACTCCCTGCTGGCGTTTGTGCTGACCCTTGTCTTCCTTCAGGCTATCCCGGTGCTGATCTACCGCCAGAAGAGCCGCGCTCTTCAGAGCGAGGAGATTCTCTGCCTGATTATTATGCTGGCCTCCGTGATGACGGGGCTGGTCGGCTGGTCGGTGGCCGGCTTGTCGCTGGAGCATATCATGTCCCGTTATTTGATTCTGCTGTTCGCCATGGCCGGCGGTGCGCCTCTGGGGGCTTCGGTCGGCGTCGTGACCGGACTGATTCTCAGTCTGGCGGATATCGGAGCCATCTACCAGATGAGCCTGCTTGCCTTCTCGGGAATGCTGGCCGGGATGCTCCAGAGCGGGAAGAAGGCGGCGGTCGCCTTCGGGATGCTGCTCGGCTCGAGCATTCTCTCGGTTTATTTTACCGGTCCGGGCGATATGCTGGCTTCCACCTGGGAGACCTGCGCGGCGATTGCGCTGTTCCTGGCTACGCCGAAGGCGATCACCCGGCTGATTGCCCGGTATGTACCGGGTACGGCCGATCACAGCCGTTCCCAGCATGAGTATGCGCGAAGGGTCCGCGATCTGACCGCCGAGCGGGTAACGCAGTTCTCCCAGGTCTTCCGCCAGCTCTCCAGCAGCTTCGGACAGATTCCGAACGCGGCCGGAGCCGGAGCGACCGAACGGGAGATGGAGCATTTTATGAACGCGGTCACCGAGGGGCTCTGCTCGGGATGCAGCCGGCGGGGCCAATGCTGGGACCATAAATTTTATCAGACTTATAAATATATGACGGATATGATGACCAAGGTCGAAGAGAAGCCGGAGATTTCGGCGTCCGAGCTGCCCGGCGAATGGAGCCGCCACTGCGGCAGGACGGGCGAGGTGCTGGAGGTGATGAAGAACCAGTACAGCCTCTATCAGCATGATATGCGCTGGAAGCGGCAAATATACGACAGCCGCCAATTCGTGGCCGAGCAGCTGTCGGGCGTGTCGCAGGTAATGGAGGATCTGGCCCGGGAGATCAAGCGCGAAGGGCAGGCGATGTACCGGCAGGAGGCGCAGATCCGCGAGGCGCTGGAGCGGCTCGGCCTGTCGATTCACGGGATAGACATTCTTAGCCTGGACCCGGGGCGGGTCGAGATCGAGGTGGTCCATGCCTACAACCGGGGATTCGATGAATGCCGGAAAATGATTGCCCCGCTGCTCTCCGACATCCTCGGCGAGAATGTCGCCGTTGTGAGCGAGACGGCCGTTCACAGCCGCCAGGGCCTGTCCACCGTCGTATTCGGGTCGGCCAAGGCGTACGAAGTCACCACCGGAATCGCCGGCGCGGCCAAAGACGGGGATATTCTGTCCGGCGACAGCTTCAGCACCGTGGAGCTGGGCAACGGAACGTTTGCCATCTCGGTCAGCGACGGCATGGGGAACGGAGAGCGGGCCCGCATGGAGAGCAGCGCCGCGCTGGGCATGCTGGAGAAGCTGCTGCAATCGGGAATGGACGAGAAGCTGGCGGTGAAGTCGGTCAACTCGATTCTGCTGCTCCGCTCCCCGGATGAGTTCTATGCCACGGTGGACATGGCGTTGATTGATCAATACTCGGCTCAGACGACATTCATGAAGATTGCGTCCGCTCCGAGCTTCATCAAGCGGGGGAGCGAGGTGATTCCGGTCAGCGGGAGTAATCTGCCCATCGGCATTATTCAGGAAATCGAAGTTGAGCTGATTACGCTGCAGCTTCATCCGGGCGATCTGCTCATCCTGATGACCGACGGCATCTACGATGCGCCGGGGTATGCCGTCAACAAGGAAATCTGGATGAAGCGGCTGATTCAGGAGATAGACAGCAGCGATCCGCAGGAGATCGCCGATTGCCTGCTGGAGAAAGTCATCCGCTATTCGGGCGGCGAGATCCATGATGATATGACGATTCTGGTCAGCCGGCTTGACCATTATCAACCGGAATGGTCGACGCTGCATATGCCTGGCCTGTCGCGGATGGAACGGCCGCGGACGGTCAGCTGACCTTTTCTCTGTTTGGTCTTTCACCGCGTTTGAAATCTCTCGGCAGCGGAAATGCTAGGAAGAGAGAATGGAAAGGCGGGGAAGAGGATGCTGAATCAAATTTTGCTGATTACCGACGGATGCTCCAATGTAGGGGAAAGTCCGGTGATGGCGGCGGCGCATGCGCTTCAGGAAGGCGTTACAGTCAATGTGATCGGGGTGATTGATTACGGGACCATCGGCGAGCTGGGCAGCCGGGAGATTGAAGACATCGCCAGGGCGGGCGGGGGTCTGAGCCGGATCGTCGGCACGCCCCAACTGGCGGGAACCATGCAGATGATGACCCGCAAGACGGTGGTGGAGACGATTCATCAGGCCGTCAACCGGGAAGTGCGGAGGGTGCTGGGAGATTCCTCGATCGAGGAGCTTCCCCCGGGAAAACGCGCCGAGATGGTTCAGGTCGTCGACGACCTGAGCGAGACGGCTCCCCTCCGTATCGCGCTGCTGATCGACGCCAGCGCCAGCATGAAGCCGAAGCTGGCCGCCGTCGAGGAGGCGATCCGCGATCTGGCGCTCAGTCTGGAGGCGCGGGGCGGCCTTAGCGAGATTGCGGTCTTTCATTTTCCCGGTTCGGCCGGGGAAGAAGCAGCGCTCGATAAGGACTTTACCTCGGATAAGTCGGAGCTTCGCTCCCTGTTCGGCCGGCTGCGGATGAGGGGGGCAACGCCGACCGGTCCGGCGATCTTCCGGGTGCTTCGGCATTTCGGTTATGGTACACTGGAAGCACCAATGGATCGAAGGGCTGCAGGGGATTACGAGGAAGGGGAACGAAGATCGGGTGGCTATCTCGTCTAGCCCCTCCTGGGCGCCGGGAACGGCGATTGTCGGCAAGTGGCGCGGCAATCGCTATATCGTGGACCGGCTGCTCGGCAAGGGGGCCAACGGAATCGTATATTTGGTGCACCGCGAGGGCCGGCGGGAGAAGTATGCGCTGAAGATCGGATACGATACGCTGGATCTGCAATCCGAGATCAATGTCCTGACGTCGCTTCAGTCGCGGGAGAAGTCGCGCGAACATCGCGGAGGCCGGGCGAAGAAGCCTTCCCGCCCGGCTTATTTGCTGGAAGCCGACGATGACCAGGAGGGCGGGTTTCCTTTCTATGTCATGCGGTATGTACAGGGTTCGCCGCCGCATGTTTTTTTGAGACGCAAAGGGCGCAGCTGGCTGGGGCTGATTGGACTGAAGCTGCTCGACCGGCTGTGCACGCTGCACGAATGCGGGTTTGTCTTCGGGGACCTGAAGCCCGAGAATATCGTTGTCTCCGACTATGGCGAAGCCGAGCTGATCGACTACGGCGGGGCGGGCCCCAAGGGGCGGAGCGTGAAACAGTTCACGGAATGGCATGACCGCGGCTTCTGGAACGCCGGAAGCCGCAGCGCCGACGAGGGCTATGATCTGTTTGCTTTTGCGGTGCTGTGTCTGCGGCTGCTTGATGAGCAGGGATTGAAGACGGCGGCGGCCGGACTTCCCCAGACCCGGAGCGTCGATGATTTGCTGAAGCTGGCCGTCCGGCTACCGGACCGCGGTCTGTCCTCATGGCTCAAGCTTGCGCTGAAGGGCGGATTTCCGAGTTCCCGCGAGGCCAGAGAAGCTTGGAAGACCCGGGTGTATCGCGCCGGGAGAGAGGCGATGCGCCACGACCGGGTTGCAACGCCGGGCTGGCTGGTCGGCGCCTTTGTGCTGTCGCTTCTGGTGCTGGCTGCCACTCTGTACTGGATGGCCGGGTTCTGACGCGGTATGATAGATCTTAAGCTATGGGTGCAGGCGGAGAGGATGGGCCGATATGGAGCAGTGGAACCGGCTGGTGCGGGCCGTAGAGGAAGCGGCGGGCGAGCATGGGCTGTGGAAGGCGAACGACCGGATTGTGGTCGCAGTATCCGGAGGGCCGGATTCTGTGGCTCTTTTGCATGTTCTTCGCCATATTTCCCTGCATTCGCTCCCTCTGAGCCTGATTTGCGCGCATGCCGATCACGGATTTCGGGAAGAATCCAGAGCGGAAGCCGAGCTGGTCCGCAAGATGGCGGACGAGCTGGGACTTCCGCTGGAGACGGCAGAGCTTCATGTGCCGGCCCATCTGGCAGAGAGCGGTCTTGGACCGGAGGGGACCGCCCGGGAGCTGCGGTATGCCTTTCTGGCGGAAGCGGCCGCACGGCACGGGGCCACGGGCATCGCGCTTGGCCATCATGCCGACGACCAGGCGGAGACGGTGCTGCTGCGGCTTTTGCGGGGAAGCGGTCCGACCGGTCTCGCGGGAATGCGGTGGAGACGTCCGTACAAAAAAGTGGAACTGCTGCGGCCTCTTCTCCGTATACAGAAGGCGGAGCTTGTCGGAGTCTGCCGCGAGCAGGGGTTTCCTTTTGCCGAGGATGCCAGCAATCTTCAGAGCCTGTATGTCCGCAATGCGGTACGGCTGGAGATTCTGCCCTTCCTGGAGAAGTACAGCCCGAGGCTTGGACAGTCGCTTAACCAGCTGGCCGAGATCGCAGCAGCCGAAGATGATTATATGGAAGCAAGCGCCGAGAAGCTGTACTTCAGGATCGTGCGCAGGGAAGGAGAACGGATATCGTTCGACCGGCACGCATTTGCCGGCGAGGCGTCCGCTTTACAACGGCGTTTGATTAAACTAATATTAAATTATCTGTCGGCGGACACGTCGGCGGTGGATTTTCCCAAGATTGAAGCGGTCCGACGAGGGGCGCTGCAGGCCCGTCCGACAGTCTGGAATCTGGATCTGGGCGGCGGGGTAACCTGTAAGCGGCAGTATGATACGATTGTCTTCACATCTGCTCCCTCCGGGAAGCAGACCAGCTATACATACGAGATGGAGATGCCTGTGTCCCGGCTGGAAATTCCGGAGATCGGCCGAAGTCTCGCAGCTGCGGTGCTGCAGAGGGAAGATTGGGCATCTCGGAAGGTTGAAGGCAACCGCCTGACGGCGGGGTTTGATCTGGAGGGTCTGGCATTTCCCCTGACCGTTCGGTCACGCCTGCCTGGAGATACCATGCGAATCATGGGATTAAACGGAAGCAAAAAGGTTAAAGATATTTACATTGATGATAAAATACCTTCTTCCGAACGCCATCGCATTCCGATTGTCTGCGACGCACTGGGCCAGATTCTCTGGATTCCCGGCGTCCGGCGATCGGCTCACGCCGCCGTTGGCCGGCACACGGCAGCGGTCCTTTTTCTGTCTCTGGAGGAAGGGAATGATGCGCCGGACGCGCTCCGACAGGAGTGACGGATTGCAAGCATAAGATTACCTTAGGAGGTACGCAAGTTGCAGAATGACATTCAGGAAGTGCTGATCAGCGAAGAGGAGATCCAGGAACGGATCAAGCAACTGGGCGCCGAGCTCAGTGCCAAATACGAGGGGCGGACTCCCCTTGTCATTTGCGTGCTGAAAGGCGCGTTTATTTTTATGGCCGATCTGGTTAAAGTCATTACAGTACCGGTAGAGATGGATTTCATGGCCGTCTCCAGCTACGGGGCCGAGACCAAGTCGTCCGGTGTCGTGAAGATCATCAAGGATCTCGACGTGCCGGTCAGCGGCCGGGATGTTCTGATCGTCGAGGACATCATCGACAGCGGACTGACGCTGAGTTATCTGATCGAGCTGCTGCAAGCCCGCGGAACGGCTTCAATTGAAGTTGTTACCCTGTTCGACAAGCCGGCGGGACGCACCGTTAAGCTGGAAGCCGATTATACCGGCTTCGTCATTCCCGACGAGTTCATCGTCGGCTATGGCTTGGACTACGCCGAGAAATACCGGAACCTCCCTTACATCGGGGTGCTGAAGCCGGAAATTTACTCCAAATAGCCTATTGACAGACCGGATGTCCGGCTCATTTTCCCGAAGTTCCTCTATTTGAGGTGCTCCGACAGGCTATGGTACAATAACTTAAGTGTTGTGAGAGGAGGTAGGGGATGAATCGGTTCATCCGAAATTCTGGTTTTTATTTGATTTTATTTTTAGTCGTGGTGGGCATCGTCCAGTTTGTCAGCAACGGAAATGAAGCCGCCGATTTCCCTAGATACGACCAACTTCGCCAGGAGATCAAGAACAACAACGTTAAGACCTTGACCGTACAGGCGGAGAACGGTGCCTTCCAGGTAACCGGCAAATACAAGGAGAAGCCCGAAGGGGCCAAATCCGAGAACTTCTCTACCTACATTCCTCCTACTGATACGGCTCTCAATGAGCTGGTTGACGCCAGCGAGGCGAACGGCGTGGAATATTCCCAGAAGAAGATGGAAGGCGACAGCATCTGGTTGACGTTCCTCTCCTCCATTATTCCGCTCGTAATCATGTTCATTCTGTTCTTCTTCCTGTTCAACCAGGCGCAGGGCGGCGGCGGCAAGGTCATGAATTTCGGCAAGAGCAAAGCCCGCCTCTACAATGAAGAGAAGAAGCGGGTCACGTTCGAGGATGTTGCCGGGGCCGACGAAGAGAAGCAGGAGCTTGTGGAAGTGGTTGAGTTCCTCAAAGACCCCCGCAAATTTGCTGCCGTGGGCGCGCGCATTCCGAAGGGCGTTCTGCTCGTAGGCCCTCCGGGTACCGGTAAAACCTTGCTTGCCCGCGCTGTTGCCGGCGAGGCAGGCGTTCCCTTCTTCAGCATTTCCGGTTCGGACTTCGTGGAAATGTTCGTCGGGGTCGGCGCATCCCGCGTCCGCGACCTCTTCGAGAACGCCAAGAAGAACGCGCCTTGCATTATCTTTATCGACGAGATCGACGCCGTCGGCCGCCAGCGCGGCGCCGGACTTGGCGGCGGTCACGATGAACGCGAACAAACGCTGAACCAGCTCCTCGTTGAGATGGACGGCTTCGGCGGCAACGAAGGCATTATTATCGTAGCGGCGACGAACCGCGCCGATATTCTCGACCCTGCCCTGCTCCGTCCGGGACGCTTCGACCGTCAGATTACAGTAGACCGTCCGGACGTCAAAGGACGCGAAGCGGTGCTGAAGGTTCACTCCCGCAACAAGCCGCTGACCAAGGATGTGAAGCTTGACGTCATCGCCAAGCGCACAACCGGCTTCACCGGCGCGGATCTGGAGAACCTCCTGAATGAAGCGGCTCTTTTGGCCGCCAGACGGAACCGCAAGGATATCACCATGCGTGAAGTCGACGAGGCCATCGACCGTGTGATCGTCGGCACCGAGAAGCGGAGCCGGGTGATCAGCGACCGGGAGAAGCGCATCGTGGCTTACCACGAAGCGGGTCATACCATCGCAGGTTATTACCTGGAGAATGCCGATATGGTCCACAAGGTAACGATCATCCCGCGCGGCCGTGCCGGCGGATATGTGATCATGCTGCCGAAGGAAGACCGCATGCTGGTAACGAAGCAGGAATTGCTGGATAAAGTGACAGGCCTCCTCGGCGGCCGGGTCGCCGAAGAAATGTTCATCGGCGAGATCGGCACCGGCGCTTACAGCGACTTCCAGCAGGCGACGCGGATTGTCCGCTCCATGATTATGGAGTACGGAATGAGCGAGAAGCTCGGACCAATGCAGTTCGGCACCAGCCAGGGCCAGGTATTCCTGGGCCGCGATATCGGCCACGAGCAGAACTACAGCGATTCGATCGCCTACGAGATTGATCAGGAAATGCAGCGTTTCATCAATGATTGCTATGAACGCTGCCGCAAGCTGCTCGAAGAGCATGCCAATGAGATGCACCTGATTGCCAACACGCTGCTCGAGAAGGAGACGCTCGAACTCGACCAGATCCGTGAACTGATCGAGCAGGGCTACTTGTCCGAAGACGGCAAGCCGGATGAGGCCTCCGCCGAGACGGCTCCGGAGACAGGTGAACCCGTCATCGACAACGTCGGCGATGTGCGCGTGCGCATCCAGGGCAAATCGGAAGAACCGCTGTCAACGCCGGGCGGCGATGTGACGAAGGACATTCCGACCCGCCCGCAGGATGGCGGAAGCAATGACGGCAACGGCAATGGCAGCGGCGGCCCGTTGAGCTAAGGGCGCTGCTCATTATTCAAGAGACGGTTACGACCGCAAGGCTACTTGCGGCGGGGCCGTCTCTTTTATTTTGGCAGCCTCGGAGTTCTTCTTCTGATACTTAAAATTTGCTGTAACTCCCCGTCCGCTTTCATTGACACAGCAGAATCCGTTGTGTACATTAGTGATTAACAATGACTGAATATGAAGATTCCGGGAAGCGGAATCGTCGGTGATTGCCGGAGACTATGCAGCGCGCGATTATGTTACTCATTTCACGATCATGGGTGTGCGGCATAGAGCATGGCTGTCGGCCGTGAGACATAAGGGGGATACGAGAATTGGAAGCTCTGGCGCTGGAGCACAAGCAGGAGCAGAACCGGGAACTGCGCGAGCGGCTCGAACAGCTGAAGAAGGAACGCAATGCCATTATTCTGGCGCATTATTATCAGCGCGATGAGATTCAGGAGGTTGCCGATTTCCGGGGCGACTCGTTCCTGCTGGCTCAGAAGGCGGCCGAGACGGACGCCGAGACCATCGTCTTTTGCGGGGTTCATTTTATGGGAGAGAGCGCCAAGATTCTGGCGCCGAACAAGACCGTCCTGATCCCGGACGAACGTGCCGGCTGCCCAATGGCCGATATGGTCAATGTGGACGGATTGCGCAAGCTGAAGGCGCAGCATCCGAACGCCAAGGTGGTTACGTACATCAACTCGTCGGCAGAGATCAAGGCGGAGACCGATATTTGCTGCACCTCGGCCAATGCCGTTCGGGTAATCGAATCCCTTGATGCCGAAGAGATCATCTGGGTACCGGACAAGAATCTGGGCCGCTACGTTCAGGAGAAGACCGGCAAGAAGATGATTATTTGGGAAGGCTATTGCAACACGCATGATATGCTGACGGTCAAGGATGTCTATGAGATGAAGGCCAAGTACCCGGAAGCGGAATTTGTCGTTCATCCGGAATGCCGGCCGGAAGTGGTCGCCCTGGGCGATTTTGTCGGAAGCACAACCGCTATCATTGATTACTGCCGCCGGTCGGACCGGAAGGAATTCATCGTCGGAACCGAGGACGGGACCGGTTATCAGCTCCGCAAGGACAGTCCGGACAAGAGCTTCCATTTTGCAAGCAAATTCCTGGTCTGCCCGAACATGAAGGTCAACAATCTCAAAAAGCTGGTCAAATGTCTGGAGACCATGAAGCCGCAGATTTATGTGCCTCAGGCCATCGCCGACAAGGCCAGAATCTCCTTAGAGCGCATGCTACAAGTCAAGTAGCATGCGCTACTCTTTCGTTGAAACAGGTGAAACGGTCTCATGATTCCACAATATTTGGTTGATTTTGATCTTCGTGAACTGCCGGTGGTCCGCACGGACTGCATCATTATCGGATCGGGCATTGCCGGCCTGTTCACGGCCATCCGTGCCGCCGAAGACCGCAAGGTCGTGATGCTGACCAAGAAATCGCTGATGGAGAGCAATACGCGGTATGCCCAGGGCGGCATCGCCGCCGTAATCGCCGAGGATGACTCGCCGGAGTTTCATTTGCAGGATACCTTGATGGCCGGTGCCGGGCTGTGTTCGCGGGAAGCGGTCGAGGTACTGGTAAACGAAGGGCCCGAGGGCGTGCAGGAGCTGATTCGGCTCGGGACCAAGTTCGATAAGGAAGACGGCGTGCTGGCGTTGACTCAGGAGGGGGCGCACAGTCACCGCCGGATTCTGCATGCTAACGGCGACGCCACCGGCTACGAGATTGTGCGCGCGTTGTCGGAGCAGATTGCGAACCATGACCGGATTGAAGTCTGGGACGATCACTATGTCATCGACCTGATTACCGAAGACGGCGAATGCCGCGGCGCACTGGTTCAGCGGCCGAACGGAAGCCGGCTGTTTCTTCAAGGCGATGCGACGATTCTGTGTTCCGGCGGGGCCGGCCAGCTCTACCGCTATACGACCAACCCGGAGGTGGCGACCGGAGACGGGGTAGCGATTGCCTACCGCGCCGGCGCGCACATCCGCGACATGGAATTTATCCAATTCCACCCGACGGCGCTGAGTTATCCGGGCGCTCCCCGCTTTCTGATCTCTGAGGCGGTTCGGGGGGAGGGCGCCGTTCTGCGCAACATCCACGGCGAGCGGTTCATGGAACGCTATCATGAGCTGCTGGAGTTGGCTCCGCGCGACATTGTGGCCCGGGCCATTATTGACGAGATGGAAGCGACCAAATCGACGTTTGTGTATTTGGATATTACCCACGAATCGGCCGAGAAAGTGAAGCACCGGTTCCCGACCATATACGGGACCTGCATCGGCTATGGACTCGATATTACGACAGACTGGATTCCGGTGGCTCCGGCTGCGCATTATATGATGGGCGGGATCAAGACCGATCTGAACGGCGAGAGCAGCATCCCGCGTCTGTTCGCCTGTGGAGAGGTCTCTTCGACGGGCGTACACGGCGCGAACCGGCTGGCCAGCAATTCGCTGTCCGAAGCCATTGTATACGGCCGCCGGATTGTAGACCGCATCTGCAGTCTTCCCGGTCTTGGAGAAGCGCTGCCGAGTGCTGGCTGCGATGAAGGCCGCAGCGAGCATCCATCCCAAGCGGTAGTGGAACGGCGGCTCAAGCTGCAGAAGGTCATGGTGCGCCAAGTCGGTCTGCGGCGCAGCGAAGAGACGCTGACGAAGGGGCTGGAAGAGCTGAAACGGCAGCTTCCGATCTTTGCTTCCCGGCTGACAACGCCGGAAGATCTGGAGTTCGCCAATATGCTGACCTGCGGCCTGCTCATCACGGAGTCTGCATTGGCCCGCCAGGAGAGCCGCGGGGCTCATTACCGTGAAGATTTTGCCCAACGGGACGATGTGTGCTGGCGGAAGCACCTGCTCCAGATTCGGGAGCTGGGTATAGTGGAGGAGAACGAAGCATGATGTTTAACGGATATAATGAAGAATTGGTTCAGTCCATAAGAGGTTGGCTCCAGGAGGATGTCGGTTCCGGCGATGTGACGACGCGGACGACAATACCGGCCGGCCATCAGTCCAAGGGCATTATTCATGCCAAAGAGGACGGGGTAATCTGCGGCGTGCCGATCGCCGAGCTGGTCTTTGAGATCGTCGATCCGGGCCTGTCGTTCACGGCCCATGTTCAAGATGGGCAGTCTATTGCCAAGGGAACGGTCATCGCCGAGGTTGAGGGCAGCACCCATGCCATCCTGACGGGAGAGCGGCTGGCGCTGAATCTCATGCAGCGGCTCTCGGGTATCGCTACGCGAACCCAAATGTTCGTTCAGGCGCTCGAAGGACTGCCGACCCGGCTTGTCGATACCCGCAAGACCACTCCCGGGCACCGGATGCTTGAGAAATACGCGGTCCGTATCGGAGGCGGAGGCAATCACCGGTTCGGCCTGTATGACGCTGTCATGATTAAGGATAACCATATCAAGGGCGCGGGCGGCATTGCCCAGGCGGTAAGCCGGGCCCGCGCGAATATTCCACATACGATGACGATTGAGGTGGAGACCGAGAATCTGGATCAAGTCCAGGAAGCGCTGGAGGCCGGAGCCGACATTATTATGCTGGACAATATGCCGCCCGCCCTGATGAGTGAAGCGGTCGCCCGGATCAAGGCCGCAGCCCCCAGGGTCAAGACGGAAGCGTCCGGCAATGTGTCGCTGGAGACGGTGCGCTCGATCGCCGAATCGGGTGTGGACATTATTTCCGTCGGCCGTCTGACCTACTCGTTCAACAGTCTGGACATCAGTCTGGATCTGAACGCGAAGAAGGGAGGGGCTCCGGCATGATGCTGGTTGTCGATATCGGAAATACGAATATTGTACTCGGCGTCTACCGCCGGCAGGAGCTGCTTCATCACTTCCGGCTGAGCACGGACCGGCAGTCCACCGCCGATGAATACGGCATCCGGATTCATAATTTGTTTCAGATGTCCGGCCTTTCCGTTAAAGAAGTAGAGGGCGTCATCATTTCCTCGGTCGTGCCGCCCATTGTCCAGGTGTTCGTCGATATGTGCGTCAAATATATCGGAATTGAACCGCTTGTTGTGGGGCCAGGCATCAAGACCGGCCTTAATTTGCGTTATGAGAACCCGCGCGAGGTCGGAGCCGACCGGATTGTGAATGCGGTAGCCGCTGTCGAGCGGTATCAATGTCCGCTGGTCGTGGTCGATTTTGGCACAGCCACTACGTTCGACTGCATTGACGCCTCAGCCAACTATTTGGGCGGAGCGATTGTCCCCGGGATCGGGATTGCGACGGAAGCGCTCTACCAGCGCGCCTCCAAGCTTCCGCGCATTGAGCTCGAGAAGCCGAAGAAGGTCATCGGCCGCAACACGGTTCATGCGATGCAGGCCGGTATCATTTACGGATATGCAGGACAGGTGGAAGGGATCGTCAAACGAATCAAGACCGAGATGAAGGCGCCTGATCTGAAGGTGATTGCCACCGGCGGCTTGGCCCCGCTGATAGCGGACGAGACGGACTGTATCGACGAGATCAATCCGATGCTGACGCTGGAAGGCTTGCGCCTTATTTATGAACGCAATCAATAAAGGCAGAACCACGATATTTTATTAACAAAAGGAGCATGCACCCATGAACAATACTAGCGACCGGCTGGTGCGCGGAACCGCCATGCAAGGCAGAGTCCGTGCGTTTGCCGTACGTACAACCGGCCTCGTCAACGAACTGCAGCGCCGCCACGATACGT
Source organism: Paenibacillus glufosinatiresistens (assembly GCF_031470375.1). NCBI lineage: Bacteria > Bacillati > Bacillota > Bacilli > Caryophanales > Paenibacillaceae > Paenibacillus > Paenibacillus glufosinatiresistens. The sequence goes on from NZ_JAVFHT010000021.1 coordinate 48,864, forward strand.
ATCCGACGGCTACCGCCGCCCTGGGACGCACGGTCACGGCCGCTGCCATGATGGGCGCGATGCTGAAGGGCCGGGAAGAGCTGAATATTCAGGTAAAAGGGGATGGACCGGTCGGGCAGATTACCGCCGAGTCCAATGCCCGGGGCGAAGTGCGCGGGATGATTCAGAACCCGCATGTTCACCTGCCGGCCAACGCGAAGGGCAAGCTGGATGTGGCCGGAGCGGTCGGAACAGAAGGATTCATCCATGTCATTAAAGACCTGGGTCTGAAAGAGCCGTACCGGGGCAGCATTCCGATTGTCTCGGGAGAGCTCGGGGAAGACTTCACGTATTATTTTGCCGCTTCGGAGCAGACGCCTTCGGCGGTCGGACTCGGCGTGCTGGTCAATCCGGACAACCGGGTTCAGGTGGCGGGCGGATTCATCATCCAGCTCCTTCCGGGGCTCAGCGATGATGAAATCGGCACCATCGAGAAGGCGATCTCCGCGATGCCGTCGGTCACGTCCCTGCTGGATGCCGGACTTGAGCCGGAGGAAATGCTGCGCCGCATCTGCCCGGATGCGGAGGTGCTGGATGAGATGCCCATCTCCTTCGTGTGCCAGTGTTCCCGCGAGCGCGTCGAGCAGACGCTGATCAGTCTGGGCCGGCATGAGCTGGAGCGGCTGATCGAGGAGGATGAGCAGGCGGAGGTCGTCTGTCATTTTTGCAATGAAGCCTATACATTCGACAAGAGCCAGCTTCAGCACATTCTGGACCAAGCCAAATCGTAAAATCGGGAGTGCGGGGAAATGACCAGACAGGAACGGGCGCTCCGCAAGGCGGTGGCAGCCCTGTCCGTCGTTGCGCTGCTGCTGGGAGCGCTGCTCGGCCGGGAGTGGATGCGAAGCGGACAGAAGGAGCCGGACGGCGGCGGGAACCAGGTGGTTGCCCGGGTCGCCGGGACCGGGATCACGCAGGCGGAGTGGCAGAATGAGCTTCGGCGCAGGTATGGCAGCGAGGTGCTGCTGTCTATGGTTAACCGGATTGCAGTCGAGCAGGAGGCACAGCGTCTGGGAGTAGAAGTATCCGAGGCAGAGGTGGATCAGGAACTGCGGCAGACGGCGGCCGGATATGGCTCCGAAGAGCAGTATTATCAGCAGATGAAAAGTGAACTGGGCCTGACCCGGGAGGAAGTTCGGTCCGATACCCGCTATCGGCTTCTGCTTCAGGCCGTTGCAACATCCGGTATCGTGGTGTCGGATCAGGAGATTGAGGATTATCTCCAGGAGAATGCGGACCGGTTCCGGCCGAAGCGGCAGATCGAGCTGAGTCTGATTAAGCTGGATGATTATGCAGCCGCCGAAGACGTGTTGAACCGGCTCGACCGGGGAGAGGATTTCGAGACGCTGGCCCGGGAATTATCGACCGACCCGGACAGCAGACAGAACGGCGGCCGAATGGGCACGATTGAAGAGGACGACCCGTTCTGGCCCAAGGAATTGCTGAAGACAGCGCTGACGCTGAACCCCGGAGATATGGCGGGTCCGCTGGCGCTGGACGACGGGTTCGCGGTCATCCGCACCGATCATATCACCGTTCCGAAGACGCTCGGGGACGAGGAGATTCGCCGGCAGATTCGTCAGGAACTGGCGCTTGAACAGGCGCCGGCGCTGGCCGATGCAGAAGCGGAGCTGAGAAAGAAATACGGTGCCGATCTGACGGTTGACAAGGACGATCAGGATTGATAAGATGAGGGTAAAGTAAAACCTACCGATTTAGTCGGAAATAGCGTCGGCAGGTTAGCGGTTAGACGATCCCATATTCCTTCAAGGAGGTTTTTGATTATGTCCAACGTAACACGCTCGTCTTCAGCCAAGGTGGTCAACAGCGTAACGGAACTGATCGGGGGCACGCCCCTGGTTCGCCTGAACCGTGTGGTGCCGGAAGGCGCTGCCGAAGTTTATGTGAAGCTGGAATACCAGAACCCCGGCTCCAGCGTCAAGGACCGTATCGCGATCAGCATCGTGGAAGAAGCAGAAAAGGCGGGCCGCCTGAAGCCGGGCGCCACCATTGTGGAAGCCACCTCCGGGAATACGGGAATCGGACTCGCTCTGGTAGCCGCGGCCAAGGGCTACAAGGTGATCATCGTTATGCCTGAGACGATGAGCCTTGAGCGCCGCAACCTGCTGCGCGCTTACGGCGCCGAGCTGGTGCTGACGCCGGGATCGGAAGGCATGAACGGTGCGGTTAAGAAAGCGGAGCAGATTCTGGCGGAGAACCCGGACTATTTCATCGCCGAACAGTTCAAGAATCCGGCGAACCTGAAGATTCACCGGGAGACTACCGGACCGGAAATCGTGGAAGCGATCGAATCGCTGGACGGCAAGCTTGATGCATTCGTAGCGGGGATCGGAACGGGCGGCACCATTACCGGTGCGGGTGAAGTGCTGAAGGAGAACTATCCGGACATCAAGATCTATGCGGTAGAACCGGCAGCCTCGCCGATTCTGGCCGGCGGCAAGCCGGGCCCGCACAAGATTCAGGGGATCGGCGCCAACTTCATCCCGGATATTCTCAACCAGAATGTCTACGACGAGATTATTCATGTCGAGAATGACGAGGCCTTTGAGACGGCTCGCCGCGTTGCCAAGGAAGAAGGCATTTTGTCCGGTATTTCCTCCGGCGCTGCCATCTTTGCCGCGATTAAGGTCGCTAAGGAACTGGGCGCCGGCAAGCGTGTGGTCGCCATCGTTCCAAGCAACGGCGAACGCTACCTCAGCACGCCGCTGTATAACTTCGAAGCTTAAGACTGCTGCTATCGCCGTGGCGGCCGGATCTCCGGCTGCCGAACGGCTTTGCAAGCCCCTGACCGCCAATGGGCGGCAGGGGCTTTTGCTTGGGGAGGCATGGGAAAGGCTTGGGAATGGCATGGGAAGGAAATTGCTGCGCGGGGTTCCCAAAAGCATGTCCCATGCCGTATACTGACAGGCAAACCGGATTCCGCCGGACTGGATTGACTGCAGCAGCGTTATGGAATTTAATAGGGGTATACGGACAAATGCTTAAGCGGCGGACAAGAAGGAGAGATAAGCGCATGATCCTGGTCATCGACAACTACGATTCATTTACCTATAATCTCGTGCAGTATTTGGGCGAGTTGAATCAGGAAGTCCGGGTGTTCCGCAACGACGGGATCACCTTGGAGGAGATCGAGCGGCTCGCGCCGGATCACATCCTGATCTCGCCTGGACCGTGCACGCCGACCGAGGCCGGTATCAGCCTCGATCTGATCCGGCATTTCAAAGGCCGGATTCCGATCTTCGGCGTCTGCTTGGGCCACCAGGCGATCGGACAGGCTTTTGGCGGGAAGGTCATCCGGGCCCCAAGGCTGATGCACGGCAAGACTTCGCCGATTCTTCACCGCGGCGAGTCCGTTTTTGAAGGGATGGAATCGCCGTTCACGGCTACCCGCTATCATTCGCTGATCGTCGAGCGGGAGAGCCTGCCGGATTGCCTGGAGATTACCGCAGAGACGGCGGAAGGCGAAATCATGGGGCTGCGCCACAAAGAATATCCGATCGAAGGCGTTCAGTTCCATCCGGAGTCGATTGTTACCGATCACGGGCATACGATGCTGCGCAATTTCCTGAAGCGTACGGCCGGAGAGCCGGCATGAATTTTATAGGCTTGAACGGCGCGGTCTGCGCCGCTGAAGAGGCCGTGGTGTCCGTCAGGGATCACGGCTTTTTGTACGGGATGGGCTTGTTCGAGACGTTCCGCACCTATAAGGGCAAGCCTTTTCTGCTGGAGCGCCATCTGAAGCGTCTGGAGGCGGGCTGCCGCGAGTTGGGAATTCCGTACCAGGGAGGTGCCGGGCAACTGGCAGAATGGATCGCGAGCCTCATGGCTGCCAACGGCTTGGAGGAGGCCTATATCCGGTATACCGTGACCGCCGGTGAGGATTTGCTCGGCCTGCCTTCCGGCGATTACCGTAATCCCAACCGGGTGCTGTTCGCCAAGGCGCTCCCGCCGGCGGTCCCGGTGCGGGACGCCGTGCTGCTTCATACGGTGCGCAATACCCCCGAGGCCCCTGTCCGACGGAAAAGCCTTCATTATATGAACAGCATTCTCGGCAAAAGGGAACTGAATCTCCATCCCGCCTCCTCTTCGGGAGCCGAAGGGCTGATGCTTACCCAAGGCGGCCATGTGGCGGAGGGAGTGGTCAGCAATGTGTTCTGGGTCCGGGAGGGGAAGCTCTATACGCCGGATGTATCCGCCGGCATCCTACCGGGCATTACCCGGGAAATGGTGCTGGAGCTGGCCGGGCAGGCCGGGATCGAGGCAGAGACCGGATTATATGATGCCGAATATTTGATGATGGCGGAGGAGATGTTCATAACCGGGTCGGTGCAGGGAATTACGCCGGTTACCGGCGTATGGACAGGCGGCACACGGAAGGCAATCGGCCGGGGCGCACCCGGGCCCATCACGCTTGAACTGCAGCGAAGATACAACCTTGAGACGGGAGAGAAGCCATGAGACCGAACCTATATGCACGCGATTATAGAATGGGGCAGGCCCGGATTAAGCTGGGAACGCGAACCCTCCTTATGGGAATACTGAATGTAACCCCCGATTCCTTCTCGGACGGCGGACTGTGGGACCACCCTGATCTGGCGGTGGAGCAGGCGCTTCGGCTGGCGGGAGAAGGAGCGGATATCATTGATATTGGCGGCGAATCGACACGTCCGGGGCATGAGCCGGTGGATTTGGAAGAGGAATTAAGGCGGGTTATCCCGGTTGTGGAGCGAATTCACCGGGCGGCTCCGCATCTTCCGCTGTCGGTGGATACGTACAAAGCGGAAGTTGCCCGGCAGGCGCTGGCGGCGGGGGCCCATATCATCAACGATGTATGGGGCTGTAAGGCCGACGAAGGGATGGCGCGGGTGGCCGCCGAGGCGGGCTGCCCGATTATTTTGACGCATAACCGCAAGGACCGGAACTATACCGATCTGGAGACCGATATGAAGACGGATCTGGCTGAGAGCATTACGCTTGCGCTGGACGCGGGGGTTCAACCCGACCGCATCATTCTGGACCCCGGTATCGGCTTTGCCAAGAATTATGAGGAGAATCTGCAGGCCATGACGAAGCTGGACGCGCTGGGAGCGCTCGGTTATCCGATGCTGCTGGGCACTTCCCGCAAAAAGTTCATCCGCACCGTCCTGGACCTTCCGGCAGATGATGTCGTGGAGGGAACGGCTGCCACCGTGGCCTTCGGCATTGCCCAAGGCTGCCAGATTGTGCGCGTTCATGATGTGCGGCAGATCAAACGGACGGTGGCCATGTGCGACGCGATGCTGTATGCCGGCCGGCCGGAGATTCACTGAAGAGACAGGGGAACAGCAGGAAGGGAGCCGACTTAACTTGGATAAAATGAAGCTGCACCGCATGGAATACTACGGCCGTCACGGCGTATTTGAAGAGGAGCGCCGTCTGGGCCAGCGCTTCTATGTAGACCTGGAACTCGATCTGGATTTGGCTCCGGCAGGCCGGACCGATCAATTGGAGCTGACGATCAATTACGCCGAAATTCATGAGCGGGTCCGGTCGATCGTAGAGAACGAGTCCTTTAAGCTGATCGAGGCGCTGGGCGAACGTATTGCATCCGTACTGCTGGACACGTATACTGAAGTTGCTGCGGTCCTGGTCGGAGTGACCAAGCCGCATCCGCCGTTCGACATTCATTTCGAAGGCGTTACCGTAGAACTGCGGAGAACGAGAAAGCGAGAATCATGATGAAGTCATTGTCCACCTCTGAGCCGTCAGAGGCTTATATTGCTTTAGGGGCCAATTTGGGCGACCGGTTGGGGACCCTGCGCGAGGCGCTGGCTCTGCTCGATGCCGAAGAGGGTCTAACCGTGCTGCGGGCATCGGGGGTCTATGAGACCGAACCCGTCGGCTACCTGGACCAGCCCCGCTTCCTCAATATGGCGGCCGCCCTGCGGACCCCGCTGGAGCCGGAAGAACTGCTGAAGACCCTGCTGAGAACAGAGAACCGGCTCGGCCGGGTTCGTCAGATTGTCAATGGTCCGCGAACACTCGATCTGGACCTGCTGTGGATGGAAGGGCGGCGCATGAACACGCCGCTGTTGTCGCTGCCGCACCCGCGGATGTGGGAACGGGCCTTTGTTATGGTACCGCTGGCGGACATTGTACCGGGGGACGATTCCACCGGCCTGCGTGCCCTGGTGCAGGGAGCATTGCAAGGGCTGGACGGAAAGGATGGAATGGAACTGTGGACACCAAGCGTGTGGGGCTGAGGGTTCGTTCATTCCGCAAGCTGAAGGGATATACCCAACAGGAACTGGCCGATCGGGCCGGTATTTCTCTGGCGCTGCTTGGCGCTGTAGAGCGGGGCAACCGGCGCCTTGAAGAACAAATTTTAAATAAAATTGCGACTGTATTGGATATAACTGCGGAAGAACTGTCCGATAGGTCGTCCAACTAGAAGGAAGGGAACCCCAATGCTGAGAATCGGCGATATTGAATTGAAGAATCAGGTGGTGCTGGCTCCCATGGCGGGCGTCTGCAATCCGGCGTTCCGCCTGATCGCCAAAGAGTTCGGCACCGGTCTGGTGTGCGCCGAGATGGTCAGCGACAAAGCGATCATGCACGGCAACAAGCGAACCCGGGAAATGCTGTTCGTCGATGACCGGGAGAAGCCGCTCAGTCTGCAAATCTTTGGCGGCGACCGCCAGTCGCTGGTCGAGGCGGCCAAGGTCGTGGACAAAGAGACCAACGCCGACATTATTGACATTAATATGGGATGCCCGGTGCCTAAGGTAACCAAATGCGATGCCGGTGCCCGCTGGCTGCTGGACCCCGGCAAAATCTACGAAATGGTGTCGGCCGTTGTCGACGCCGTCGAGAAGCCGGTTACCGTCAAGATGCGGATCGGCTGGGACAGCGAGCATATCTATGTGGTCGAGAATGCCCGCGCCGTGGAACGGGCCGGGGGCCAGGCCATCAGCGTGCACGGACGCACGCGGGAACAGCTCTACACGGGCCATGCTGACTGGAGCTACATCCGCCAGGCCAAGGAGGCCGTATCGATTCCGGTCATCGGCAACGGTGATGTGCAGACGCCGCAGGATGCCCGGGCGATGCTGGATCAGACCGGCTGCGACGGCGTTATGATTGGCCGGGGCGCGCTCGGCAATCCGTGGATGCTGTACCGGACGGTGCAGTATCTGAGCACCGGCGAGCTTTTGCCCGACCCGTCGCCGCAGGAGAAGATCGAGGTTGCCATTCTGCATATGGACCGGCTGATCGCGCTCAAGGGAGAAGCGGTCGCCGTGCGAGAAATGCGCAAGCATTTGGCCTGGTACCTGAAAGGTCTGAAAGGCGCTGCCCGCGTCAAAGACCTGATTATGGAAGAGACGAAGCGCGACGAAATGGTGCGGATTTTGAGTGATTTTGTCGAGTACGCCACCTATGAAGAATCCGGATTATCCGCCGTCTGACCGACCTTATCTGCTGCTGCCGTGGATGCGGGAACGCTTTACACCCTGTCATTGACATTTTGTAACGGTTCCCATATAATTTCACAGTATAAATTTGAAGATACGATACAAGAGCGCAGGAAGAGGGTTCTGATCCCCCCGGATACGCATATAGTTATGGTGTTTTTCATTATGCAGACGACAGGAGAATCGGTTAGATGAGCGATAAAGAAGTTATTCTTACCCCGGACGGGTTGAAGCGTCTGGAAGAAGAGCTGGAGAACCTTAAGTCGGTCAAGCGCCGCGAGGTGGCGGAACGGATCAAGGTGGCGATCGGCTACGGCGACATCAGCGAGAACTCGGAATACGAGGACGCCAAGAATGAGCAGGCTTTTATTGAAGGCCGGATTATTACACTCGAGAAGATGCTGCGCAACGCCCGCATTATCAACAGCGACGAGATCGATACGGAGACGGTCAGCATCGGGGTTACCGTTACCGTGGAAGATATGGAGTACGGCGACACGATGGAATATACTATCGTCGGTACAGCGGAGTCCGACCCGCTGAACAACAAGATCTCCAATGAAAGTCCGGTAGGCAAGGCGATTATCGGCAAGAAGAAAGGCGCTGTCGTCGATGTCAGCGTACCGGCAGGCGTCATTCAATACAAAATCATTGATATCCAAATGAAATAGGCGGCTTCCTCCGGGAAGCCTTTTCTCACAAATACCCGCGTCGCTCCCCGCCAGGTGCCCGATCGTTTCGGAGCAAGTCGTGCCTGGTGGGGTTGTCTTGCGTTGGCGGACTCATATGAACAGCAGTTGGAGAAGGGAATGGAATCGAAGATGAATGAACAGATGAACAACAGTCAGGTCCAGCCGGAGGAGGAGCTGAGCGAGCTGCTGCGGATTCGCCGGGGCAAGCTGGACGAGCTGCGAGCGCTGGGAATTGATCCGTTCGGCAAAAAATACGCGCGCACTCACCATGCGGGCGATATTTTGGCGCAATATGACGGGATGACCAACGAGGAGCTGGAAGAGCTGGACGTAACCGTCCACGTAGCCGGCCGGATTATGGCCAAACGGAAGATGGGCAAGGCGAGCTTCTCCCATATCCAGGACCTCAGCGGCCGCATTCAGATTTATGTTCGTCAGGACAGCGTGCCGGCGGACAAGTATGAAGCGTTTGGCATTCTGGATCTGGGCGACATCATCGGCGTTACCGGCAAAGTCTTCAAGACCAAGACCGGCGAGACCAGCATCAAAGTCGAAGATCTGGAGGTGCTCTCCAAGTCCCTGCTTCCGCTGCCGGATAAGTATCACGGACTCCAGGACGTCGAGCTGCGCTACCGCCAGCGTTATGTCGATCTGATTATCAATCCCGAAGTTCAGCAGACATTCATCACGCGTTCCCGGATCATCCAGTCGATGCGCCGGTATCTGGATTCGCTCGGTTATCTGGAAGTTGAGACGCCGACCCTGCATGCCATCGCCGGCGGAGCGGCAGCCCGTCCGTTCATTACATTCCACAATACGCTGGAAATGCAGTTGTACATGCGGATCGCCATTGAGCTGCATCTGAAGCGCCTGATTGTAGGCGGTCTGGAGAAAGTGTATGAGATCGGCCGCGTCTACCGGAACGAAGGGATTTCGACCCGTCATAACCCGGAGTTCACGATGATCGAGCTGTATGAAGCCTATGCGGATTACAAGGACATTATGCAGTTAACCGAGAACCTGATCGCCCATATCGCCCAGGATGTCCTCGGTACGCAGAAGATCCAGTATCAAGGCCATGAAGTGGACCTGACTCCGCAGTGGCGCCGCGTCTCCATGGTCGAGGCCGTCAAGGAAGTGACCGGTGTTGACTTCGGCGTGCAGATGTCGGATGAAGAAGCCCATCGTCTGGCTAAGGAGCACAAAGTACCGGTAGAGAAGCACATGACGTTCGGTCATATTCTGAATGCCTTCTTCGAGCATTTTGTAGAAGAGACGCTGATTCAGCCGACCTTTATTACCGGACATCCGGTTGAAATCTCGCCTCTGGCGAAGAAAAACGACCAGGATCCGCGGTTCACGGATCGCTTTGAATTGTTCATTGTCGCCCGCGAGCATGCGAATGCGTTCAGCGAGCTGAACGATCCGATTGACCAGCGGCAGCGGTTTGAAGCCCAACTCCGCGAGAAGGAGCAGGGCAACGACGAAGCGCATGAGATGGACGAGGACTTCATCCGGGCGCTGGAACATGGTATGCCGCCTACCGGGGGTCTCGGCATCGGTGTAGACCGTCTGGTCATGCTGCTGACCAACGCTGCTTCGATCCGAGACGTACTGCTGTTCCCGCATATGCGGAACAAAGGCGGAGAGCAATAAGACCGGAAGGAAACGATCGACCGCGGGCGTATGCCCGCGGTTTTTTCTATGTTTTAAGCCAGCCGAATAATAATTCAAATAAACACTTGCCAAGTAACTTCGATTCGTGGTATATTCTTATTCCGGCCGATTGATCCTGATTCAATCGAATGAAACAAGATCAAAAAAAGTGCTTGCACAAAACGGTCGGACGTGATATAGTATAAGAGTTGCTGGTGCGAACGAACATCGGTAATGAAGATGGTTTGATCTTTGAAAACTGAACAACGAGTGAGTATTAATCGAGAGTAACATCTCGTCAGATTCATCTTATGAGCAAGTCAAACGAACTTGTTCGTCCGAAAGGATCGGCTCAGCCGAGATCGATGTCTTTCGGACGTTCAGCTCGACGAAGGTCGAGCCTTTTATGGAGAGTTTGATCCTGGCTCAGGACGAACGCTGGCGGCGTGCCTAATACATGCAAGTCGAGCGGATTCATTCAGAGAGCTTGCTCTTTGAATGAATTAGCGGCGGACGGGTGAGTAACACGTAGGCAACCTGCCCTTCGGACCGGGATAACTACCGGAAACGGTAGCTAATA
>NZ_JAVFHT010000022.1:0-54778 GCF_031470375.1 Paenibacillus glufosinatiresistens
TTGAACGGCCGCTTTGTTTACTTTTTAGTGGAGGTGGTCCCTCTCAGCTTAGAAATATCTACTTTTGGGACAGCCTCTTTTTGCCATGAGAAGCACCCGTCTGCTTCCCGGTTAGCCCTGCGGCCGGCGTCCGCGCTCTAGCTCTGCATCAGCAGCAGAATGATCGAGGACAGCGACAGGCAGACGCTGATGAGGCTGAGGACAAGCACGACCTGCTTGTGGTTCAGCCCCGACCGGAGCAGCCGGTAATGGGCCTGGCTGGCATCCGCCTGATAGATGGCCTTGCCCTGCATGAAGCGGCGGATGATGACGAACAGATTGTCGAAGATCGGCACGCCCAGGGCGAGTATCGGAATGAACAGCGACAGCAGGGTCGCCTGCTTGAAGGCGCCGTCCAGCGCGATAACGGACAGGATGAAGCCGAGAAAGGTCGCTCCCGCGTCGCCCATGAAGACTTTGGCCGGCGGCTTGTTGAAATGGAAGTAGGCCAGCGTGACGCCGATCAGAATAATGGCCATCATCGCAGACGGCGACTGGTTCTTGACCAAGGCGACGATGAACAGGGTTGTGCCGGAAATGGCCGTCAGGCTGGCGGCAAGACCGTCCATTCCGTCGGTGAAGTTGATGACGGTTGTGACGCCGAAGATCCAGAGGATCGTCAGAAGGAATTGCAGAACGACCGGCAGGGTGAAATACTCGCCCGAGAAAGGGTTATAGAAGCCGGTAAATGAAATTCCCGCAGCGTAGACGAGAACCGCAGCCGACATTTGAACCACCATCTTCGGCAGCGCCGGAAATTCTTTGCCCTTTGTCTTGTACCAGTCGTCGACCGTACCGATTGTGAGCAGCAGAATGCCGCCGGCGAACAGCGCCAGCGTCTCCAGCGAGAAGTCGCGGGAGAACAGCAGATAGACGATGAAGAATCCGGCAAAAATGGCGTAGCTGGCCGTCAGCGGGATCGGCTCCCTGTGTATTTTGCGTTCGACATCCTGACGGGGCTTGTCTACAAAATCAAGCCGGAAAGCCAGGCGGCGAAGTGGAGGAATCAGGAAATAGACAATTGCGTAAGACAACAGAAAGGCCAATACGTAAAGAATGAAAATCACCGCCATTAAATTGGTGTGGAGAGGATATGCTGTCTGTCTCTCTTCCTCCGATTATAACGCCGCAGAGGGAGTTCTGTCGACAGCCGCAGCCCGGCAGCCGCGCACTGGGGAACTTGGGGCACGGAAGAGAAAGGAAGAGCCCGTTGGCGCAGCCGGGCGGAAGAAGGTATGCTGAAGTGAAGGCTGGGCGCAGTTCAAGTGAAATCAAAAGGAGAGCGACAAGGATGAAATACGACATTATTCTATTGGATGCGGACGATACGTTGTTCGATTACGGACTGGCGGAGAGCCGGGCTCTGGAGAACGCCTTTCTTCAATTCGGCCTGCCCGCAGGCGCGCAGGAATACGGAGAGAGCTACAAGACCATCAATTCGGCGCTGTGGCGAGACCTGGAGCAAGGGATCATCACATCGGCGGCGCTGCGGGTCGAGCGGTTCCAGCGGCTGTTCACCGAACATCGGCTGGAGCTGGACCCTGCGGCTTTCAGCGAGGCTTATCTGCGGCACCTGGGAGCCGGAACGTATCTGATCCAGGGAGCGGAGGAGCTGTGTCGCGAGCTGGAAGGTTGTACGCTGGCCGTCATCACGAACGGAATTACCGAGGTTCAGCGCTCCCGTATTCAGGGATCTCCGCTCCACAGCACGTTCCGGCAGGTGATTATTTCCGAACTGGCCGGAAGCCAGAAGCCCGAACCCGGCATCTTCGATTATGCGTTCCGCGAACTGGGTCTGACGGCGGCGGACAAGCCAAGGACGCTGATGGTCGGCGATTCGCTGACTTCCGATATCAAGGGCGGCAACGGCTACGGCATCGACACCTGCTGGTTCAATCCGCTCGGCAAGCCGGGGCGCAGCGATATCGCGCCCACTTATGAGATCCGGGAACTGGCAGAGCTGCCGCCGATCATCAGGGGAGAACGCGCCTAAGCCGCCGTTCGGCGGTAAGGTGCCGGTGAATATGGAAACTTCTTGCTGGCAAAAACGTCTAACCCCTTAGAATGCTTGAGAATTCCCGTTGCTTCGCCTGCGGGAACAAGAGGAGGGGTTGGCATGTCTGTTCATCTTCGCAAGGGAATTGCCGCCTTGCTGCTGGCTGCCCTGGTGTCCGGCTGCGAAGCAGCCGGCGGACAGGATGGCGCAGATCCGCGCGGAACCGGGGAGAGCGGCGCGCCGTCAGCCGAAGCCGGGGCGCGGACACCGCCGGCGGCCGCCGCGCCGCTCCGGTCCTTCACTTCCTGTTACGGCTCCGCTCCCGTCCGGTGCGCGCCAGGAACGGAGAAGCCGGCGGCAGTCCGCCGCCTGGAGCCGGATTGGGTCAACCGGGGCAGCCTGGCCTATATGTATCTCCGGTACGTGACCCCAAAAGCGCTGATACTGTTCGGAGACGACGGAGGTCTGAGCGGGATGCATATGAACGATAATCTCTATGCGGTCAGTCCGGAGACGGGCCGTACGCTGTGGCAGATCGACGGCGGGTTCGGCGGAAGCCGAACGGCCCTCGACCGCAGCCGTCAGGAACTGACCGTCTTGAATCCCTATACACCGGGGCAAGGCTATGAGTACCGGCTGCGCCACCTGAACGCCGCTACAGGCCGAACGATCTGGGAACAGAAGCTGGGTAAGGCGGACGGGCGGAGCGATTACACCGAGATGTACGCTGCCAAGGGAATCATTCTGCTGTACGGCTATGAGCCGGATTCGCAGACGGCCAGACTGCTCGCCTTGAACGAGAAGGACGGCAGGACGCTGTGGAAGAAAGCGCTGAAGGGCGACCGGGCGGTAGTAAATGAGGGCGGAGAAGACGTGGTCCTGCTGAAGAGCGGCCCGAAGCTGACCGGGCTGGAACCAGGAACGGGGAGCCTGCGCTGGAGCCTGACCGGAAAGGACGAGCCGGACTCCGCCTTGGAGACAGACCCGTACGATCCCTTGCTGGAGCCGGCGCCGCTTCCGGCCGAGCCGGCAGCGGGGGCCGAGCCGGTCCGCTGGTTCCGCCTTGGAGGCGAGCGGCTGCGGATCGATTTGTCCTCCGGAGAGGTGAAGGCACGGATCCAGGCGCGCGGCGACCTGATCGGCAGTAGCGGGAACCTGCTGCTGACCCGGGAATTTTCCGGTCCCTTTGCCTCGGACCGGACACGGCCGGAGATCGTGCTGACCGATGCGGCGACCGGCCGGGAGCGCTGGCGGCTTAAGGGAAGCGGGGGACCGGCCGTCTTTGCGGGCAATACGCTGTATCTGTATCTGAACGGCCCGCTGGCTGCGCTGAATGCCGCTGATGGAGAAATCCGCTGGAGCCAGCCGCTGGACCGGGCGTTCTATAATCCGGAAGGCTATGCGGAATCGGCAGGACTGGCGGTCTACGCCCTGCCGGGGAACCGGCTGCTTGAAGTTCGAACCGGCGGCGGTATTCGGATCACTCGGGCTGATGACGGCGAGACGCTGTACCGCGTCTCCGGCGTCTCCGCCGGCATTCCGGAAGGGCGCGAAGCCGCTGTCCGCCGCGGACTGGTGAACACACAGGGAGACCGCCTGTATCTGGGCTCGGACAGCGGCCGTTTCTTCCGAATTCCGCTGCCTCTTCCCTAAGCCGGTGTCCGCTTCCGCCGTACCTCTCCCGCGGCTGGCGGGCCCTGTCCAAGTGTGTTATATTGGTAACACAAATAAACCACACTAAGGAGCTTGGATATGGAAAAAACTTTGATCTTTGGACACAAGAATCCGGATACCGACACGATCTGCTCGGCAATCGCCTATGCTCACCTGAAGAAGGAACTGGGCTGGGATGTGGAAGCGGTCCGCCTCGGAGAGATCAGCGGCGAAACCCAGTACGCGCTGGACCAATTCGGCGCGGCTGCTCCGCGCCTGGTAGAGACGGTCGCCGGAGAAGCGAAGCAGGTTATTCTCGTCGACCATAACGAGAGCCAGCAGAGCGCTTCCGACATTGATCAGGTTCGGGTCGTGGAGGTCATCGACCATCACCGGATCGCCAATTTCCAGACGGCTGCTCCGCTGTACTACAGAGCCGAGCCGGTCGGCTGCACCGCGACGATTCTGAAGAAGCTGTACAAGGAGAACGGCGTCGAGATCCCGAAGAATATCGCCGGTCTGATGCTGTCCGCTATCATTTCCGATTCTCTTCTCTTCAAATCGCCGACCTGCACCGAGGAAGATATCGCCGCCGCCAAGGAACTGGCGGAGATCGCCGGCGTCGATTCGGACACTTACGGCCTGGATATGCTGAAGGCCGGGGCCGATCTCAGCGACAAGAGCATTGCCCAGCTCGTCTCCCTGGATGCGAAGGAATTCGCCATGGGCAGCTACAAGGTGGAGATTGCCCAAGTCAACGCGGTGGATACGAATGATGTGCTGAGCCGCCAGACGGAACTGGAACAGGCGCTGAACGCGATTATCGACGAGAAGGGTCTCGATCTGTTCCTGTTCGTCGTCACCGACATTCTGAACAACGACTCCGTAGGCGTAGCCCTGGGCCGGCAAGCCCAGGCGGTCGAAGAAGCCTATAACGTCAAGCTGGACGCCAACAAGGCTGTGCTGAAGGGCGTTGTATCCCGCAAATCGCAGATCGTTCCGGTACTGACCGAGACAATGGCGAAGCGGTAATCCCAAAGTCTGCGAATACGAATCAAGAGCGCTTCGCCGCCAGGCGAAGCGCTCTCTCTTTGAATACCGTCCCGCGCCGACGAAGCGGGCAGAGTTCAGATTCCGGGTAGAGGGCTCCGGTACCCCTGGGACGTCTACTTCGAGTAGCTGACCGAGTAGCTGTTCGTAGTAAAGTTCAGCCCCGCCGGGGACGAGGTAATCTCGTACCCGAACTGTACGCGGTTCAGGGTCACATCGGAGAACCAGCCCTTGCCCTTGATCCAGTTCATAATCGCCAGCACATCCACCGTGCCGGAATTGGTATTGCTTGTGCGCACGAAGGAATAGACGGCGTTGGAACCGTTGCTGCCTTTATATACATTCCACGTATGGCCGCCTACGCTTACATTGGTATAAGCCGCCACGGGATCTCCGGCAGCGCTCCAGTTCTCTGCAATCGGCTTCACGCCGCCGTAATAGTTCATCCAGAGCATAATTTCATAGGCATTGTTCGTGCCTGCCCAGATATCGTAGGCAGACTCATAGGCGGCTCCGCTTGTGGGAACGCTTACATTGAAGCTGCTGGTTACGCTCTTCAGCGCACTGAGCTTCAGATTAATTTCCCGGGTGCTGTTCGGGTAGGATTTGATGCCTCCCGTGGAAGGATGCTGCGCCCATACCCCCCAGTTGCTGTAGGAATTCGCCCAGATAGATTGGGCTCCTGCGCCGCTTCCCCATACATTGTTATAGACCGTATACCCGCCGTTCGCCCAATTGCCGTACTGGTCGGACGATGACCAGGTCGCTGCGAAGGCGACGGACACAGAGGCGAACACACCCACGACAGCGGCAAGCAGGACCGAGATGTACTTGGACTTCTTCTTCATTCCTTTTCCTCCTCGTATAGAAAGAATGGGATATCCAGCGCGACCAATGTCAGCGCTTACATCATCATATAGTTGCGAAAATCAGGGTTCCACCCCCAGGATTTCACCTCTTTTCCCCTGTAAATTCCACTTTGTCATCATTTAGGAATCGGATTCCCCGGAGAATTAGAGATGCGGCGTTTCCCATCCCCTTATTTCTTCACCGCAAAAAAAGACCCCGGACCTCATGGCCCGGGGAAGGACAGGATGCCGGAGGTCTAGGACTCCTCCAGTGAAGCGATCACGGCCGGAAGCGCCGAGATGACGCCGTTGCCGACGGCGGGCAGGCCCACCAGGACTGCGCTGATAATCTCTTCGCGGGTAGCGCCGGCGTGCTGCGCCTGCTTCACGTGGAAGGGCAGGCCGCTATCCAGCCGGGCGGCCGCCAGAACGGCAAGATAGGCCAGCGCTTCCGTCTTCGGGTCCAGCCGGCTGGCGGCTCCGAGACCCTGAACGGCCTCCAGCCAGGCTTTGCGGTGAGCGGGGGCCTCCTTTTCGAACAGAGCGAAGGCGGAACTGACCAGCGATGCAGGTTCCATAATTCTCAACACACCTTTCTTGCAGGAGTGCTCCTTGGAGAAGGAGATTGTCCACACTATAAGCCATCGGATCGTGCCCAATTTATGACAATTCTCATAAACATGCGGAATGAACATCAAAAAGTTTTCCTGTCATTGGAAATTAAATTTGCTTTTCCTCTATAATAAGAGCAGAAATAAGAGCAAGAAAAACACTCTATCCAATATAGAAGACGGGAGCCGGAGAGTATGAAGCTTTTTGAAGCAATGGCGATGGACGACTATGAGCAGGTACTGTTCTGCCAGGACCGGGATTCCGGGCTAAAGGCGATTATTGCGATTCATGATACGACGCTGGGCCCGGCGCTTGGGGGCACCCGGATGTGGACGTATGGCTCCGAACAAGAGGCGCTGACCGACGCGCTGCGGCTGGCCAAGGGAATGACGTATAAGAACGCGATTTCGGGACTCAACCTCGGGGGAGGCAAGACGGTCATTATCGGCAATCCCCGGACGGACAAGAATGAAGCCATGTTCCGGGCTTTCGGACGGTTCGTGCAGGGATTGAACGGGAGGTACATAACGGCAGAGGATGTCGGAACGACGGTTGAGGATATGGACCTTATCTATCAGGAGACCGATTTTGTTACGGGGACGTCCCCGTCATACGGATCATCGGGCAATCCTTCTCCGGCAACGGCTTACGGCGTCTACCGGGGTATGAAGGCGGCGGCCGGGGAAGCTTTCGGTTCCGATTCCTTGAAGGGACGGACGATTGCGGTCCAGGGGGCAGGCAATGTAGCCTTCCATTTATGCGGATATTTGAAGGAGGAGGGTGCCCTGCTGCAGGTGGCGGACATCAACCGGGAAGCGGCGCAGCGGGTGGCGGATGCCTGCGGCGCGGCCTTGGCCGATCCGGAAGAGATTACAGCGGCGGCATGCGACATCTACGCGCCTTGCGCGCTCGGCGCGACCCTCAACGATGAGACGCTGCCGCAGCTGAAGGCCAAGGTAATCGCAGGGGCGGCGAATAATCAATTGAAGGAACCGCGGCACGGAGACGAGCTTCACCGGAGGGGAATTCTCTATGCGCCCGATTATGTCATCAACGCCGGGGGCGTCATTAACGTGGCCGACGAGCTGCACGGCTACAACAAGGAGCGGGCCTACAAGCAAATTGCCCGAATCTATGACAGCGTGGCCCGCATTCTGGAGATTTCCCGGACGGAAGACATTCCGTCTTATGCAGCCGCCGACCGTATGGCCCAGGAACGGATCGCCCAGCTGAAGAATGCCCGGAGCACTTTCCTGCGCAGCGAACATCACGTATTGAGCCGGCCGCGGCCGCGCGCCTGAACACAGGACCAAGAAGCCCGCTCCCGGGAGAAGAGACTGGGCTCTTCCCGGAGAGGGGCTTCCTTGGCTGCTACTGCTTCTTGACCGGGTCCGGATAGGTTACGCCAAGCGTGTCTACCGTCACCTTCTTCATGACCGGCGGCTTCAGCGGCCGGTCATTGTCGTCCCGTTCCAGACTGACAATGCGGCGGACGACATCCATGCCTTCGGTTACCTTGCCGAAGGCTGCATAATCGCCGTCCAGATGGGGCGCCGCATCGGTCATAATGAAGAACTGGGAGCCGGCCGAATCGGGATCGCCCGAGCGGGCCATCGACAGAACGCCTTCGGTATGCGGCAAATAATTGGCGAACCCGTTGTTCGCGAATTCACCGGCAATCCTGTAGCCGGGTCCGCCCGCGCCGGTTCCGTCGGGATCGCCGCCCTGGATCATGAATCCCGGGATGACCCGATGGAAGATCGTTCCGTCATAGAAGCCCTGGCGAATCAGCGAGATGAAGTTGTTCACCGTGTTGGGGGCGACCTCCGGATACAGTTCGGCCCGGATCACGCCTCCGTCTTCCATCTCAATGGTGACGACCGGATGGCTTGCATCTGCGGAAGGCAGACCCTGCTCCGCGTCGGCGCCGGAGGCGGCTGCGGAAGGGGCTGCGCTCGCGGCCTTGCCGCCGCCGTCAGGCTTGTTGCCGCAGCCCGCCAGCATCAGCAAGGCCAGCACGACCAGCATCAGCGGCAGGGGTTGAAGCTTGAATTTCACGTTTCAGTCTCTCCTTATGGGTCAGAATCAGTCGGGTGCTTCCCGAATCATCATAACCCGGCAGAGCCGGCTCTTGCAAAACAAGCCTGCCGCCCGGTTCTGCAGGGGCGGGCTAGTCGTCTTCTCCCGTGGAGCCGTTCAGAATATCCGTACCCGGCATGACGTCCACCGGAGGAGCCGCAGGGTCCACCGGCGAGTCCGCCGATATTTCGTCCGCGTCCGGGACATCGGGCAGCGGATCTTCTTCGTTCAGGCCGCCGGTCACGCCTTCTTCCTCCTCGTCGGCATAGTCAATTGCGCCGATGGTCAGGCCCGAAGCGTCTGCGGCCAGCGCCGCATCCGAATGCGCCAACTCATCGCGGTAAGCGGGCGGACCGGAGAGTAGGCCGGGCGAGTCCAGCTCCTCGGCAGAAGGCTCGGCCGGATCGGCGCCGCTTCCGTAAGCGGTGCCGGCCGGGGCCGGTCCGGTACCGGCAATGCCGAGTCCTGTATCGGCGGCCAGATGGGGGTCGCCGACCAGCGCGGGATCGGTGCCGGGTTCCGGCACGCCGTCAATGCCGATCGAAGCGGCGCCCGCCGACTTGTGGCGTGTGAACGGCGATTCGACAGCAGCCTCCGTATTTCCGGTTCCGCTTGCGCTCTGCGCGGTAATCGTGCCGGCGGGGCGCAGATCGTCAGCCGGAATTCCGCTGTCGGGATCCGTGTCACCCAGCGTCACATAACGTTCATAGGCGAAATCCGCCGTCGTTTTATTAAAAGAATCGGACATGTTGTTCAGCTCCTTTTTTGATCCGGATGGCCCAGGCCCTAAAGCCGGTCTTCTCGCCGGAGTTTCTGCTCGTCCGGCAGTCCGTGCCGGATCGCATCGCGCTGATCCTCATCGGACAAGCTGTCTTCATAGCTTCCTTCCCGGAAGAGACCGAACTCCTCGTCGATATCGCGTTCCGTGACCAAGCCGTCGTCTTCCGGTTCTTTCTGTGTGCTCATGGAATCCAGCCTCCTTAGGGTCGGCTGCGCCGCCATAGTGCATGTCTAATAAAGTTTACCCGCCGGAGCGCAGGGCGAATCCGATCGTCCTGCAATTCCGGCATCGGCAGGTCCGGCCGGGGGAAGTCCGCCAGAGCTAGTGTTCTTCCGGAGATTCGGCTCTATCCGCGAGCCGGAGGCTTTTTTTGTGTTCAGGGCCAAGCCCGGAAAGGGAAGAACGCGAATGATGTCGAAATAAGTAAGGTAGGGTATGAATTAATTTCCAACCTGTATGTTTATCCTGTAGATCTGCCGAGGTGCACTCATGAAAGGTCCTTTGCAAAAAACATCCGCAGTCCTGCTCATCCTTCTGCTCCTGGCGGTGATTGTGCCAATCGGCATTGAAATGGAATGGGGGAAGCACGGCGGCGAAAGCTTGCCCGAGTGGGAAATGAAATGGGCCGATCCGGCTGCGCACGGCATAGAGCTGGACCGGGCGCTCTCCGATACGGGCTGGCTGGATGTCACGCCGGACACGATTCCGCCCAAGCCCGATGAGGTCACCGGCGTCTGGCTGCGCGTCCGGCTGCCCCGGCTTGAAGGCAGCAGCGCGCTGCTGCTGGAGAAGACATACGGCAGCGAGGTAGCCGCCTATGCCGACCGGACGCTTGTGTTCCGCTCGCCTGACCGCATCATCGGAGGCGGGAACCTCATTGTGCCTCTGAACGACCGCCTCTCGGGCGAGCCGCTGCTGATCTATATCGGCGGACAAGAGGATCAATACGGCGTATTCGGCGGCATGGAGATTGGCAGCTATGTCGATCTGCTCGCCAATTACACCAAGCAGGGATTGATTGACCTGATTCTGGGCGGAGCCCTGGTGTTCACGGCCACCGTACTGGCGGTGTGCTCGCTTTTTCTGCGAAAAGACATGTTCTCCAGCGCCTTTCTGCTGGTTCTGGTTATCCTCTCGTCAGGCATTCTGATTATCATTCATTCGTCCTATCTGCCGGTCCTTGTGGAGAAAGGCCCCTGGGTCAATTATGTGTTTGATCTGGGGATCTTCACGCTGCTTCCGGCGTTCGCTTCGTACTTCGAGCAGCTGTTCGGCCCGGGACCGATGCGGATCGTTCTCCGGCTGCGGCGCTTCCTGACCGTCTACGCCGTGCTTGCCGTTATGCTGAGCACAGCCCATCTGCTGATGGACGGGCGATGGGACCGGATCTATGTCCTGTTCACCGTCTACATGGTGGGTCTGCTCATCATTACCTTGTTCGTCACTCTGCTGGCGGTGGCGGTGAGAGATGTCGCCAAAGGCAATACAGAAGCCATTATCTTCACGGCAGGACTGGCGATTCTGACCTTGATCGTCGTTGCCGAGCTGCTGCTCTTCTACCTGACGTCCGGCATCTACCATCTCTACTGGTGGAAATGGGGAATCGTACTGTTCCTGGTCTCTCTGATCGTCATTCTGGGCCGGAGATTCGCGCAGAACCACGAACAGGTGGTCATGTATTCCAGAGAGCTCGAGAAATTCAACAACGAATTGCAGCGTTCCGAGAAAATGGAGATGATCAGCGACCTTGCGGCCTCGGTCGCGCATGAAGTCCGCAACCCGCTCCAGGTGACCCGCGGATTCATCCAGCTGCTCGGAGAAGGGACCACTGACAAAGAGAAGGAGTACCTCAAGCTTGCCATGTCCGAGCTCGACAGGGCTTCTCTGATCATCAACGACTTCCTGACGTTCGCGAAGCCGGAGATGGATAAGGTCGAGGTGCTGGACGCCTCGGGCGAACTGAAGCATGTGGCCGGCATCCTGCTGCCGATGGCCAATCTCCAGGGCGGACGGCTGGAGCTGCATCTTGAACCCGATCTGATGATTACGTGCAGCTCGCCGAAATTCAAGCAGGCGTTCATCAATATCGTCAAGAACAGTATCGAGGCGCTGCGCGCCGGAGGCCTGGTCAGCATCATCGCCTGGCGTTCCGGGAACCATGTCGTGGTCAGCATCAAGGACAATGGGGAAGGAATGGAGCCGGGCGAGGTGGCCCGGCTGGGAGAGCCGTACTACTCGAACAAGACCAAGGGCACCGGTCTGGGACTTATGGTCACGTTCCGAATTATCGAAGCCATGGGCGGAACCATCAAGTACATGAGCACCAAGGGAGAAGGCACGGAGGTCATCGTCAAGCTTCCGGCGGCAAGAGCCTGAGGGGCAGGCGCAGAAACCCAAGGACGGGAAGGGAGAGGCGGAGCCGGGATGCAGTGGTATACGCTGGGACAGCTGCTTGCGGTGATGCGTCCGGGGCAGAAGGCCTCGACGCCGGACGGCCGGACCGTGGTCAGGACCGACCGCGGGCTGGAATGGTCCGGCGGCCGGGAGAACGGCCGGCTCGTGGAACTGCGCGATCCGCTGTTCTCCGACCTCTGGACCTTGTCCGGGGAGGAAGACAGCCGTTCGCGCACGTCCCGGGACTCAAGAGCGGCCTGGGCCCGCGAACGGGAAATGATTGTGAACCAGTACGAGGAATGGCTGGCGGATTACCGGGAACAGAAGCGCCGGGAAGGATCGGAGGAAACTTAAGGCTAAGGCTTGGCCGTGATGCAGACCGGCAGGGGAGGAAGACGAGATGAATCGGACGGTATTCGGGATCATCGGCGGAGGCTGGCGCGCCGAATTTTATATGCGGATTGCCCGGGCGCTCCCCGGGCATTTTGCTGTGGGGGCTGCTCTGCTGAGGGAACCGGCCAAAGCGCGGGCGTTCACGGAACGGTGGGGCGTTCCGGCGGTGTCGGAGCTTCCGGCCTATCTGGAGCGCGCCGGGACTGCGGGCTGCGCCTTCAGCGTCGTCTGCGTCAGCCGGGATGCCTCCGGCGGGCTGCTGGCGGCTCTCGCCGAAGCGGGGCATCCTGCGCTTGCGGAGACTCCGCCTGCTCCGGATTTGGCGGGACTGCTGGAGGTGTGGTCCCGCACAGGACCGGCGGCAAGGATTCAGGTGGCGGAGCAGTATGCTTACCAGCCGATGCATGCCGCCCGTCTCGCGCTTGCCGGATCGGGGCGGCTGGGAACGATCTCGCAGGCCCAGATTTCGGCGGCCCATGATTACCATGGCGTCAGCTTGATCCGAAGGCTGCTTGGCATCGGGTTCGAGGACGCCGAAATCCGGGCAAGGGAATTTGCGTTCCCCCTCATTCAGGGTCCGGACCGTTCGGGCCCGCCCCGCTCGGAGACGCAAGTTCTCTCGCCGCAGCTTCTTGCGACGCTGGATTTCGGGGACCGGCTGGGCGTATATGATTTTGCCAAGGATCAGTACTTCTCCTGGGTCCGGGGGAACCGGATGCTGATCCGGGGCGACCGGGGCGAAATTACGGACGAACGGGCCGTCTGGCTGGAGGCCTTCGACGCTCCCGCTTATGCCGAACTGCGCCGGATTGATGCCGGGCATGGCGGCAATCTGGAGGGCTTCTTCCTCCAGGGCATTGTCGGCGGGTCCGAGTGGCTGTATCGCAATCCGTTCGGACCGGCCCGCCTGTCCGACGATGAGCTTGCCGTAGCCGAGAGCCTCAGGCGCATGGCAAGCTACACCGCAGGCGGCCCGCCGTTCTACAGTCTGGCCGAAGGCTGCCAGGACCAGTACCTGGCGCTTGCGATGCGCCGGGCGGCGGCCGAGGACCGGGCGGTCATTACGGCAAGGCAGCCGTGGGCCGAGCCTCCGTCCCGCTGACCGTCTCCCGGGCGCCCCGGCCGTCATTGTCCCTGCCGGCCCTCTGTCAAAGACAGCCCGTTCTGCACGCCGCCGCGTGCGGACGGGCTGTCTTACGTTCCGTTGCAGGGTACTGTCAGCTTAGCTTCCACTTAGTGTGGATTTATTCAGGCTAATGGCAGGGGAAAAGGAGTTCCAAAGTCCTAAAATTTAACCTTTTTCTGGGTGTAACCGTTCACAAGGCGGCAGTTAACTTGAGAAAAGCCTTATTCTCATGTATCATTGCTGGTATTAATTCTCGATTTCATATAGGCAACCGGTTTGTCAAATACTTTTTTCACGGAATGTCTTGCCGATCCTCGGGTCAGTCACATTCGCTTTTTTTCCACAAAACTTGGGGAATAGGGTGGTGGGATGGGTATCAAAACTGCGGAAGACAGGATGCAATTCTTTTACCGTTGGTTCTCCTTAGGGTTGACGTCTTTGATGTTCTTATTGTCGTACGACGGGCTGTCCTGGGTCCGCAAGCTTCCGGTAGTTGCCGTCTTATGCGTGAGTGCGTGGATGTTTTTGCGAATGTACCGCCGCTGCAAACACCGTCCAGGGCTGCTCCTGGCAGCAATCGGAGCGGAAGCGGCACTGATTCTGCTGTTGACCGTCGCTACCGGAGGGTATGAAAGTCCCTTCAAGCTGTATGCCTTAAATCCGGTGCTGGTGGCCGCAGGATCGCTGACCCTGATGTTCAGCTGGAGTCTGCTGTTCGGGTATGCGGCCGCCTTCATCGGCTGCTGCTACGCGTTCTATGCTTCTTCGGGCGAGTCGCCTTCCCTGGATCTGAACGACAGCGGGAATCTGCTGCTCGTTCTCGTACTGGCGGCAACCTTTGTCCGGACGGTCGCCTGCTACAGAAGCCGCAGCGAAGAAGCGGAGGCCCGGACGGACGAGACGCTGGAGCATATCAAATCGCTGTACCACATCGTCGAAACTTCAAGCCAGCATGATTTCCGGAATATCGGCCAGGTCATTACCGATTACGTGGTGAAGCTGACCGAGCTGGACAAAGCGCTGTTCTGGTTCGCCAAGAAGAGCGGCGAGCCGGCTCCGGAGAGCCGCCAGACGGGCTGGCTGCCGGAACAGGAGACCTTTCTCTTCACCGAGCTGGAGAGCCGGGAGGATGAGTGGCGGGGTCAGCGCGACCCCTTGTTTCGAAGCCTGCCGGGTCTCGGCGATTTTCTGCTGATGCCAGTGCGGATGAGCACCCGGTTCGTCGGACTGATCGGCGTTCGGCTCGATGCTTCAGAAGGGCTTGAAGGCCGGAGGTGGTACATTCAGCAGCTTGTGTTCCTGGCGGAGCTGAGCGCCATTATTCTGGAGCGGCACGAACTCGGGGTTATCGAGAACCGGCTCATCATCACGAACGAGCAGAACCGCATTGCCGACGAGATGCACGACAGCGTCTCGCAGAGCTTGTTCGGCATCGTCTATGCGACCCATTCGCTGAAGCAGCTGTGGCGGAAGATGAGCGACTCGGAGCTGGAAGAGCAGATCGGTCTGATCCATGAGTCGGCGACGAACGTCGCCAAGGAACTGCGGATCACCATCTACAGTCTCAGCTCCAAGAAGAGCGGCGGCCCGACCTGGCTCGGCATGGTCCGTTCCCATCTGAACAGCCTGTCGAGATTGAACAACGTGGAAATTCAGCTTCAGATTACCGGAGACGACTTCAGTCTCCCGTATCCGTATCATAAAGCGCTGTTTCGCATTATTTCCGAAGCGACGGGCAATGCCATTCGGCATGGGGCGGCGCGCAGCATCCAGGTGGAGCTCTCTCTGAAGCCCCGGTGGATTCGGCTGTCTATCGTCGATAACGGGAAAGGCTTCGATACCGCGCGGCTTGTATCCCCGTCGGAGGACGGAGCGGGCGGTCTTGGAATGAAGAATATGCAGTATTTAGCCCAATCGCTTGGGGGAGACTTTCAGCTCTCGAGCGGGTTGAACGAAGGGACACGGATTCTGATTACGATACCGGTCGGCGTAGCGGAGTTAAAGAACGCATAACATTCAGGACAGGAGGCGTTGAACTTGAAAATTGTCATTGTGGATGATCATCCCTTGGTAAGAAGAGGTCTGGCGGCCGTCATTTCAATGCAGCCCCACATGCAATTTGCGGGAGAGGCTACGAACGGAGAAGAAGCGCTGCGCGTTCTGGAGGAGATTCGTCCCGATCTGACGCTGATGGACCTCAAGCTGGCCGATGAGTCCGGTCTTGACGTCGTGAAGGCCGCACGGGCCCGCGGCATTGACAGCCGGTTCATCCTGCTGACTTCTTCCGCAAGCCGGGAAGACTTTCTGAAGGCGGAAGAGGTCATGGTCGACGGCTATGTGCTGAAGGAGGCGTTGCCGGAGGAGCTGCTGTTTGCCATCCAGCTTGTACATAAGGGACGCAAATATTACGATCCCGGGCTGATGGAGGACAAAATGCGGATGAGCGGCAGCAGTCCGACCGACGAACTGACGCCGAAGGAGAAGGAAGTGCTGATAGAGCTGGGACAGGGCTCCAGCAACCGGGAGATTGCTTCCAGACTGTTCATCAGCGAATTTACGGTCAAGAAGCATGTGAGCCAGATTCTGGCGAAGCTGCAGGTGGCGGACCGCACCCAGGCGGCGCTCTATGCGAATGCAGTCGGCCTGACGAAATACGAAATGTCTTACGATTGATTGCGAATTGAACAGCTTGCACGGCCCGCAAAGCCGCTTTCGGACAGGAATTGCTCCTGCCCGGAAGCGGCTTTGCGGCGTTCAGGCAGCCCGGGAATTGATGGAAACGCTCTCAAGAGAACCTCTGGTACAAAAGTATACCATCGCCTGCACCCGCAGCGTTACTTAAGTGGCTACCAAAGTGAAAGGGAAAGTAAAGGGAGGTGGCATGTGAGCGGTGAAAGGGATTGCTAGAATACAAGTAAGAAGCTGAAAGTTTCAAAACTTTCTTTCAAAGAACAACATTTCCGGAAGGAGGATCGCTGTGGAAAGGACGATTCTGGATTATCTCAACCTCATCAAGAAACGGCTGTGGCTCGTTGTGCTGTTCGTCTTGATCTCCTGCGCCACGACGTACTACGTAAGCAAGAATGTGGTGGTGCCGGAGTATCGGGCGAGCGGACAACTCCTGGTGAACGCCTCGACACCCGTGGCGGGCAACAGCCTCAACGACCTGAACTTCAGCCTGAACCTGATCGAGAGCTACAAAGACATCCTGCTGTCGCCGACCATCATGAAAGCCGTGGTGGATGCGCATCCCGAATTTGGACTGACGGAAGGCGAGCTGGCCGGCAAGATTGAACTGAAGACTTCGGAGAAGAGCCAGGTAATCAACCTGAGCGTCACCGACGAGAGTTATCCGACGGCGGCCGGAATCGTCAACGCCGTCTCGCAGACGTTTATCCGCAGTCTGCCGGCTCTCATGAAGATGGATAACGTCACCTTCCTGACGCCGGCCGATCCGCAGGCCAATCCGGCTCCCGCAACCGGCGGGTACGCCATGAATCTGGTCATTAGCTTCGTAGTCTCGCTGATGGCGGCTCTGGCTGTCATTCTGCTGATGGAGAGCCTCAATCAGACGCTGCGCACCGAGAAAGAGGCCGAAGCGCTGCTCGGATTGCCGGTCATCGGCAGCATTCCGGTTATCCGGGGCCGCGATGTCGGAAGCGCAGGCTCCAAAGCCAGAGTAGGGGAGGGCGCTTATGCTACGGTTGAGTAACAGTCTGGTTGCAGACCGCAACCCGGGCTCCCATGTATCGGAATCGTTCCGTTCGCTGCGTACCTATATCCGCCAGCTCGACCTTATGCAGGGGAGCGGACGCGTGCTGCTCTTCACTTCGGGTGAGAGCGGCGCGGGCAAGACGACGGTGCTCGCCAATCTGGCCGTCTCGTTCGTACAGGACGGCAAGCGGGTGGCGGTCGTCGACGCCGATCTTCGGTCTCCCGGACTTCACAGCGTATTTGGAGTCGATGAAGGCGAAGGACTGGCTTCCTATCTGTCCGGACGCAAGGAAGCGGGGAAGATCAGCGTGTACGGCGAACTTGCCAATCTGACCGTCATTACGGCCGGTTCCACGGCAACGGCCAGTCCGCCCGATCTGCTCGGCGGAGAGAAGATGGCCGAACTGCTGGAAGAACTGCGAAGCACGCATGATCTCGTCTTCGTCGATTCACCGCCGGCCGTCGACTACAGCGACGCCCGGGTGCTTGCGCCGCAATGCGACGGCGTGATCCTCGTTGCCCGCTACGGCAAATCCAAGCGCGATGCCCTGAAGAAGGTCAAGACGCTGATCGAGAAGACCGGAACGCCTATTCTCGGCATCACCCTGAACCAGGCCAAGTAGAACCAACCATCATTCCAAGGAGGCTAGTGCGATGAAAACAGTAAAGAAGGTCATTATTCCCGCAGCGGGTCTTGGCACTCGCTTTCTCCCGGCGACGAAAGCCATGCCGAAAGAGATGCTCCCCATTATCAACAAGCCGACCATCCAGTACATCGTGGAGGAAGCGATCGCTTCCGGCATTGAGGACATCATCATCGTAACCGGTAAAGGCAAGCGCGCGATCGAGGACCATTTTGACAATGCGTTCGAACTGGAATCGCGTCTCCTGGAGGACGGCAAGCTGGAGCTGCTCAAGGAAGTGCAGCGCTCCTCGAAGGTGGAAATTCACTACATCCGGCAAAAAGAACCCAAAGGCCTGGGCCACGCGGTCTGGTGCGCCCGCCGCTTCATCGGCGACGAGCCGTTCGGCGTCATGCTGGGCGACGACATCGTCGCGGGCGGAACGCCCTGCCTGAAGCAGCTCATCGAGCAGTATGAAGAGACCCAGAACTCCGTCATCGGCGTTCAGGAAGTGCCGGACGAGTTCACGAACCGTTACGGCATCATCGAGCCGGACATGCAGGACGGCAGACTCTACCGGGTCAACAACTTCGTCGAGAAGCCGGCTCCCGGCACGGCGCCGTCGAACCTGGCCATCATGGGCCGCTACGTGTTCACACCGAAGATCTTCAAGTACCTGGATCTGCAAGAGACCGGCGCCGGCGGCGAGATTCAGCTTACGGACGCCATTCAGAAGCTCAACCAGAGCGAGCGGGTATACGCCTACAACTTCGACGGCACCCGATACGATGTCGGCGAACGCCTCGGATATATTCTTACTACCCTGGAATTCGCTCTTCAGAACAAGGATCTGCGTTATCCGCTGATGGACGCAATGTCGGAATGGCTCAGCAAGGCCGAACAGACGGCCGGTTAAGACACTATACAAGCGAAGGAGGATGAGGAGGAAATGAGCATGCCCAATCTGCCGGAAGACGGCGAGTATGCAATGCCGAATCCCTACACGCTTCACGCGGGCGAAGGAAACGAATCCGACTCCTATCTGCTGGTCAAACGGATGATCGACGTCTTCTTCTCCGCGGTCGGTCTCCTGGTGCTGCTTCCCCTGTTCACGCTCGTTGCGGTGCTGATTAAGCTGGAAGACCCGAAGGGCAAAGTATTCTTCCGGCAAATCCGGATCGGCAAGGACGAAAAGCCGTTCTACATCTACAAGTTCAGATCCATGGTGCACAACGCCGAGGAGCTGAAGAAGGACCTGATGGCCTACAACGAGGTCAGCGGCGCCATGTTCAAAATCAAAAACGACCCGCGCATCACGCGCGTGGGCCGTTTTCTGCGGAAGACCAGCATCGACGAACTGCCTCAGCTGTGGAACGTGCTGAACGGAAGCATGAGCCTGGTCGGTCCCCGGCCGCCGCTTCCCGAGGAAGTGGCGCTCTACTCCGAGTATGACAAGCAGCGCCTGACGGTAACACCGGGCTGCACCGGATACTGGCAGGTCAGCGCCCGCAACAGCGTCGGATTCGAGGAAATGGTCGAGCTGGATCTGGCCTACATCCGGATGCGGAGCATTGGACTGGATCTGAAGATTATTCTGAAGACAGGGCTGATGCTGCTGGGCTCCAAGAACGCTTATTAATTATTTATGGAAAATGGGTGAATGCGAATGGGTAGATACGGAGATGTTCCCAAGGTTTCCGTTGTAATCTGTACCTACAATCGCGCCCGGCTGCTGTCCAAAACCTTGGATTCCCTCCTCGCGCTGGACGATCTGGACGAGGCGGAGATTATTGTGGTCGACAACCAATCGACGGACGATACGGCAGCGGTCGCCAAGCGCTTCATCGAGACCAGCGGACATCTTCTCCGGGTCAGTTATATGCTGGAGCCGGTACAGGGCCTTTCGGCCGCCCGGAACGCCGGCATTCTGGCCGCCAAATCGGGTTTGATCGCTTTTCTCGACGATGACGCACTGCCGGAACGGCCCTGGATTACGACAATTCTCTCGACCTTCGAGAGCCGGCCGGATGTGATGGCCATGGGCGGGAAGGTCGCTCCGAACTTCGAGAGCTCGCGTCCCGAGTGGCTGATCAAGCCGTTCGAGCTTCCGTACACCATCGTCGATCTGGGCGACCGGGTGCGCGAGTACCCCGGCCGGCTGCATCCGTGCGGCGCCAACATGGCGATGCGCAAATCGGTGTTCGACGAGCGGCTGTTCCCGCTGGACCTCGGACGCAAGGGCGAATCGCTGCTGTCGGGCGAAGAGACCTGGCTGTTCGACCAGATTCGCAGCCGGGGGCAGAAGATCCTGTATCACCCCCGGATGGCGGTCGATCATTTCGTTCCGGCCAGCCGGCTGACGGAGGACTGGATTCTGAAGCGGTATTACAGCCAGGGCATCACCAATGCGATTGGCCGCCAGAGCGGCAAAGACCGGCTGCTGCTGCTGGGCAAGACAGCCGCCAAGATGGTCTACATTATCGTTGACTCGGCCATTGCGGCCGTATCCCGAAGCCAAGGCAGACGATTGCTGAACCGCTGCCGGCTGGAGAGCATCCGGGGAACTCTCCATATGCTGTCGGGCCGCAAGCGGGAGTCGGCAACGGGGTGAAGAAGCGATGACTAATCACTGGAGTTCCAGATTCACATTATTGCCGGCCGCCGCGCTTGTCTTCCTGCTGTCGGCGCTCTTCATCGGGACGACGGTGATTTATCAGCCGATCGTTGCGGTGGGCCTGGTCTGCTTCATCCTTCTGCTCGCCGTCTCGCTGACGCGGCCGGAATGGATCAGCTACTTCGCACTGCTGACGACGTCCATCTCGATCAACTTTCTGTTCCCCGGCAGCTTCTTCGGGATTGAGATCCTGTCGCTCTACAAGCTGGCCGTCCTGATGCTGCTGGTGCCGTGCATTCTGGTCAACGGGGTGCGGCTTCGCCTCAGCCCTCCGGTATGGGCCATGGCCGCGATGCTGATCATTACCTTCGGCTGGTCCGACTGGCTGCCCGGAATGAGCTCGTCGCTTGCGGTCAAGGCGTTTATCGGATTGTCGCTGCCGTTCATGTTCATGCTGATCAACTGGAAAAAGGAAGTCGCCGAGATGCACATCCGGCTGATCTGCCTTCTTCCGGCCTTCAGTCTGGCGGCGGGTCTGCTGCTTCAGGCCGCCGGGCTTCACCCGATGACGAACGTGGAGTTCAACGGGGCGGTCCGGCTGCAGGGCGCGAACATTCCGCCGCATCTGGCCATGCTGGCTTTTCTGGGCGTGGCGATTCCCTTTATCGAGCTGAAGCGCCGTCCGGCGCAGGCGCGGTTTTTCTATACCGTGCTGGCCGTCAACCTGTTCATTCTGTTCGCGACCGGGACCCGGGGTCCTCTGCTGGCCCTCTCGCTGCTGGTGCTGTACTACTTGTTCGATATCGCCCGGCAGTATCTGAAGGGCAAGAACCGCTATCTTCTGGTGCTGCTCGGGTCCTTCGCCGTCATTGCCGTCGCCGTCTATATGCAGCTCGACAATCTCGCCAAGCGCTCGTTCGAGCGAACGACCGATACCGGGATTGACCTCTCGGGACGGGCGGAGGCGTGGGCGTATTTCCTGAAGCTCGCTTCCGTCTCGCCCTGGACCGGCAGGGGCCTGGGTTCGGTCACCATTGCCAATGACGGTACGCTCTACGCGGGGTTCGTCGTTCCTCACAATGAATACATCCGCTTCTACTTCGACGGCGGGTATATCGGAGGAATTCTGCTGCTGCTGTCCATGCTGACGGTCTTTGTCCTGGTCTACCGGGTTCTGCCGCGGGGGGTGAGGCCGTATTACGTACTCTTCATCGCTGCATTCATGATTTATTCGTTCTCGGACAACACGCTCTCAACGGTTCAGCTCATCATTCCGTTCTGCTGGTACCTGAACTGCCTGTATCGATCTGCTCAGCCAACCGATTCTCCACAAAAAGAAGTGATACGATGAATCAAGTGAATATGTTCGATGTCAATTTCAACAATTATGACTTTATGGATCTGCTGGACTATATCGATACCGCCATCCGGGAGCAGAACCATTCCTACATCCTGACCTGCAACGTCGATCATGTGATCAAGCTGCGCAAGGACAAGGAATTTCAGACCGTGTATTCCCAGGCGGGAGCGGTGGTAGCCGACGGAATGCCGCTGATCTGGGCGTCCCGGATGCTCGGCAAGCCGCTGAAGCAGAAGGTATCGGGAGCCGATCTGTTCCACCGTCTCGGCCATGCGTTCCAGCAGCGCAAGTACCGGCTGTTCTTCCTCGGTTCGGCCCAGGGGGTTCCGGAGAAAGCGACCGCCAACCTGAAGGCGGCGTACCCGGACATCAATGTCGTCGGCTGCTACTCGCCGTCCTACGGATTCGAGCACAACGAGGAGGAGAACCGACGGATTATCCAGATGCTGAACGAGACCAAGCCGGATATCGTGTTCGTCGGCGTAGGCGCGCCGAAGCAGGAGAAGTGGATCTACCGCCACTACCTGTCCTACGGGGCCCCGGTGTCCATCGGTGTAGGAGCGACCTTTGATTTCCTGTCCGGCTCGGTCAAGCGGGCGCCCGATTTCATGCAGCGCTCCGGGCTGGAATGGTTCTGGCGGCTCAGCCAGGAGCCGGGCCGGCTCTGGAAGAGGTATCTGGTCGACGATGCCCAGTTCCTGCTGCTGCTCTTGAAGGAGCTGCGCAAGCGGGACCGGGATAAGGCGAAGACAAGGCTGGAATAGACGGCCGACCATTCTGGAACAAGGCAAGGAGGAGACCATGAGCAGCCGTAATCCGAATCTCTATCTCTCTATACGGCGCCCGGTGCGGCCGGCTCTGCTGGCGCTGGCCGCGGCGGCGGGCATGGTTCTGCCGCTGATGATCGGCTTCATCAGCGCGACGCTCAGCCCGAGCGTCAGCCTGCAGGGGGCGGTCCTCTGCGGCCTCGTGTTCCCGGCTTTTCTGATTGCCGTCTTGAGACCGAAGCTGCTCGTCGCCTATACCCTGCTCGTCTGGGCGGTGTCGCCGGAGCTGCGGCGGCTGATTGACTGGTCGGAAGGAACCTATCATTCCGTCTCGCTGGTCAGTCTGGCTCCGCTTCTGGCGGGAGCGGCGGCGGCGATTCCGGTGATGGCGGAGATCCACAAGATCCATCGGGTCTCCTCCAGGGTGATGATGTTCTTCATAGCGGCGCTCGGCTACGGTTCGTTGATCGGGCTGGCGAAGAACGGCATGGGCTCCATCTATGATCTGATGAATTACATCATCCCGCTGCTGCTGATTCCGTACTTCGCGGTGCTGCGGTTCTCCCGGTCCGATCTGGACCGGATGCTGAGGGCATTCGCCAATCTGGCCGTTCTGGTGGCGGTCTACGGAATCATCCAGTATCTTACCGTTCCCGCCTGGGACGCCTTCTGGATGGACAGCGCGGGCATGATGTCCATCGGCAAGCCGATTCCGCTGGAAATCCGGGTGTTCTCCTCGCTGAACTCTCCGGGTCCTGCGGCGACCTTCCTGACCTTCGCGCTGGTGCCCATGATTTTGGAGAAGCGCTGGCGGGGAGCGCTCGGCTGGTTAGGCGTACTGCTCGTGGTCGTTGCGCTTCTGACGACGCTGGTCCGGGCATCCTGGCTCATCCTGATCGTGATGCTCCTGGTCTACATCGGCTCCTCCAGCTCGAAGGGCAAATGGAAGACGCTGCTGCAGATTCTGTTCGTAGCCGCAGCGCTCTTCTATATCGTTCCGAAGCTGCCGGGAGCGGAAGGGCTGACGGCCCGGATGGAGACGCTCGGTTCCATCAAGGAGGACCGCTCCTACAATGACCGGCTGAACCTGCTGAATACGATGGTGCCGGCCGTCATGGGCAACCCGGTTGGCCAGGGCATCGGCAGCGTCGGGCAGAGCACGAAGCTCGGCAACGGCGGCGAGCTCGGCGAATACGGCATTATGGACAACGGCTTTATCGCCTTGTTCCTGACCTTCGGCCTGGCCGGAGGGCTGCTCTTCTTCGGCGGTCTCGGCGCGGCGCTCCGGTCGGTCTACAAGGGCGCCCGGCGCGGCGGCGAGAACGGCATTTATGCCCGGCTGGCGCTGGCGGCCTGGGCCGGGGCGGTAGCGAGTCTGATCTCGGACAACGGCTTCCCGGGAATGAAAGGCTATCTCGTCTGGATGCTGGTCGGACTCGGACTCGGCATCACACAAGCCATTGACAGAAAGGAAGGAGCGGCCCATGCAGCCACAGAGCGCTAATTCGATTTCACGGGGCTCGCTCCGCGCATCCATCCTGCGCTTCGCCAGAGCAAAGGACAACAGTTCCGCCGCCGTTAAGACGATGGCGGTCAGCATTCTGATCCTCGTGCTCAACATGCTTACGGGCATCCTGACCGCCCGCTATCTCGGTCCCACCGGCCGGGGCGAGCAGACGGCCATGGTCAACTGGTCGCAGTTCATGGCGTTCAGCATGAGCCTCGGCATTCCGTCGGCGCTGATCTATCACGCCAAGAAGAATCCGGAGGACGCCGGTTCGCTCTACCGGATGTCGCTGCTGATCGGCCTGGTCTCCGGCATCGCCGCGACTGTGATCGGCATCGTGCTCCTGCCGATGTGGCTGAAATCCTTCAACGACCAGGTCGTCCTGTTCGCCCAGGTGTCCATGCTGCTCTGTCCCTTGGTGGTGATCTCCCAGGTCAACAACGCCGCCTTTCAATTCCGCGGCGAGTACCAGAAGTTCAACTGGCAGCGGTACCTCGTTCCGCTGCTGACGCTGGCCGTCATCGGAATTTTGATCGCCACCCACACTGTCAATCCGTATACGACGGCGCTGGCGTATCTGCTGCCGGCGGTTCCGCTGTTCATCTGGATGACCGTGCAGCTTCTGCGGACGTACCCGGGCCGCATCCGGGAACGCGGCAAGCAGTTCAAACGGCTGTTCAATTACGGCCTCGGCTCCTACGGGAACGATCTGCTGGGCCAGTTCTCCGGCTACATCGACCAGATTCTGATCGCGGCGCTGCTGAAGCCGGCGGAGCTCGGATTATACGCGGTGGCCGTGAGCCTGGCACGAATGGTGAATTTCTTCTCCAGCTCCATCAAGATTGTGCTCTTTCCAAAAGCCTCGGAGCTGAGCAAGGAAGAAGCGCTGGAACTTACCTTCCGGGCGTTCCGGATCAGCACGACCTGCACGTTGATCGGCGCGGCCCTGCTTATGGCTCTTGCGCCGCTGGTCATTCCGCTGCTCTACGGCAAGGACTTCAGCGAGGCGCTGACGGTATTCCGGCTTCTGCTGCTGGAAGTCACGATTAGCGGCGGCACCCTGATTCTGGCGCAGGCGTTCATGGCGCTCGGGAAGCCGAAATTCGTCTCCATGCTTCAGGGCGTCGGCCTGCTGCTCGTCATTCCGCTGCTGTTCCTGCTGGTTCCAACCTACGGACTGCTCGGCGCAGGCGCGGCCATGGTCGGCTCGGCGCTGCTCCGGTTCAGCTTCATTCTGCTGAACATCCGATTCAACCTGAAAGTCCGAATTCCCAGCCTGCTCATTAACGGCGGAGACATCCGCTGGGTGAAGACGACGATGAATTCTTACATCCGCAAGTAACGCATGCCCTGGAAGCGGGCGGCAGATTAAAAGGAGGAACCCGCATGGATTCAATAACTAACGTACTTGGAGGTCCCGGAAGCTACCCGATCTCCGCGGTGATTATCGCTCAGGACGATGAAGTCCGGATTGCCAAGGCGATTGAGTCCTGCCGTCTCTTCGCCGACGAAGTCGTCGTCGTGGACGGGGGCAGCAAGGACGGCACGGTGGCGCTGTCCCGGAGCCTAGGCTGCGCGGTCTATGAGAATCCCTGGCCCGGCTACGCGAAGCAGAGGGATTTCGGCGTGACCCATGCTGCCCACGACTGGGTGTTCCTGCTGGATACGGATGAGGTGGTCAGCGACGAGCTTGCCGCCGATCTCCTGGCCCGCAAGCCGAATCTGGCCGATGTGACGATGGCGTACTCGCTGTACCGGATCGGCGATTTTCTGGGACGCTGGCTGGACCGGGGCGAGTATCTCGTCCGGCTCTACAACCGCCGGGCCTACCGGGTGAAGGACAGTCTGGTGCATGAAATTCCGGAAGTGCCGGAAGAGAAGATTGTCCGGCTGAACGGAACGCTCTGGCATTACGGCTTCCGCAGCATCCAGGACCATGTCGCCCGCTTCAACAAGTACACCGATCTCGAGGCGCAGGCCGCGTTCGAGAGCGGACGGCCGTTCAAGCTCAGCCGCATGCTGCTGCGGGCTCCGGCCCGGTTCGTCCAGAAGTACTTTGTTCACCGGCTGTACCGCAAAGGCCTGGCAGGCTTCGCGGTATCCGTATTTTGGGTGATGTATGAATTCATGGTCGGCTTTAAGCACTACGAAAGGACCCGGAACCAGCGGCTGCTTCCGCAGGGCGCGGCGCAGACGGCCGGGACCGAACAGAAGGGAGAGGGAAGCTATGCCGTACAATGATGAACTGAACATCATGGCAACCGGACTGAGCTGGCCCTCGGTACAGCCGGGCGGACTGAATACCTATTTCAAGTCCATCTGCGAAGAGCTCTCTACGCGGGCCCGTGTCCACGCCTTGATCTGCAGTCCGGAGACGCCGTCTACGCCGGAGGGTCTGACCATCCATAATGCCGGCGATCCCCGGGAGAGCATCTGGAAGCGCAGAGATTCCTTTCAGCGCAAAGCGGCGGACCTGATGAACGCGGGACAGATCGACATCCTGTATTCGCATTTTGCCCCTTACGGCATCGGGCCGGCGATTGAAGCGAAGAAGCGCGGCATTCCGGTGGTGATGACGTTCCACGGCCCCTGGAATGAAGAGATGAAGATTGAAGGCCAGGGCATCAAGCACCGGGTCAAGACGACCATTGCGAAGAGTATCGAACGGAAGGCTTACAAGCTGGCGGATCATTTTATCGTGCTGAGCGAGACCTTCCGGGACATTCTCCACCGCCTGCACGGCATTCCGCTCGACCGGATTACGATTATACCGGGCGCAGCCAATGTGGACCGCTTCATACCCGGGACGAACCGGTTGGCGGCCCGCCGCATGCTGAACCTGCCGGAAGGCGCCACTACGGTGCTGACCGTAAGAAGGCTTGTCAACCGGATGGGGCTGCTGCAACTGCTCGAAGCCTGGCGCACCGTATCGGAGCGCTTCCCCAATACCATTCTCCTGATTGGCGGCAAGGGGCCGCTTCGGGGAGAGCTGGAAGAGCGCATCGCCGATTACGGTCTTAGAGGGAAGGTTCGGCTGCTCGGCTATGTGCCGGACCATGAGCTGCCGGCGTATTACCAGGCAGCCGACCTGTTCGTTGTCCCTTCCCAGGCGCTGGAAGGCTTCGGACTCATCACCGTCGAGGCGCTGTCGAGCGGACTGCCGGTCATGGCGACGCCGATCGGCGGCAACAAGGAGATTCTGCGGAATTTCCGGCCGGAGCTTCTCTTCGACGGATTGAAGGCGGAAGACATGGCGGCCGGCATCTTGAAGATGCTCGGCAACCGCAAGCAACTCCCGAGCCGGGACGAATGCCGGGAGCATGTGCTGGAGAGATACACCTGGCCGCATGTGGCCGACGGCGTGGAAGAAATATTCGCAGAAGTTCTGGGAAAAGGAGGGATGCAGGATGATGAGGATCGCGTATATCGATCACACGGCTAGATGGAGCGGCGGGGAAGTCGCGCTGTTCAACATCCTGACCCATATCGGCAGTCAGGTAGATCCGCTGGTCATTCTGGCGGAGGAAGGCGCGCTCGCCGACCGGCTGCGGGAGAAAGGCATCGACGTCCGCATCGTTCCGCTGGACGACGAGATCCGTAACCGGAACCGCAATGCGGTTAATTTCGGAGCGCCGGCGGCTGCGCTGAAGCTGCTCGCCTACGGACGCCGGCTGGCTCCGCTGCTGAAGCAGGAGGGAGTGGCGGCCGTGCATACCAACTCGCTGAAATCAGCCATTTACGGAGCCGTCGCAGCGAAGACCGCGGGACTGCCGCTGATCTGGCATATCCGGGATCATATCGGAGCTCCGTATTTGAAGCCCGCAGTCGCCAAGGGCATCCGGCTGATGTCGAGAATGCTTCCGAACGGCGTCATCGCGAACAGCCAGTCCACGCTCAGCGCGCTTGAGCTGCCGAAGACGAAGAAGACGCTTGTCGTCTACTCCGCCTTCGCCAAGGCAATCGGCGCGGCCGTGCCAAGCCGCAGCGGCGAGAACTTCAACGTCCTGCTCGTAGGGCGGCTCGCCGAATGGAAAGGCCAGCACGTTCTGCTGGAAGCGGCCCAATCGTTCAAAGACCGGCCGGAGGTGCATTTCTGGCTGGCCGGGGATGCGCTGTTCGGCGAGGACGCCTACAAGCAGCGGCTGCTCGACCAGATCGAGCGGGACGGCCTGAGCAATGTCCGGCTCCTGGGCCATGTCGAAGACATCCAGGGGCTGATGCAGAAGGCCGATCTGCTCGTGCACACCTCGATCACGCCGGAGCCGTTCGGCCAGGTGATTGTCGAGGGCATGGCGGCCGGCCTGCCGGTCATCGCCTCCAATGAAGGCGGGCCGCGGGAGACCGTCGTGCCCGGCGAGACGGGAATGCTGATTACCCCCGGCGATCCGCAGGTGCTGGCGCAGTCGATCCGCTGGATGCTGGACCATCCGGCAGAACGGCAGGTCATGGCGGAGAACGGCATGAAGCGGGTGAAGGAGCATTTTGTCATTGAGAATACGGTCCGGGATATCGTCGACTACTACAAAGGTTTGCTGGCGGCATCTTCTTAAGCCCATTGCTCCATCAAACATTGAGGATGATTTACATGAAAATAGCGATCGCGCATGACTATTTAATCCAGATGGGCGGAGCGGAACGGGTGGTGGAGGTCTTCCATCACATGTACCCGGAGGCTCCGATCTATACGACCGTCTTCAACGGAAGCCGCCTCACCGAGAACCTGAAGGACGCGGATATCCGGGCCTCCTGGCTGCAGAAGATTCCGGGCGTGAAGAGCAATTTCAAGAATGTGCTGCCGCTGTACCCGATGGCCATCAAGGACCTGGACTTCAGCGGATTCGATATCGTTCTGAGCTCCAGCAGCGCCTTCATGAAGAGCATTCAGGTGCCCAAGCACACCTTCCATCTCTGCTACTGCCATACTCCGATGCGCTTTGCCTGGGACTATGACACGTACATGGAGCGCCAGTCCAATTCCGGATTGTTCAAAAGAGTGCTGAAGCTCTACATGCAGCAGCTCAAAATGTGGGATCAGCGGACCTCCAAGAACGTCAACCAGTTCGTCGCGAACTCCTCGGTCGTCAAGACCCGGATCCGCAATTACTACCACCGCGACGCGGATGTCATCTTCCCGCCGATCAACACCTCGCGGTTCAGCAGCTCTTCGTCCATCGGAGACTACTATCTGATCGTCTCGCGGCTGGTGTCCTACAAGCGGATCGACCTTGCGGTAGAAGCATTCAACCGCAACGGGCTGAAGCTGTACATCGTCGGAGACGGGCCGGACCGCAAGCGCCTGGAAGGCATGGCCAAAGGCAATGTCTCCTTCCTGGGCCGGCTGGAGGATGAGCAGGTAACCGGGCTGATGGCCCAGTGCCGCGCCTTTATTTTCCCGGGCGAAGAGGATTTCGGCATTACGCCGCTGGAAGCGAACGCAGCCGGACGTCCGGTAATCGCCTACCAGGCGGGAGGGGCGCTGGACACCATTGTTCCCCATGTCAACGGCGTATTCTTCAAGCGCCAGGAAGTGGAGGATCTGCTCGAGGCCATTCAAGAGGTGGAGCGGTATCCGTGGGATATCGGCGGAATCATCAATCATGCCCGCAAATTCGACGAAGGGGCCTTCCGGGTCCGGTTCAAACAGTATGTCGAGCAGGCTTATGTGAACTTTCTAAAAGGAGGATGAGGGTATGAAGCTGACGGTGATCGGTACCGGTTATGTAGGACTCGTGTCCGGCGTATGCTTTACGCTCAATGGCAATCATGTGGTGTGTGTCGATAAGGACGAGGAGAAGATCGCCAAGCTCAATCAGATGGAATCCCCCATCTATGAGCCGGGCATCGAGGCCTTGATCGAAATGAATCTCCGCGAAGGGCGCCTGGCCTTCTCTTCCGATCTCGGAGAGTCGGTTCGCCGCTCCGATATCGTCATTCTGGCGGTCGGAACGCCGTCCCTGCCGAGCGGGGAAGCGAATCTGGAGTATATCGAGAACGCTGCGGCGGAAGTCGGCCAGGCAATGGACGGCTACAAAATCATTATGACCAAGTCGACCGTTCCGGTAGGCACGAACGAGAAGATCCGGCAGATCATCGCCGCCAATACGCCGCATCCGTTCGATATCGTCTCCGCGCCGGAATTCCTGCGCGAAGGCTCCGCGATCCGCGACACGCTCCATCCTGACCGTATTATCATCGGCATCGACAATCCGAAAGTGGAGCCGGTCATGCGCGAGCTGCACCAAGGCTTCACGGACAAGATCGTCGTTACCGATATCCGCAGCGCGGAGATGATCAAATACGCCTCGAATGCCTTCCTCGCAACCAAAATTTCGTTCATCAACGAGATTGCGAACATCTGCGAGAAGGTCGGCGCCGATGTAACCGAAGTCGCCGAGGGCATGGGGCTAGACAAGCGCATCGGCTCTTCCTTCCTCCAGGCGGGCATCGGCTACGGCGGTTCCTGCTTCCCGAAGGACACGAAGGCGCTCATACAGATCGCCGGCAACGTGGATTATGAATTCAAGCTGCTGAAATCGGTCGTCGAGGTCAATACGGAC
Organism: Paenibacillus glufosinatiresistens; assembly: GCF_031470375.1. Classification (NCBI taxonomy): domain Bacteria; kingdom Bacillati; phylum Bacillota; class Bacilli; order Caryophanales; family Paenibacillaceae; genus Paenibacillus; species Paenibacillus glufosinatiresistens. Next base: position 30,114 of record NZ_JAVFHT010000022.1, read on the forward strand.
CAGCGGTTCATGATCCTTGACAAGCTGCACGAATCCATCGGCTCCCTGGCGGGCGCCATGGTCGGCGTCTGGGGGCTGGCCTTCAAGCCGAACACCGACGACGTGCGCGAATCGCCGGCCCGCGAGATTGTCGAAGCGCTGGTCAAGGAAGGCGCCATCGTCAAGGTGTTCGACCCGATCGCCGCGGACAACTTCCGCAAGCAGTATGACCATCCGCAGATCCGCTGGTGCACCCTTCCGGAAGAAGCGGCGGAGGGCAGCGATGCCGTGACGCTGCTGACCGACTGGAGTGTCTTCAAGGATATTGACCTGGCCAAGATGGCCTCCACCATGCGCCGCCCGATCCTGATCGACGGCCGCAACCTGTATACCAAAGCGCAGATCGAAGGCACCGGCCTGGAGTATCATTCCGTCGGCCGTCCGTCGCTCGGCGGTCTCAGCGGCTACTCGCCGATGGCAACCGCGCTGTAATTTATCCGCATTCACATATTCCAAGGGGAGGGTTCACTTATGAAACTGGTACTTTTGTCTGGCGGTTCGGGAAAACGGCTGTGGCCCCTGTCCAACGACTCCAGGTCCAAACAATTCCTTAAGGTGCTGCGCAGTCCGCAGGGCGAGCCCGAATCGATGGTGCAGCGCGTCTGGCGCCAGCTTGCCGAGACGGGACTCGCAGAGCATTCCTTCCTGGCGACGGGGCGCGGGCAGGTGGAGATGATTCAGAGCCAGCTCGGGCCGGAGGTGCCGATCATAGTCGAACCGGAGCGCCGGGATACCTTCCCTGCCATCGCATTGACCGCTTCTTATCTGTACTCGGTGGCCGGCGTGATGCCGGATGAGACCGTGGCGATTCTTCCCGTGGATCCATACGTCGAGGCTTCCTTCTTCGAGACGGTGGCAAGCCTCCAGCAGACGATGGACACCAGCGGAGCCAACCTGGCGCTGATGGGGGTGGTTCCGGAGCTCGCCTCCGAGAAATACGGCTACATTATCCCCGTATCCGAGGGCACGGCCGACGACGCCTACCGGAGAGTTAGCCACTTCCAGGAGAAGCCGGAACGCGCGCAGGCCGAAGAGCTGATCGGGCAGGGCGCGCTGTGGAACTGCGGCGTCTTTGCTTTTAAACTCGGGTATCTGCTGGATATCCTCCAGAGCAAGGGCCTTCCGCTCAACTACGAGGAGATGCAGAAGCAGTATAAGCTGCTGCCGTCCATCAGCTTCGATTACGAAGTGGTCGAGAAGGAAGAGAATATCGTGGTTCGCCCGTACGACGGCTTCTGGAAGGATCTCGGCACCTGGAATACGCTGACTGAGGAGATGGCGAGCAATCAGCTTGGCCGGGGCCTGCTGACGGAGGATTCCGCATCCAGCTGCCTCATCAATGAACTGGATATCCCGATCACCGTGATCGGCGCCAAGGATCTGATTGTAGCGGCAAGCCCCGATGGTATTCTGGTCACTTCCAAGTCCGAGAGTCCGCGAATCAAGGAAGTGCTGAAGGGCAGCGAGCAGCGTCCCATGTACGAAGAGCGGCGCTGGGGACACTACCGCGTCATTGATTATGTCAAATACGACGAAGGCAGCGAAGTGCTGACGAAGCGGATTTTTATCGGGGAAGGCAAAAACATCAGCTACCAGCTGCACCGCAAACGGAGCGAGATCTGGACGATTGTCAGCGGAGAAGCGAGCGTGATTCTCAACGAGCGGATGCATACGGTCCGCGCAGGCGATGTCGTCCGCATCCCGGAGGGGACCAAGCACAGCATTCTGGCTCTGACCGACGTCGAGCTGATCGAGGTGCAGAGAGGCTCGGAGCTTGTCGAAGAAGACAATATCCGGATTACGCTGGACTGGGAAGACATTGAACTCCAACAGTTCATCTCTTAGACCAAACTAACTAATTTAACCGATTTGGAGAACGTTCAAACAGGGCTTAAGATTCAATTTTGGCTTGGTATGTTCGTGAAGGGTTCAAGCGGTCGAAAAGATTGTCGATAAGTACGGTAAGAAGGGATTCTCCTTCCACAACGAAAAGGCAAACCTATCGCGAGGTAGGGACGCAAAGCCAAGGGTCTTCTCTATAAGAAGACAGCCTGGTTACCGAAAGGAAGAGTGAAATGAAGTCTTACCGTACTCGTCGTCTGTCCGTTGCCCTGCTGTCGATCGTCCTGCTGCTGTCCATGCTGCCGGTCTCGCCGGCAAGCCCGGGAAGAGCCTGGGCCGCATCGTCGCAGGACCCGGTCAACTCCGCTGCATCCCCCGCCGCAGTGAAACTGCTCAGCTACCTGAACGCCATCTCCGGCAAAGGAATTCTGAGCGGCCAGCACGATTATTTCGAGAGCCCCGATGAATACCTGAACAAGCTGCAGAGCAGCAGCGGCCAGTTCGCCGCGCTGCACGGCTATGAGCTCGGCGCCATTTCCGGCCAGAGCGAAGCCGCGGCGGCGGCCCAGCGCAAGAACATCGTCTGGAGCGCGACACAGACGTATAAGAAGGGCGGCATTGTCGCCATGACCTTTCACGAGAAGCTTCCGGGTACCAGCAATGACTGGGGCAATGTCCAGAAGTCGATCAGCCAGACCGAATTCAATAAATATGTAACGCCAGGCACGAGTCAGTACAACAGCCTGATCGCCGACCTGGACACAGCAGCCGTATCGCTGAAGAGCCTCCGCGATGCCGGCGTTCCTGTCCTGTGGCGTCCGTATCATGAGATGAACGGAGGCTGGTTCTGGTGGGGACAGAAGAGCAACTTTGCCGCCCTGTGGAATATCATGTATGACCGTTTCGTTAATTACCACGGCCTGAACAATCTGCTGTGGGTCTGGAGCCCGAACGCGCCGAACGCCTGGTCCGATCCGATCGAGAAGACCTATCCGGGCGCGGACAAGGTCGATATTCTGGCCCTTGATATTTACGACAATGATTTCAAGCAGAACTACTACAACAGTCTGGTCAGCCTGGCGAACGGCAAGCCGGTTGCCATTGGCGAGAACGGGGAAATGCCCGATCCGTCCGTACTGTCCGCCTCCCAGAACAAATATGTATTCATGATGAACTGGGGCAAATTGCTGAACGAAAAAAACACTGCGTCAACGATCAAGAACTTTATGAATCACAGCTATACGCTGACGCGGGACGAATATATAAATGTGGCCGAGGCCGCGCTGGCTGCAAAACCGGCAGCCACGCCGACACCGGCAGCAATGCCGACACCAACAGTCACGCCGACACCGGCAGCAACGCCTGCACTTGCCGCGCCCGCACCGACCGCGACCCCGAAGCCGTCGGCTACACCGACAGCTGTACCGGCTCCGGAGAGCGTTGCGAATCCGGTGACGGTCAATGGTCTTCAAGCCCAGTACTATGCCAATATGACCTTGTCCGGATCGCCGGTGCTGGTTCGCAGAGAGGACAAGATTGATATGAACTGGGGCAAGCTGTCCCCGGCGAGCGGCAGCGTTCCGTCCGATTACTTCTCGGCCCGGTGGACGGGTAAGATCAAGCCGAACTACTCCGAGACGTATACCTTCTACACTGCCTCGGACGACGGTATCCGGGTCTGTATCGACGGCAAGACGGTAATCGACAGCTGGTACAACCAGAGCGGAACGGAACGTTCCGGCACGATCGCGCTTCAAGCGGGACGGCTGTATGATCTTACAGTGGAATACTATGACAATACGGGCGATGCGAAACTCCGCCTGATGTGGCAGAGCGCCAAGCAGGCGAAGCAGAGCGTTCCGTCCGGCGCATTCTTTACCGTACAGACCGCCGCTCCTGCCTCTCTGGCCGCGCCGGCGGCATCGTCACCATCAAGCACGCCTGCGCCGGCAAGCACGCCTGCGCCGGCAAGCACGCCTGTGCCGACAAGCACGCCTGCGCCGGTAAGCACACCTGTGCCGACAAGTACGCCTGCACCGGTAAGCACACCTGCGCCGACAAGTACGCCTGCGCCGGCACAGTCGGCGGCTCCTGCTCCTGCCGCCCTCCCTGCTCTCGCGGCTTCGATAATCGAACAACCGGTGACAGTTGTTTCAAAACCGGCCTCTGCGGGGGAATTAACGGTAGCGGACGGGAAGGAAGCGGCGGAGGTTAACGGACTTCTCGGCGAGTATTTCAACAACATGAATCTTTCCGGCGCGCCTGTAATGTCCAGACAGGAGAGCGTTCTGGATTACAACTGGCGCCTGAAATCTCCGGATGCGGCCGTACCGGCGGACTTCTTCTCCGTTCGATGGACAGGGAAGATCAAGCCGAAGTACGGTGAAACCTATACGTTCTCCACTTGGTCCGATGACGGCATTCGCGTCTTTGTGAACGGCGTGGCCGTAATCGACAGCTGGGTCAAACAGAGCGGAACGGAACGCAATGGCACCATTACGCTGGAAGCAGGACGGATGTACGACTTGAAAGTGGAATACTATGAGAATCAGGGGGATGCCAAAGCGACGCTGATGTGGAGCAGCGCAAGCCAGAAGAAAGAAGTGGTTCCGGCAGGCGCGCTGTTCCTGCCGTAAGCGATTGTCCTCTCTTGGACTCTCGGGCGTCGAATTTCATCCTCCTGCAATCGACCGCATGAAATCTTAACCGCCAGGTATGCCCTGCTCTCACCGGCAGGGCTACTGAGCTATATGCACCTGAGAGGAAGATGGGATTTGAGAACGAGTCGGAAATATCGGTTATTCACTGCGCTGTTGCCCGCTATTCTGCTGCTGGTGCTGCTGGGCCGCAATGAGGTGACCAGTAAGTCTGCCGTTCCCGCGGCGCCTTCTCCGTCTCCGGTCAATGCGAATATTTCGCCGGAAGCGAAGCGGCTCTACGACTATCTGGTGAACCTTGGAGGCAAGGGCATTCTGTCCGGCCAGCATGATTATCTGGAGAGTCCCGATGAGTTCAACCGCAAGCTGCGTATGTACACCGGTGAATCGGCGGTCATTCACGGCTATGAGCTGGGTGCGATCGGCAACCAGTCCACCGCCACGATCCGCAAGCAGCGGCAGGCTGTCGTGGAGAGTGCCGAGAATTGGTATAAGAGCGGCGGCATTGTCGTCATGACCTTTCACCAGAATCTGCCCGGCACCTCGCCGGAGTGGACGAATGTACATATGACGCTCGACCCGGATAAGTTCGATGCTTATATCACGCCGGGAACCGCGGAATACAAGAACCTGATCGCAGAGCTTGACGATGTCGCCGGATACTTGGAAGAACTTCGCGATGAAGGCGTTCCGGTCTTATGGCGTCCATACCACGAAATGAACGGCGGCTGGTTCTGGTGGGGTCAGAAAGAGCAATTCTCCAAGCTCTGGGACCTCATGTATGAACGTTTCACCGTAACGCATGGTCTGAACAATCTGCTGTGGGTCTGGAATCCGAACGCCCCGAACGAGTCTTCGGGGGCGTATAAAGATTATTATCCGGGAGCGGATAAGGTCGATATCCTGGCCGCAGATATCTATAACAACGATTTCCGTCAATATTACTATGACAGTCTTCTGGAACTCGCGGGAGACAAACCGATCGCCATCGGCGAGAACGGCGAGCTGCCGGATCCGGGCATGCTGGCAAAGACGCAGAGCCGCTGGGTCTACATGATGACATGGGGCAAGATGCTGACTGAGAACAACAGTTCACAGGCCATCCGGAAGTTCATGAGCAATCCGTTCACGCTGTCGCGCGAGGATGTGAAGTCGGCAACCGAGCTGATCCGCAATGGTGCGCCGGCGGTGGCGGAGAAGGGGCTGACTGCCGAATACTTCAACAATGCGACACTCTCCGGGAAGCCCGTGCTGACACGCAAGGAGCAGAAGCTGGAGCACAACTGGCACACCGGTTCCCCGGCGGCGGGGGTCTCCAAGGATCTGTTCTCCATCCGCTGGAGCGGGACGATCGTTTCGGCGAAGGGCGGCCTCTACGAGATCAAGGCGTCTTCGGATGACGGAAGCCGGGTGAAGATCGGCGGGACGACCGTCATTGACGCTTGGATCAAACAGAGCAGCAAGAGCCGGAAGGGAACCGTCTACCTCAAGCCGGGGCAGAAATACAATCTGACCGTCGAGTATTTTGAGAACAGAGGCAATGCAAGTTTCTCCCTGACCTGGAAGAGCGCGGGCCAGAAAGAGAGCGCAGCGCCCTCTACCATCTCGTTCGTTCCCCGGTGAGAAGAACCGTTTCGTTCGAGACCAATAACCGGCAGAAAGCGAGGGCGACGAAATGAGAACCAGCCGAAACATGAACCGCTACTTCCTTCTGATTGCCAAGCTTGCAGGGTTGGGGCTCTTGGTTCTGATGACCCTTTCCTTTCTGGGAGGGCCCAAGGACGAGAAAGGGAGGACGACAGTCGATATGAGCAAGCTGTCTGCTCCGAGCGTAACCCGGGCGGATATCCCGAAGGGAACGACGATCTGGAAGCTGGGGACCCATAACGGCTCCGCTGCCGAATTCGCCAAGCCCGCCGCTGGAGCGGCGGAGCTTGCGGTTGGCAGAGAGGCGCTGACGGCGGATACGCTTAGCCGGGTGCCTTCGGGTCTGGACGGCAAGAAGCGCCCCGAATTGAAGATTCAATACAACCTGAACCGGGTGCCGGAGCATGGCGTGCTATTCCGGGTGAGCATCCTGGATGCGTACAAATCCGTTCCGCAGATGAGCGTCTTCTCGAACCGGCAGCTGTCGGGGATCATTCAGATCGCCGGCGTGGCCGGAACGGGCATCGACTATAATTTTGTCAAGACGTATGAGCTCTACATACCGAAGGAGCAGCTTCGGGCCGGAAGCAATGAATTGAAGCTTCGCACCGAGCGCTGTCTCTATTGTTCTTCGGAGGAAGACGCTTATCTGTGGTGGACCTGGGATGACCTGTCGCTCAGCGCCCTGAATGCGCCGATCAGCGAGCCGATCCACGGAAGCTATATCGAGACGGGAACGATGGTGGCGAACAAGCAGTTCTATTACGATCAAGGCGCCGTAGACCATCTGCCCTATATTCTGAAATGGCTGGGGCTGGCTTACAGCGGCAACGTCATGCGGGCCAGCTGCGCCAGCGATGTCGGGAACGCTTGCTCCAAGATGGAGGAATATTACAAGGTTCTCAAGGATTACAACATGCAGTCGGTGGTGCTGTATCTCTACACGGCCGACATCAAGCTGAAGAAAGACGGCAGCCTCTCGGATGAAGCCGCCGGGAAGCTGACCGATTATTTCAAGAAATACGGTTCCTACTTCCAGTATTTCGAGGTAGACAACGAACCGGGCTTGTTCAACCGTTCCAAAGCAGTCGATCTGGCGATAGCCAAGTGGCTGAACAAGCAGGGCAAAGCGATCTCGCCGGAGATGAAGAGCGTGGCTCCGGGCTGGGCGTACTGGCCGGGCTACAGCGCCAAATCCTGCGGCAACCAGCGCGGCAGCGCCAAGCAATGCGGCGATCCGGACGGCTGGGAGCGCGATCCGAAGCAGCGAATGGAACTGGAGGAGGTTACCGATCTGACGAACGGCCATTCCTACGGAGAATCCTATGTGTCCAGGGATGGCGGCAGCTTCACCGAGAACCTGAAGACGTTCGGGGGATCGGCAGACGGACTGCCCAAACAAATGCTGACCACCGAGTTCGGCACCTCCGACAGCCATGTCGATGCCTGGCAGTACGGGGCCGATCAGAAGACTTCGGCCGTCTTTGACCGGATTATGCGGGCTCATATCGGCTATGCCGATATGTTCGTCCAGCATGCCGCCTTCTTCAAGAACTTCAGTCTGTTCGAGTACAATTTCAATCTGAACGATCATGACCCTGCGAAGACCCGAATTTATTACACCAAGAAAGGCGAAGAATCCCGGGTCAGCATCATGCGCCGGCTTACGCTGGCCTATGCCACACACGGCGCGCCTCTGACCTATGTCCTTGCCAACCGGGATGAGCTGGCCGACAAGAAAGTGTATGTCCGGGCCGTGGATACCTCGAAGCTGGACCCGCTTCCGGTCAGCGGCGCGACGTCCGACAAGGTGCTGGTCAACCTGGTGAATTTTGAATCCACGGAGCAGACGGTGGAGGTCGCGGTCACAATGCCGGAAGCGGTTGTCTATGAAGGCGAACGCTTCGGCAGCGGCGACACCTATGAGACGGCCCGCCGGTATGTCGGCAGCCTCAAGGCTTCCCCGTCGATCACCTTCCGGGAAAAGCTGGCTCCGGGAGAGGCGGTGCAGTATATCCTGGAGCCCTCTGCCCGGGTGAAGGATACGGCTCCCGCCGGGCTGACGGCGGAAGCCGTCAGAGGGTCGGCCATTCGGCTGAACTGGAAGGAAGTTCCAGGCATTTCCTACGAAGTGCTCCGGGCCGACGGCTCCAGCACGGCCTTCAAGGCGATTGCCAAAGGGGTGACGGCTACGTCCTACACCGACCGCTCGGTTCGGGAAGGAACGCTGTACACGTACGCGGTCCGGCGGACCGGTTCGGAGCAGATGTCTAAGACCGTGCAGATTACCGCTACCGGACTGGTTCCTCTGGACCGCTCCGAATGGAAGGTGAGCGCGAACGTCAACGGCGAGAACGGGTATCCCGGCAAAGCGATCGACGGCGACAGCCAGACCCGCTGGGATACCGGCGTCAACCAGAAGCCCGACGAGAGATACGAGATTGATCTCGGCGCTGTGCACAGCTTCGAAGCGCTGGAGATGAGTCTCTCGCCAGCCCCCTACGATTACCCGCGACGCTATGAAATCTCGGTCTCCGACGACGGCTCAAGCTGGAGGACGATCCAGTCCGGCCTGGGCCGGAAGGGACAGAGCCTGTATCCGCTTGGGGAGACCCGGGGCCGATATATCCGCATCCGCCAGACCGGCTCGGGCGGCAACTACTGGTCCATCTATGAGCTGCAGGTCTATTCCAGAGAATAGGCCAAGGACGGGACGGGCCGCGCATTCTCTCCGCCCGGTCTTCCAACCCTGAATTTCTTATCCCAAAAAACAAGCCGTCCCGATGCCGAGGGACGGCTTTGTTGTCGAAGGAGACGCTGCTGCGGCCGGGGCCGGCCGCTATACAAAATGCAGGCCGTACAGGTAAGGCAGCGGGAGCGCGGGCGGCAGTCCGTCCGCAGCTGCCCGCAGGGGGCTGTCCGGGTCAAACAGCACCGACAGCAGCTCGCGGTCACCGGGCGCCGCCGCCTCCACTGCGGCGCGGTCCGCCTCCGCCGGCACGGCCTGGCGGAGCAGCTCGGCACGGCTGGCTGCGCAGACCGTGCCGGCGTTGCCGCCGAAGGCGGCCGCTGCGCCCGCTTCGCGGAGCAGCGCAAGCAGCCGGTGCTCGTGCCACGGCACCGGCACTTCCAACGCCGCGCCGCTGCACAGCGCGGCCTTCGCCAGCAGGGCCGCCACCGCTTCGGGGCGGCCCGCCCACTCCACAGCCGCCCCGTCCGAAGGGGCGGCATCGCCGCGCGCCGGGTCATCCGGCGCGCCCGGAACCGCCGCCGGCAGCGCGGCGGCGAGGAAGCCCTCCACGCGGCCCTCGCGGACGGCCACCAGGGTGCGCGGGGTCAGACCCATCGCACCCGCCAGGGCTCCGGCCCCAAGCTCGGCCGCTAGTTCGCCCGCCGAGACGGCGAACCCCGCCTCCCGCGCCGTCAGCAGTTCGCAGACGGCGTGGAGGTCCTCCGGCTGCATCGGCCGCAGCAGCCGGTCATCGCTCTCGGCCGCGGCAAGCGAGGCGGCCGCCTCCGGATGCAGCCGCACGCGGGCGGCGCGGCCAAACGGCACACATCCGGCGCGCTCATAGAGCGAACGCTCGCCGGAGACAAAGATCAGCGCCGCCCCTGCCCGGCGGGCGTGCTTCTGGCAGAGCGCCAGAAGCGTTCCGGCAAGCCCCCGGTTGCGGTAGGCGGGCGCCGTGCAGACCGAGCCGATCGAGAAGGCGCGGAGCGCGACAGGGCCGGCCTGGACCGTGGAAGGGACCAAGCCCATGAAGGCGGCCAGCGTGCCGTCCTCGTCCCAGGCTGCGTAAGAGTGGACAAGACCCGGACGGAATATAGAGGGGAAGAGTTCGCCCATTGAGCGGTCGCCCTCCTTGCGGAATACGGAGTCGGCGAGCGCGGCCGCCTGCGGCAGCTCTTCTGGGCGAATAAGCCGGTATTGCATCTGCGTGTAGCCTCCCAATGAGTAAAATTTCTTGGCACAACCCAGTATAACATGGGTAATAACGAACATAACAAAACCAGTCCAAATGGAAAGGCGTGATTGATGCACATGACGCATTTTTCCGACACCATGATTCTTCTCTTGGCCGTTCTCCTGCTGATTGGCGTATTCTCCACCAAATTCTCCTCGCGTTTCGGCATGCCTTCGCTGGTGCTCTTCATCGCGGCCGGGATGGTATTGAACCAATTCGTTTATTACGACAACATCAAGCTGACCCAGCTTGCGGGGATTTTTGCGCTTGTCATTATCCTGTTTGAAGGCGGCATGCAGACCAGCTTCCGGGAGATTCGCCCGATCATCCGCCCGGCGCTCTCGCTGGCCACCGTAGGCGTGATCGTATCGACCGTCATCGTCGGTTTTTTTGCCCGGCTTGTTCTGGATGTTCCTTGGGCCGATAGTCTGCTGTTCGGCGCCATTGTCGGCTCGACCGATGCGGCGGCCGTCTTCGCCGTGCTGGGCGGCAAGAATATCGACAAACGGCTGACCTCCACGCTGGAAGCGGAGTCAGGCAGCAATGATCCGATGGCGGTCTTCCTGACCGTGACGCTCATTGAATGGATTCAGCACCCCGATACTGCAATCTGGATGCTGATCCTGCTGTTCATCTGGGAGATGGGCATGGGCCTGGTTACCGGTCTGGTCGTGGGCAAAGGAGCCGTCTGGTTGATCAACCGGATCAATCTGGATTCCACCGGGCTGTATCCGGTGCTCGCGGTCGGCGCGGCCGTGCTGACCTATGGACTTGCGGCCATGTTTCACAGCAGCGGCCTGCTGGCGGTCTATGTAGCCGGTCTGGTGCTCGGCAACTCGGAAGTGGTCTATCACCGGACCATTATGAACTTCAACCACGGCTTTGCCTGGATGATGCAGATCGCCATGTTCATGCTCCTCGGGCTGCTCGTATTCCCCCAGGATCTGGCCGATATCGCCTGGCAGGGCCTGCTGCTGTCGCTGATCCTGATGGTGGTGGCCCGGCCCGCCGGCGTCTTCCTGAGTCTCCTGTTCGCCAAATTCAATGTCAGGGAGAAGACGCTGATTGCCTGGTCGGGACTTCGGGGCGCGGTGCCGATCGTACTGGCAACCTATCCGCTGATGGCGAATCTTCCCCATGGACGGATGTTCTTCAATGTCGTCTTCTTCGTCGTGCTGACCTCCGCGGTCATTCAGGGTACGACGATTTCCGCGCTGGCCTTCCGGCTCAAGCTGGTCGGCAAGGAGGGAGAAGCGCCTTCGCTGATGGAACTGGTCGCCCTGGGCCGAACAAGCTCCGAATTCAACCATGTCGTCATTCAGCCCCATATGCCGATTGCCGGCCTGCAGATTGCCGAGATGGAGCTGCCGGAGGATATCCTGTTCACGGCGATTATCCGCGGTGACCGGATTGTCACTCCGCTAGGAGGAACGGTGATCGAGCCGGGCGATGTTCTCTATGTGCTGAGTCCCAAATCGAAGCGGGAAGAAATGCGGGCTTTGTTCCGCGCCGAGAAAGGGCGTTCGGCGGCCGGCGGACAGCTTCCGCTTCAAGCGTCGCCGCTTGGCTCGGTTCAGACGCTGGGGGAAGAGAACGAGAATCTTAAGAAATTGTGACCGACCTAATAGCCTGGAGCTTAACGGGCATGATAAACTATGCGAAATTCATTCGCGGCATTGTAAATGCGGCGGAAGTATGCTAAATTAAATATATATTTAGAATAAGTCTAAATTAAATAGTTGGGAGGAAATTATAATGAGTACCGAACTGAAGAGCCAGACCGAACTGCACGCCGGGTTGAACCGCCAGACCGCGAATTGGAGCCTGCTGGGCGTCAAGCTGCATCACTATCACTGGTTTGTCAAAGGCAGCCACTTCTTCACCCTGCATGAGAAATTCGAGGAATACTACAACGAAGCCGCAGGCTATGTGGACGAGCTGGCGGAGCGCCTGTTGGCCATCGGTGGCCGCCCGGCCTCGACGATGAAGGAATATCTGGAACTGTCGACCCTGGAAGAAGCCAAGGGAAGCGAAGATGCCGCCGCTATGGTATCCCAGCTCATCAAGGACTTCTCTCAGATTGCCGAAGAAGCGAAGACGCTGATTGCACTTGCGGAAGAGTCCGGCGACCAGCCGACCGGAGATCTGCTGATCGGCATTCGGACGAACGTCGAGAAGCATGTATGGATGCTGAATGCTTATCTGGGCTGATTCGCCCTGCCGCTTCCTATAGCGGCATACCTAAAAGGCGGCGGCTTCTTCAAATCTGAAGAAGCCGCCGCCTTTTGACTTGCCGCAGCAAGGAAGCCTGCCGCTATTTGCTATTTAATGAAGACTCCCCCGAAGGGAAGAGCTTCCCTCAGGAAACGCCGGATAATGCCGTCGTCGTCGTTGTCCCGCTCGAACCTCCGGCTCTGGCGTCCGGCCTGAAAGAGCACGGAGCCGCGGCCGGTCATTTTCCAATGGTAGCTCATGTGCTGGCTCGCCAGATGGTTGCCGTATACCGTCAGCTCCAGCCTGGCGTTCTCCGGATAGGCAATGACACTCCCGGCATCGACATAGAGCGGCTCGTCGGGATCAAGAACCGCCTCGCAGACCGTTCCTTCCGTCAGCAGGCCGATGCTGCCCCGGCCCGAGAACTTGACCTTGACCACATCCCGGGTCACGAGCATGTTCTTCATGCTGAGCACCCGGGTCTGCATCTCAATTCCCCGGCTGTAGTAGAAGAGATGCCGGAAGTCATAGAGCAGATCCTCTTCCCCTGTAAGCTCAATGGTCTTCACCCGGTAGCCGGGAGGGAGCGCTGCCGTGAACCGGCAGGGTCCGGACATGTCCGCACGGATCAGCTTGCGCTTCCGGTACATCCCTTTGACATCCATGAACCGGTCCGAACGCCCGGACGACGGTCCCTGATAAGCAATAATCTGCTGGGGATGAAGCACATGAATTTCCTCTTGCTCTTCCAGCGTGAATGCCAGGGCCTGTCCGCTGGCGTCCGCGCTTTCGGCTTGTATCTCAACTCTCATGAGCGCCTCCGTTCCTGTTCTGGCCCCGCCGCAGATCAGCGGATGCGGTCTCCCCGGCGGGAGCGGCCCCGCATGCCGAAGCGCACAAGCCGGATCAGAATGAAATAGCCGGCAATCAGTCCAAGTCCCGTAAAGACCGTTACCTTGAGCCGGTGAATATAGTTCTCGCGCGCTGCCCGGTCATCGCGAAGTTCGCCGATCATGGCCGTCAGCTGGCGGTTCTGCTCCTGGAGCTCTGCGTTCTGGTTCCGGTAGGTTTCCATTTCCGTCCGGGCTTCATTCAGTTCGGACCGTGTCTGATCCAGGCTTTCTTTCGTCTCGCCCAGTTCATTCATCGTCTCCTTATAGCTCTCTTGAAGCTCGCTCACATCGCTTGGAAGCTCGGAGAATTTCTCCAGCCCTTTATAAATGTCGTTAAAATAATTGGCGCTGGCGGCAGACGGCGCCGAGACAAGAACCGCCGCCAGGATCAATGCGGCGGATAAACCCTGACAGGCTGCCCGGATTCTGGGCTTCATGCCAATCACCGTCCTTCTGATTCATTAAGTTCCTCCTATATAATTTACCACACCTGTGCACTCCGAATAATACAGGATGTGACACGACAGAAGAATTTGCAGATTTATGTCGATATTCACAGGAGAACATACATTCCGTGACAAGGAGTTGTCCGCCAATATTGGTATATTAATAGAAGAGACAGGAAGTTGCGGAATAACTTTTCCCGAACCCGTGTCCCTTACCAAGAAAGAGGTGGACGTATGCAGGCCAGCATTCAACCGGTCTATACCTGGAGCCACGATGCGCTGTTCTCGGGAAGAGCCGGCCGGCTTACGCTTCTGATAGAGATTAACAGCACGCACCCGGCACCGAACGCGGAAGAGAAGCACCGTACTGCGGCGAAAGGAATTGAACTGGATGTCTGGCTGGAGCCGCATGTGCGTCTGATCGACAGCATAGGCGGACGCTGTGAGACAGATGAAAACGCTCCCTTGCTCCGCTACGAGTTCGGTTCGCTGCAAGCGGGCAAGCAGAAACAACTGGCCGTGGAGCTTGAACTGGAGGGGATGCCGGCCGGCGACCGCGAAGCCGTCTGGCTTCAGTGGCGGTACCGGCACCCGGCCGGAAGCCGAATGCGGGAGCTGCCCGTGCACCGGTTGAAGGTTCAGCACAGCGTCCATACCGGCGTTCTATCGGAGCCGGGGTCTTTCTATGTAGAGAAGCAGACCGAACTTCTCCGGGTCCGGCGGCTGCTGGAAGAATTTCTGTCTCCGGACTGTCTGCTGCCCTATGACAAGAGGATCGAGCAAATCCGCAGGCAGGGAGACCGGCTGCTGCTTATGGCGGTTCGTTCCGGAGACAATACGCTGCTGCAGGAAGCGGAGTGGCTGTACCGGCAGGGCCAGACGCGGGCCATGCTGCCGCAGCCGGAACACGAACGGGCAGCATGGGAACGGAGGCTGGAATGCGTCTGAAGAGAACAGAATGTTCGCGAATAGGACTATATTCACAAGTTATTAATATGAGGGGCAAAAAGACACGCTTTTCTTATGGTAAAATAGTACAATAGATCTAGTTGATCTTCTGCCTTCACCAGATGGTTTCGTATTCTCTGTTCATTTACAACAGGATTATAAGTCTATTTTACTAGATGCAAGGAGATTGAGAATGACGGACAGACTGATTCGTCTGATGCGCATCATTACACTCGTTCAGGCGAAGCCTGGCATCCTGGCGCGGGAACTTGCCGAGCGGTGCGGCACCAGCGAAAGAACGATTTATCGGGATATGGACGCCCTGAGCGCCATGCATATTCCGATCACCCATTTGGGGCATGGGAAAGGATACACCTTTATCGGCAACTTTGCTCTGTACCCGCTGGACTGGTCGGTGGAAGAAGCCGCTGCGTTCTCGCAGTTCAGCGAGAATCTGGATGCCATCAAGCCGTATATCCCGGACAGTTTTGAGAGCGCCTACGAGAAGGTGCTGGCCGCGGGCTACAAGTATCGCGCAGACCGGGAAGAGCGGACGGAGAACCGCAAGGAGGGGGGGCCGCTGCTCTCGGGAGAACGGGGCCTTTCGGTCCAGGAAGTTCTTCCGCCCGCCCTGATGGCTGTGCTTACGGCTGCTTTGAAGCGAAGAAGCATCCGGGCGGAATATTCCGAGGCGGCCGCCGAAGAAGCCTTCTTCGAACTGGAGCCGTACTTCGTTGTGTATCTGGAAGGGCAGTTTCATCTGATCGGCCGCGCCCGCCCGGAAGGGAGCGTGGGCAGTTACCCGATTCAGCAGCTGTCCCAGGTCCGTATTCTGAGCCGGGAATTCACGCCCGAGCCTTTCAATCTGGATGCATTTATCCGGGAGAAATGGTCGCTGGAGCCTGACAGCCTGCGTCTCGCCTTCCGAATCAGGGCAACGCCGGGATTATGGAAGCGGCTCGAGGCCGATGCGGAACCGTTCCGTCCGGTGCGAAGCGACAATGAATCCCGAATGATTCATTTTGAAGTCGAGCCGGAGCGGTCGAATGCTTTCTTCAACTGGATTAGCCAGTTCAAAGAGGAAGCCGAAATTATGGAACCCTATTATTACCGGGAATTAATGAAGCACCAACTGGAGGTATGGCTGTCGCTTTATAAATAAAGCGCAGCCTTTTTTTGTGCCTGCATCCAGCGTAATTGGGCAGCGAACCAAATATCATGAAATAGATGCAAATATAATGATATCTATAGAAAAATCGGATTTATGCGTGATAGAATGGCTTCTAAATCATACCAAACCATAAATAGAGTCCGGAGGGGATGGGAAATGGGAAAGAGCATGAAGCTGACTGGCGCGGCGCTCGCGGCAGCCCTGCTGCTGACAGCAGCGGCACGGATGCTGACGTCCGGCGGCGAGGCGGAGGCGGCCCGAAAGACGGAGCTGCTTGTATCCGCCGCAGCGAGTCTGCAAGGCAGCCTGGAGAAGATCGAGAGCCGGTACGAGAAGCTTCATCCGGACATCGATCTGGTATTCAATTATGGCGCTTCCGGAACGCTGCAGAAGCAGATCGAGCAGGGCGCGCCGGCCGATCTATTCTTCTCGGCCGGCGACAAGCAGATGGAAGCGCTGGTGAAGGGCGGTCTGGTGGAGACCCGGACGGATGTGCTGAAGAATCAGCTTGTCGTCGTTGTCCCGGCCCATTCGGGAACGGGAAGCCTGAACACGATCCGGCAGCTGGAAGAAGAAGGCTTCAAGCGGATTGCCATCGGGCAGCCTGAATCGGTTCCGGCCGGGCAGTACGCCAGACAGTCTTTGGAATCGAAGGGAATCTGGAAGCCGATTCAGAACAAGCTGATCTTCGCCAAGGATGTCCGTCAGGTGCTCTCTTATGTAGAGACGGGCAGCGTGGATGCCGGCTTTGTCTACAAGACCGATGCGGCAGGCTCTTCCAAAGTGAAAATTGCGCTTGCCGTTAGTCTTCCGGACCGGCAATCCATTCGTTATCCGCTCGGAATCGTCAAGGGAACCCGGCATGCGGAAGAGGCGAAGGCATTCTACGCCTATCTGCAATCCAAGCCTGCCCGGGATGTGTTCGTCTCCTTCGGGTTTCAGCTGCCTTGACGGTGCCAGGTGGAGCGATGAATATCGACTGGAGCGAATTTCTGGCGCCTGTCTGGATATCCGTCAAGGTAGCCATCCCCGCTTCGGTGATTGTCTTTGTGCTGGCCGCCGCGGCGGCCAGGGTAATGGCGCACCGCAGGTTCCCGGGAAGAACCGTGATCGAGACGCTGCTGCTGCTGCCTCTGGTCCTGCCGCCTACAGTAGTCGGGTTCATTCTCCTGGTGGCACTTGGCCGGCAGAGCCGGTTCGGGCGTCTCTACGAGCAGTGGACGGGCCAGCCGATTCTGTTCACCTGGGGCGCGGCGGTGATCGCAGCGGTCGTGGTCGCTTTTCCGCTGGCGTACCGGACGGTGAAGGCGGGGTTCGAGGAAGTGGACCGTGATCTGGAAGACGCCGCCCGGGCCCAGGGAGCCGGGGAGTGGCAGGTGCTGCGCTATGTCACGCTGCCGCTGGCGAGCCGGTCGCTCTCAACCGGCTATATGCTGGGGTTTGCCCGGGGACTGGGCGAGTTCGGGGCGACCATTATGATAGCCGGCAATATTCCGCACCGGACGCAGACGCTTCCCGCCGCGATCTACACCGCCGTGGACGGAGGCAGCATGGCCATGGCCTGGCTCTGGGTGGGGGCGGTGCTGCTGCTCTCCTTCCTCATGCTGCTGGCGGCGAACCGGACCCGGTAGGCCCGGCGGGCCATCCGAGGGCTGCGGCGGTTGACCGCTATGCAGAAAGGCCGTCCCGGCAGGGGCGGCCTTTGCTGTGGACGGCGAGACGGATCATTCGGCGCTTGCGCTCCGGTCCTGCCGGTATTCCGCTTCATAGAGGATGGTGCCGGCCTTCCTGGTATCGCAGCCGTGGATAGCGCTCAGCTCCCGCCGGAAGGCGGGAGACCGAAGGATGCCGAGAACCGATTGAATCCAGCCTTCATTCTCCTCGCTCCTGATCATCACGAGATCCACCTCTTCTTCAATAAGCGGAATGAAATCGACGCCCTCGACGATCTTCGCGGCCTTCAGGGTGCCGACGCCGATATCCGCCTCTCCGCGCGCCACCTTGGCTGCGACTGCCAGATGGCTCGTCTCTTCGGTGCGGTAGCCTTCGATTCCGCGGGAGGAGAGGCCGAGCAGCCGGAGCTGCTCGTCCAGCAGAACGCGGGCGCCGGAGCCGCGCTCGCGGTTGACGAGCACATATCCGCTCCGGGCAAGATCCTCCCACCCGGTTATTCCCTTCGGATTGCCCTTGGCGACGTACAGGCCCGCGCTCCGGGTCAGCAGTCGGACTATCAGGAAGGGAAGACCTACGAGCAGCCGGCGTACATAAGGCAGGTTGTAGGCCCCCGTATCTCCGTCCAGCAGATGGGTGCTGACAATGTCGGACTCTCCCCGGTACATCGAGATCAGGCTGTCGAGACTGCCTGCGTAGGAGCGCAGCGGACGCATCGAGGGCGAGGACCGTTCGAGATGCTGGGCCAGAATGTCGAGGCTCATATCCTGGCCGGTGATGACGATATCGCGCAGGCCGGCGCGGTTCGTTCCCGGAGCCTGCTGCCAGGGCGGCAAGCCCTGCCCGGCGGAAGGCGCCTGCGGGAGCGGAAGCGGCGGCGGAGCGCCGCCTTCCCGGGAGCGGCGTTTGTACAGCTCGAGATCCGAAGCGTCCACGCGCATTTGCTTGCCGACCCGGTACGAGGGAAGCTCGCCCTTTTTGATCAGATCATATACCTTCAGCTTGGAGATCTTCAGCAGCTTGGCGACCTCTTCGGTTGTATAGGAAACCTCTTCGGGCACGGTTCATCAGCCTCCTTGGCGGCAGTGCATCCTCTTATAAGACTACCCGATTTAACCGGGGGCTGCAATTGAAGAACCTCCGCCTGTATAGAGGATGAAACTTTGACCGAAAATCCCTTATAATGAATTACTATAACGAACAGACCGATCAGGGGGTGGCTTCAAATGACCAGATTTCAGGAGCGGGAGCACCGGCAATACCCGGAAGCTGCCCGGCTGGAAACTTCGCGTGCCGTCTATGAGCGGGACTATTCCCGGCTGATTCACTCGCCGACCTTCCGCCGTCTTCAGGGCAAGTCCCAGGTGTTCGGCGCGGGCACCGGCGATTATTACCGCACCCGGCTGACCCATTCGCTGGAGGTGGCCCAGATTGCGCGGGAAGCGGCGAAGAGCCTGCTGCGCGCTTACCCGGAGGTCGAGACCGGACAAGCCGACAATCCCGGACTTGTGATCGACCCCGAGGTTGTGGAATGCGCGGCCATCGCCCATGATTTCGGCCATCCGCCGTTCGGCCACAAGGGCGAAGAGGTGCTGGACAGCATTCTGGAGAAGCTGATTGAGGAGAAGACGCTGCAGGAAGCGGCGCAGACGGGGGCGGACCCGGTGCGTCTGGAAGCGATCCGCGCGCGCATGAAGACCAAATACGAGCATTTTGAGGGCAATGCCCATAACTTCCGGCTGATTATGTTCCTGGAGAAACGGGAGAATTTCGACGGACTCAATCTGTCCGATGCCGTTCTGCTGGGGATCAACAAATACCCGTTCCCCGGAACGGTGCTGAAGAAAGGCATGTACCTGCACGAGTGGGAATACATCTCGCAGATTCGGGGAGCGTGGGGGATTCCGGACGGCAAAAAAACGCTGGAGGCCCAATTGATGGACCTGTGCGACGATATCGCCTATTCCGCCCATGATCTCGAAGACGGCATTAAGGCAGGCAAGATTGAGGTCCATGAGTATTTTCTTCAGGACCCTTACACGCTGCGCCTGATTGTCGAGAAGGTGCTGACGCTGGAGGATTTCTTCTGGGAAGGGTGGAGCGACGAACAGATCCGGCGCAAGGCGGAAGCGGTGCTGACCGAGTTCCTCCGCGTCTGGAAGGAGAAGATGCCGGTCTGCGAGAACGACTATTCGCGCACCCGGCGCGAAGTCAAAGGATATTGGGTCAGCACCTTCGTGGCCAGTCTCGGCGTAATCTCCGACGGGGATTGGAAGAAGGTTACTTTTGTCAAGGACGGGGCCGAGGATGAGGATCTGCTTCGCACGGTAAGCGTGCTGAAGAGCTTTGCCTGGGTCACCATGATCCGCGATCTGCGGGTTCAGCGGCTGCAGAAGCGCAGCGAATGGATTATCCGGCGACTGTGGAGCGCATTCCTGGACCCGGTCGCCTCCAAGGCGATCATCCCGACCGACTGGCTGCAGCGGTTCGAGAAGGACCAGAAGCAGGCTCGGCCGATCTGGACCTGGGAGCATATGGTGATTGATTATATTGCCGGAATGACCGACGCGTTCGCCGAGAAAATCTACAACGAGCTGTTCGGCCTGAAGGTCGGCTCGATCTACGATCTCGATTAGCATTCACGGCGGAGGAGAGGAACTTGCAATGCGATGAACCCATTGGAACCGATTTATTATTATTTCTACCGCAGCCATGAGACCGAGAGCGAACTCTGCCGGCTGGAGCTGAAGGTTCTGCTTGGAGAGGAAGGGGAAGAAGGCAGCGGGGGCAATGCGGACCGCGGTTCGGCGGGCATCCGGTCCTCCGCAGCCGCGGTGGACCCCGGCCGAAGCCCGTATCTGTCCGGCGTCATGGAAGTGTGGTCGGCCTCCGGCTCGGTCGAGGACATCTGCCGCTTCGCGGCCGAGCTTCCGCCGGGCGAAACATCGTTCCGGGTAAGCTGCCCCAGAGAAAGCGAAGGCAGCTACGAGGAACGGCTGGAACTGGAGCGCCGGGTAGGCCGCTGTATCCGGGGCCGAGCCGATCTGCGCTCGCCCGGGCAGGTCTACGGCATTGTGCGGCGCGGCGGGGTCTATGCCTTCGGCCCGTACCGGGAAGCCGACCGGAGCTGGCAGGCGCGGCGCATCAAGCCGCATCCGTACTCCACCGGTCTTGGAGTCGGGCTGTCCCGCTCGCTGGTCAATCTGGCCGTCCCCGATCCGGAGCAGAAGAGGGTCATCGACCCCTGCTGCGGAATGGGCAACGTGCTGATTGAAGGCTTTAGCATGGGCGTCCGGATGTCGGGCTGCGATCTGAACCCGCTGGCTGTCCGCGGAGCCCGCGGCAACCTCCGGCACTTCGGCTACCCCGAAGATGCCGTCCGGCTGGCGGATATGCGCAGTCTGGAGGGGACGTACGATGCGGCCGTTCTGGACATGCCCTATAATCTGTGCTCCGTGCTGCCGCCGGAGGAAGCGCTGGAGATGCTGCGGGCGCTGCGCCGGCTGACCGGCCGGGCGGTAATCGTCTCCACACAGCCGCTTGAGCGGGAGATCGGACAGGCGGGCTTCCGAGTAGAAGAGAGCTGCGCCGTATCCAAGAGCAGCCTGACCCGGTTCATCTGGATCTGCCGCTAAGCGGCGGCCGGGAGCCGGGACGGGATTGCTGCCGCCGGCTCAATATTGGCGTTCGTAATCGACGAGATTGAGGTCCGGCGTTCCTGTGGCGGCATAAGCTTTTAAATTCCCGGCAAAAATATCGGCCATCCGGTCGGCATACCGGTCCGTATTGCCTGCGCTGTGCGGGGTTATGACCACCTGCTCCATGGCCCAGAGCGGATGGTCCGCCGGCAGCGGCTCCTGCTCGAACACGTCCAGTCCGGCTCCGGCGAGCCGTCGGCTGTGAAGAGCCGCGATCAGATCGTCCGTTACCGTGGTGCCGCCGCGGCCGATGCTGATATAGTAAGCGCCCGGCTTGAAGGCGGAGAAGACGGAAGCGTCGAACAGACCGCGGGTGCGGTCGGTGAGCGGCAGGGTATTGATCACAAAGTCGGCCTCCGCGGCCGCTTCGCGCAGCTGTCCGGTGGTCCGGATCTCGTCGAATCCGGGAACCGGCTCGGCCTTGCTGCGGATGCCGACGGTCTTCATGCGGAACGCCTTGGCGAGCCGCGCGGTCTCGGCCCCGATGCGGCCGGTTCCGGCAATGACGGCCGTCTTGCCCGTCAACTCGCTCTCGGCGCCGGACGATTGCCACAGCCGGCGTTCCTGATTGCGGACCGCCGTATGGAAATCGCGGACAAAGAGCAGCATAAAGCCGATAATCACCGAGGCGATCGGCTCGGCATGCACGCCGCTGGCATTGGTCAGGAAGACGCCCCGTTCCCGCAGGCGATCCAGCGGCATCCGGTCGATGCCTGCCGACCAGGACTGCACCCAGCGGAGGGGCGTTCCTTCCGCGAGCACATGGCCGGCAATGCCTTTGCCCCAGCCGATCAGAATCTCCGCTTGCGCCAGAAGCGCAGGGTCGGGCGAATCGGCGCGGGTCTCTTCGAGCCGGTAACCGGGCGCAGCCTCGAGGATTAGGGATTTTTGCTTCTCGTTGAGGGCGTGCAGGCTTACGATCAATCTGGACATGGGGATTCTCCTCTCCGGGTGCTTCTCTATCCATCCTAGGATAGCAAATTGCGAAAGAAAGGTGAAATGTGATGGAGAAAATGCGATTGTTCACCGCCATCCGTCTGCCGGAGCGGCTTTTGGAGCCGCTGGGCGCGGTCTGCCGCTTCGGTCCGGCCCGTTCGTTGTTCGCAAGCTGGCCTTACCCGGAGGATTATCATATCACGCTCCAGTTCCTGGGAGACACCGAGACCGCTGCCGTGCCGGGGCTTACCCGCGCCTTGGAGCGGGCCGCCCTTCAGTCGGCTCCGTTCCGGCTGCGGCTGGCCGGGACCGGCTCTTTCGGAAGGCCGGAGGCGCCCCGGGTGCTCTGGGCCGGCGTCGAGGGGGAACGGGACCGCCTGGCCGGGCTTCAGCGGGCGGTTACCGCCGCCACCGGACCGCTCGGGTTCCGCGCAGAGGAGCGGGCGTACAGTCCGCATGTCACCTTGGCGCGGAAATTTCGCGGAGGCCCGGAGGACAGACAGGCTTTGGAACAGCTTCGCACAGCGGTCGAGCGCGTCCTGGACGAAGAGGGCGGCTTGTGGGAGGCGGACCGGATGGTGCTGCTGGCTACGCGGATGGGGGCTGTTCCGATGTATGAAACGATTGCTGAATTTTCATTAAATACTTCCAAATAAACGGTTGAAGTTTTCAAACCTCCCCTTTTCGGTTACATAGAATAGGAATGTGTCGAAAATCGGGGAGGAATATCATGCTTATATTTAGACAAAACCGCTGGGTAGCGCTGCTTGTCGGCGTTATTCTGGTGTGTTTTTCTTCCATAATTCTGTTTCAGCCGCGCGTAAGAGGCGGGGAATACGGGGACCGCGTCACGATGAACCGGCTTCAGGGGGGCCGGGCGGAGGCGAAGCCGGTATCCGCGGCGCCTGCGGCCATGACGGAATCGCCGGGCGGCATCCGAGCCAGTCAGCCGGGACGGGATCGGCAGCTAAGCGAATTGTCGCTGCTGCCCGCTCAGACCTCGGGAACCCGAATATGGGAGACCCGCCCGGCGGCAGAGGTGCTGGACCAGTGGAAGAGTGACCGGGACAAGAAGGAACAGGCGGCCCAGGCCGCAATCGCGCAGGCGCAGCGGCAGGCCAAGGCTAAGGCACAGGCAGCCGCCAGACAAGCCGCGCAGAAGTCCAAGACGGCCGTCCAGGCCAATACCCCCACTATCTTATACTTCACGAGAACCGAGCTGCTGACCCCGGATCAGAAAGACCGGGCAACCGAGAGCTACAGCGTTTCTCGCGAGGATCTGCTTCTCCTTCAGCGAATTGTGATGGCGGAAGCAGAGGGCGAACCGTACATAGGCAAAGTGGCAGTCGCCAATGTTGTCCTAAACCGGCTGCGGTCAGCCAATTTTCCCGATACCATTAGAGATGTGATCTATCAGAAGAGCCAATTCAGCCCGGTGCAGAACGGGCGTCTTCAGCGTGTCAAGCCCAACGCCGACAGCATCCGCGCCGTGAATGAGGCGCTCAGCGGCGTCAAGGCAGTTACCGACGACACCTATTATTTTCTGTCGCTTCGGCTGGCCCAGGATCTGACGGTTCACCACACGCGCAAGTTTGCCGTGACCATCGGCAATCATTCTTTTTACAGATAGGAGAACCTGCCAAAACGGTTAATGGATTAGAGTAACTATCCTGCGCCCTTCGGAGGAGGATTCTTAAAATGTTGAAAGTGACGTATTACGGCCATTCGGCTGTGCTGGCGGAGAGCGGCGAGAGCGCCGTGATTATCGATCCGTTTCTCTCGGGTAATCCCAAGTCGGGCATCGCTCCGGATGCCGTCAAGGTGAGCGCGGTTCTGCTGACGCATGGCCATTCCGATCATCTGGGAGATGCGGTGGAAATCGCTCTTGCCAACGAATGCCCGATCTTCGCGCCCTTCGAGCTGGCGCAGTACTGCCGGAAGAAGGGGGCTGAAGTCATGCCGATGAACATCGGGGGAGGCTGCACCTACCGCGATTTCACCCTGAAGTACACGCAGGCGCTGCACTCTTCGTCCATAACGGAAGGGGACAGCTGGATCTATGCGGGGGAACCGGCGGGTATTGTGCTGGATATGGGCGGACGGACATTCTATCATGCAGGGGATACGTCGCTGTTCAGCGATATGCGGCTGATCGGCGAGCGTCATAATATTGATCTCGCGGCGCTGCCGATCGGAGATATGCTGACGATGGGCCCCGACGACGCGCTGCTTGCAGCCAAGTGGCTGCGGGCCGACAAAGTTCTGCCGATACATTACAATACCTTCCCGGCCATCGCCCAGGATGCCGGCGAATTCAGCCGTCGCTTGAAATCGGAGGGCATCGAGGGGTGCCCGCTGCTGCCGGGAGAGAGCCTGGAACTGTAGTTCGGGAATTTTACGCCAAAATGAACAGCCCCGTCGCCGAATTGAAGTGCACCCCTTAGAATAGACATTGGAAACCCCCCCTGGTTATTCCGATAAAATCTAAGGGGTGCATTTTTATGGCGTTTAAAGGGCAGAAGCTCAAACAATATTCAG
>NZ_JAVFHT010000023.1:0-53137 GCF_031470375.1 Paenibacillus glufosinatiresistens
GGTTTCTTTTTGTATTCCACCAGCAAAAAAACGGGGCTGTCTCTCAGGTCATTTTATGACCCTTTTGAGACAGCCCCGCGAGTCCGATTCATACAGGCTTTGCTTATGGCTCTTCCGTCCGTCAATCGCCGCGGAATGCCCGCTTCATCCGGTCAAAGAAAGACTGCTCCTGTTCATGCGTCTCTTCGCCGTTGAGCGAGGCGAACTGGCGCAGAAGGTCCTTCTGCTCGTCGCTCAGCCGGCTAGGCGTTACGACGACCACGCGGACATGCTGGTCGCCGCTGCCGGTTCCGCGCAGGCGCGGAACGCCCTTGCCTTTGAGCCGGAAGAACGTGCCCGTCTGGGTGCCTGCCGGTATCTTAAGCTTGACCTTCTCGGTCAGCGTCGGAATCTCAATCTCGTCGCCGAGCGCCGCCTGGGCGAACGTCAGCGGCACTTCGCAGAGAATGTCGTCGTTCTCGCGCACGAAGAAATCATGCGGCTTTACCCGGATAATAATGTACAGATCGCCGGAAGGGCCGCCGCGCAGGCCGCCTTCGCCTTCGCCGCTCATGCGGAGCTGGGCGCCGTCGTCGACACCCGCCGGAATCCGCACATGGATTTTACGCTGCTTCTTGACCTTCCCCGCTCCGCCGCAGGTGTGGCACTTCTCCTTGATGATCTTGCCGGTGCCGCCGCAGTTGGAGCAGGAACGGCGGTTGACCATCCGGCCCAGCGGCGTGTTCTGTACAACCTCCTGCTGGCCGCTGCCGTGGCAGACGCCGCAGACCTGCGGCTTCGTTCCCGGCTTGGCGCCGGTGCCGAAGCAGGTATCGCAGTCCTCGGTCCGCGGAATGGTAATATCGGTTTCTTTGCCGAAGACCGCTTCCTTGAACTCGATCGTCATCGTATACTGCAGATCGTTGCCCCGCTGCGGAGCATTCGGATCGCGCCGGCCGCCGCCGCCGAAGAACATATCGAAGATATCGCCGAGACCGCCAAAATCGCCGCCGCCGAAGCCGCCGCCCATTCCCTGGTTCGGATCGATGTGCCCGTACTGGTCGTAACGGGCCCGCTGCTGTCCGTCGCTGAGGACATCATAGGCTTCCTTGACTTCCTTGAACTTGGCCTCGGCGTCCGGCGCTTTGTTCACGTCCGGATGGTACTGGCGCGCCAGCTTCCGGTAGGCCTTCTTGATTTCGTCGTCCGAAGCGCCTTTGTCTATGCCCAGCACCTCATAGTAATCCCTCTTGTCCGCCATCGGTCCTCACCTCCGTTTCCCCTTGCATTCTGTTCAACCTGTGCACTTTGCCTGCAATCAAGCAAAAACGGCTGCACCGTCCCGGTAAGGGACGGCAACCGTTTTGTAGAAATCGGCCTACGCTCCGCGCCCTAGCGCGTCCGGTCGGCTTATTTCTTGTCTTGGTCGTCCACGACTTCGTAGTCGGCGTCGACGACATTGTCTTTCTTCGCTCCGGCCTCGCCTGCCGCTTCGGCTCCTGCGCCTTCGGCCTGGGCTGCCTGCTCATACAGCTTCACGGAGAGCTGCTGTACCACTTCGGTCAGCGCTTCGACCGCTGCGTTGATCTCTTCCAGATTGTCAGTTCCTGCGGCTTCCTTCAGCTTATCCTTCGCGGCATTGGCCTTCTCGACTTCGGAAGCATCGGCCTTGTCGCCGAGGTCCTTGATCAGCTTCTCGGTGGAGTAGATGAGCTGGTCGGCGTTGTTCTTCGCTTCCACCAGTTCCTTGCGTTTGCGGTCTTCTTCCGCATGCAGCTGGGCATCCTTCATCATCTGTTCCACTTCGGCGTCGCTCAGGCCGCTGGAAGACGTAATCGTAATCTTCTGGCTCTTGCCGGTTCCCTTATCGGTAGCCGATACGTTGACGATCCCGTTGGCATCGATGTCAAAGGTAACTTCGATCTGCGGTACGCCGCGCGGTGCCGGCGGAATGTCGTTCAGCATGAATTTGCCCAGCGTCTTGTTGCCGCTTGCCATCTGGCGTTCGCCCTGCAGGACATGGATTTCCACGCTCGGCTGGTTGTCGGCAAAGGTGGAGAACACCTGCGACTTGCTGGTCGGAATCGTTGTGTTGCGCTCAATCATCTTCGTGAACACGCCGCCTGCAGTCTCAATGCCCAGGGACAGCGGCGTTACGTCGAGCAGCACGACGTCTTTGACGTCGCCTGTCAGCACGCCAGCCTGAACGGCAGCGCCCAGAGCAACCACTTCGTCCGGGTTAACGCCCTTGTGCGGCTCTTTGCCCGTCAGGCGTTTGATCGCTTCCTGAACAGCCGGAATACGGGTCGATCCGCCGACCAGCACGATGCGGTCGAGATCGGCCGGGGTCATGCCGGCATCGGTGAGCGCCTGGCGTGTCGGTCCGAGTGTGCGTTCTACCAGATCGGCGGTCAGCTCGTCGAATTTCGCGCGGGTCAGGTTGACTTCCAAGTGCTGCGGCACGCCGTCGACCACGGTGATGAACGGCAGCGATACCGTAGTGGTCAGCACGCCGGACAGTTCTTTCTTCGCCTTCTCGGCGGCATCCTTCAGGCGCTGTACAGCCGCCTTGTCTTTGCCCAGGTCAATGCCCTGTTCCTTCTTGAACTCGGCAACCAGGTAATCGATGATCTTCTGGTCGAAGTCGTCGCCGCCGAGGCGGTTGTCGCCGCTGGTCGCTTTAACTTCAAAGAAGCCGTCGCCCAGTTCCAAAATGGAGACGTCAAAGGTGCCGCCGCCCAGGTCATAGACGAGGATCGTCTGATCTTCGGCTTTTTCCAGGCCGTAGGCCAGGGCCGCAGCCGTCGGTTCGTTCACGATGCGCAGTACTTCAAGACCGGCAATCTTGCCGGCGTCCTTGGTCGCTTGACGCTGGGCGTCGTTGAAGTAGGCCGGTACCGTGATAACCGCCTGCGTCACCGTCTGGCCGAGGTAAGCTTCGGCGTCGGATTTCAGCTTCTGCAGAATCATAGCGGAAATTTCCTGAGGAGAATATTCCTTGCCGTCGATGTTCTCTTTGTGGTTCGTGCCCATGTGGCGCTTGATCGAAATGATCGTGCGGTCCGGGTTCGTGATGGCCTGGCGCTTCGCCGTCTCGCCGACGATGCGTTCGCCGTCCTTCTTGAAGCCTACAACCGAAGGAGTCGTGCGCGCGCCTTCCGGGTTAGGGATAACGACGGCTTCGCCGCCTTCCATTACAGCCACGCAGGAGTTGGTGGTTCCCAAGTCAATGCCGATAACTTTGCTCACTGTGATTGCCTCCTAAAAGTTTTTACGGAGCTATGCTTCCTGAATTTACTTCGCAGTAAAAACTGCTTCGGAAGCATAAGCCAAGTTTTTACGGAGCTTATGCTTCCTGAATGTACTTCGCAGTAAAAACTGCTTCGAAAGCATAAACCAAGTTTTTACGGAGCTATGCTTCCTGTATTTACTTCGCAGTAAAACTGCTTCGGAAGCATAAGCCAAGTTTTTACGGAGCTTATGCCCAAGCCCTTAAACGCTGACTTTGACCATGGCCGGACGAAGCACTTTATCCTTCAGCAGGTAGCCCTTCTGGACTTCCTCCGTTACGATGCCTTCTTCATGCTCGTCGCTCTCCACCTGCATAATCGCCTGATGGAATTCCGGGTTGAACGGTTGTCCTGCCGCTTCCATTACGGTCAGGCCTTCCGACTTCAACACGCCGTCCAGTTGACGGAAAATCATGTTCACGCCCTTGGCGAACGCTTCGGACTCACTTCCGGCCGGCGCTGTCGCAAGCGCCCGTTCAAAGTTGTCCAGAACGGGAAGCAGCTCGGTCACGAGCTTGGCCGTTGCGTACTGGGCCAGCTCTTCCTTCTCTTTCTGCGTGCGCCGGCGGAAATTATCATAGTCGGCCTGCACCCGCAGCAGACGGCCCTGGCTCTCTTCCACCAGCGCCTGAAGGCGCCGGCTCTCTTCCGAAGCTGCATTCGCAGCCGCCGGTTCGGCTTCAGAAGCCGCTTCTGCCGTCTCTATCGCTTCGGCCTGATCGGCCGCCGTTTCCTCATTCACAGCGGCATTGCCTTCCATTTCTCCGGCAACGCCTGTCTCTTGAACCTGTTCCTCTTTCAAGTCTGTTCACCTCCTTAGAATGCGTCACCGCTGTCTATCAGACACACTAAACTCACTTATACCAGTGTGCCAGCATCGCTGTCAAATTTTGCGAGAGTGCGTTCATAATGCCCATCACGCGGGCGTACTCCATCCGGGTCGGCCCCAGGATGCCGATGCTGCCCACCGCCTGGCCGTCCAGCGAATACGTGGCGGTAATCAGGCTGCAATTGGCAAAAGCCTCATGATCGTTCTCGGTGCCGATCCGCACCTGAATGCCGGAGTTCGCCGGCGCCGGGGTCAGAAGCTTCAGCAGCGTCGGCCGCTCTTCCAGAAGGTCGAGAATATCCTTGACCTTGTCGACATCCTTGAATTCGGGCTGGGTCAGCATATTGGTCGTGCCGCTCAGGTACACGCGCTGCTCGCTGTCGTTGTCCAGCGCCGCATCCAGCATGCCCATCAGCTCTTCGTAATGCGTAATATGCCGCTGCATCTCTTCGGCCAGCTCGTTGTAGAGCCGGGTCTTCAGCTTATAAAGAGGAACCCCGACGAGCCGGCGGTTCAGCATATTGACCATCTTCTCCATCTCGGAGAGCGAGATTTCCGGAGGAACGCTGACCGTCCGGTTCTCGACCTGCCCGGTGCTGGTTACAATAATCGCCACCGCCGTCCGGTCATCCAGAGGCAGCAGCTGGAAATGGCGCAGAGAAGTATGAAAAACCTCCGGTCCCAGCAGGATGGAAGTGTAGTTCGTCATATTGGACAGAATCAGAGCCGCGTGCTGGATCACCTGTTCCGTTTCGTTCAGCTTCTCGGCAAAAAAAGACCGGATCGTTCCGGCTTCGTCCAGCTCCGCCGCGCTTCCGGGAACGAGATGATCGACATAATAGCGGTAGCCCTTGTGCGAAGGAATCCGGCCCGCCGACGTATGCGGCTGCTCCAGATATCCGAGCTCTTCCAGGTCTGCCATTTCATTGCGGATAGTAGCGGGACTGTATCCGACATCTCCGCGTTTGGAGATGCTTCGCGACCCTACCGGCTCGGCCGAACGAATATAGTCGTCAACAATCGCATTCAGTATCATTCTCTGACGTTCGGTTAACATTAGCATTCCCTCCCGGCGGTTGTCGTTATCCATTTCGTTAGCACTCATCGAAGACGAGTGCTAACCGCTACTACAAAAATACCAAATTCCAGGCTGCATTGTCAAGCGCAGACACGAATGCAGCACGGGAATTCGGCGTATAATTGCGCGGGTCTGCGGACAGGACAAAGCCCTCCTTCTTCGGGGAAGGGAGGGGCTTCCAACGTCCGCAGCTACCGACGGTTCTTCAGCCGCATCTTCTAGGAAGAGGCTGATTCTTCGCGCCGGAACCGGAAGAGCTTGACCAGCTCCATCAGCACAACGGCGCCGAGCGCGAGTCCGGCTGCGGGCAGCCAGTGCTCCAGGGCGAAGTCACCGGGAATCGAGAAGAACCGGCGGATGCCCGGCAGTACCGTCAAGCCGTACAGCAGCAGACAGACGGCAACCGCGCCCAGCACATACTTATTGGCCAGAAATCCGGCCTGTACAGACGTCTGCGAGTTCGACCGGGCGGCGAACGTCTGCAGCGTGCGTGCCAGAATCAGCGTGGTGAACGCCATGGCGACGCTGATCTCGGATGAATAGCCGAGTCCGATCGCCTGGGAAGTAATGACGGCCGCGCCGATAAAGAGACCGCGGATCAGCACGACGCGCAGCGTCCCTCCGGCGAACAGCCCTTCCTTGATATCACGCGGCCGGCGGTTCATAACGTCGGGCTCCGCTTTCTCCAGGCCCAGCGCAATCGCGGGCAGCGAATCGTTCACGAGATTGATGAAGAGAAGCTGAATGGCCGTGAACGGGTTGATCCAGTCCATCAGAAGCGCGAAGAAGATGGCGAGGATCGCGCCGAGATTGCCGGCGAAGAGGTAGGCAATCGCTTTTTTGATATTGTCAAAAACAGTCCGTCCCACGCTTACCGCCTGGACGATCGAGACAAAGTTGTCGTCCGCCAGAATCATCGCGGCCGCATCCTTGGCGACATCGGTGCCGCTGCCCATGGCCACGCCGATGTCGGCCTGCTTCAGCGCCGGAGCATCGTTGACGCCGTCGCCGGTCATAGCTGTTATCTTGCCTTTGCGCTGCCAGGCGCGGACGATCCGGATCTTGTTCTCCGGCGATACGCGGGCGTAGACGCCGATGGATTCCAGCTTCCGGTCCAGTTCTTCGTCGCTCATCGCGTCCAGCTCCTGGCCCGTTACGGCAATTTCCCCCTCGCCCATCAGACCGATGTCGCGTCCGATCGCCTGGGCGGTCGTCTTATGGTCGCCGGTTATCATGATCGTCCGGATGCCCGCGCGGTTCGCCTCTTCGATTGAACCGTAGACCTCTTCGCGGGGCGGGTCGATCATGGCTGTCAGTCCGACCAGCACTAGGCCCCGCTCATCTTCGGGTCCGACATCCGCGCTGTTGTCTTCGGCCCGCTTGTACGCATAGGCCAGCACCCGGAGCGCCCTCGACGAGAACGCCTCGTTCGCTTCCACGAATCCGCGCCGCAGTTCTTCGGTCAGCGGCGCTTCTTCGCCGTTCAGGAAGACCCGGTCGCAGCGGTTGAACAGCACATCGGGTCCGCCCTTGGTCAGCAGCGTCTTCCTGCCTTCGAATGTATGCACCGTCGTCATCAGCTTGCGGTCGGAATCGAACGGCACCTCGGCCTCGCGGGGGAAGTTCTCCCGAATCTCCCGGTAGTCCCGGTTCCGGCTGTCGCTGAACGCAATCAGCGCCACCTCAGTCGGATCGCCGAGCTGCTTGCCCTCTTCATTGATATGCGAATCATTGCACAGCACGGCGATATGCAGCAGCCGCCGCTCCGCCTCGGACCATTCCTCCTGCTTGTCGGAGAACAGATGATGCCCGGCCTGGGGCAGATAATAATCCACGACCGTCATCTGATTCTGGGTCAGCGTGCCGGTCTTGTCCGTACAGATCACCCCCGCCGAACCGAGCGATTCCACCGCCGGCAGCCGCCGGATGATCGCGTGCCGCTTGGCCATCTTGCTTGTGCCGACCGACAGGACAATGGTCACAATCGAGGACAGGGCTTCCGGGATGGCGGCAACGGCCACCGCCACGGCGAACATCAGCGCGTCCAGGATGGCGGGCATGAGATCGCCGCCGTCCGACGAGAGCCAGACTCGCAGCGCCTGGACGCCGAAGATCACAATGCACAGCAGCAGGATGGCGATGCCGAGCTTTTTGCCGAAATCCTCAAGCTTGCGCTGCAGCGGCGTCTGCTTCGCCTCCGCACTCTCGATCAGTCCGGCGATCTTGCCGATCTCGGTGCCGCTTCCCGTCTCGGTAACGATCAGCCGGCCCCGGCCGTAGACGATCAGCGAACCGCTGAAGACCAGATTGCGCCGGTCGCCGAGCGGCACCTCCTCCGCAATCGGTTCAACGATCTTGTCGACCGGCTCGGATTCTCCCGTCAGCATCCCCTCTTCGACGCGCAGGCTCTCCGCTTCCAGCAGCCGTCCGTCCGCGGGCACGTAGTCCCCGGCTTCCAGAAGCACAACATCGCCCCGCGCCAGCTCCCGGGCGGGAAGCCGCAGCGTCTCTCCGCCGCGTCTCACCTTGGCTTCCGGCGCGGCCATCTTCCGGAGCGCATCCAGCGAACTCTCGGCCTTCAAGGTCTGCACGACGCTGATGACCGCGTTCAGCACCAGCACGCCTGCGATGATCAGTGATTCGGCCGCATGCCCAAGCGCGATCTGCACGCCGGCTGCAACCAGCAGCACGATGACGAGCGGATCGCGGAAGTTCTCCGCGAACAGCTTCCATACCGGAACCCGGCTCGCCCCCTTGAGTTCGTTATATCCCTGTTCTTCCAGCCTCCGCTGCGCCTCATCGCTGCTGAGACCCTGGTCGGCGCTGCCGAGCGCCTCCAGCACCTCGGCGGATGTACGGCGGTAATATTCCATCTGACGCACGCACCTTTCCGTAGATTCTCCCTGGCTTTACGCATGTTCCCCCTATTCTGTCCACCCTCTTTATTATTACCCGCCCGGCTCAACATGATCTTCTCTGCGGCGCACCGGCTGAATGGATGCGAACAAAGCCCTCTTCCGGTATCCACGGAAGAGGGCTTTGGCGAACATATGACATAGACCGACCGGCACCAGGCGGCAGAGCGCCGGACCGGACGGCTCACGAATTCTCGGGAATTCCGCTAGGACAACAGCTTCAGCACAGCGATTTCATCGCAGGCATGCTGCTTCGGACAGTTGACGCAGTCCGTCCAGACTTTCTCCGGAAAAATCTCTTTATCCACGACCCGGAATCCGTTCTTCAGGAAGAAGCTTACGGCGTAGGTGAGAGCCATAATCTTCGGGATGCCCTGCTTGCGGGCTTCCTCGGTCAATTTCTCCACGATCAGGGAGCCGATTCCAAGTCCTTTGCATTCTTCGCGCAGACCCAGCGAGCGAATCTCGACCAGATCGCTGCCCAGACGGCAGAGCGAACCGCAGCCGACCACCTTCCCGTTCACCTCGGCAACGACGAAGTGACGGAGCTGGCGCCTGAGAGCTTCCCGGGATCTGGGCAGCATAATTCCGCGCTGCGCATATTCCTCGATCATCAGGTACAGCGGCTCGATATCCTCCACGGTTGCATTGCGGCATACCGCGGCGTTCGGGACAGTTGGCAGCGTCTTGGGCTTTGCAAGCACTTGTCTTCACTCCCTCGTCAAATACTATGAATAAATATACATCACAGTGTATGACAATTCAAGCGGTAATTTCAAAATTAAATCTCTTCAACCGTCCCGACGAACTCGCCGAATACGTCGTTGCCGAACAGAATTCCCTTGCTGCTGAGCCGGTAGGTGCCCCCTTCGCGCTCCAGCAGCCCGGCGCTTACCAGCTTATGCAGCTGCGGGCCAAAAATATCCTCCACCGGCCGCCCGAACTGCGCTTGGAAATCCTCGCCGCAAATCCCGTCCAGCATACGCAGCCCGACCATCATGAAATCCTCCATCGCTTCGGCTTCCGGTACGGCATGCGTCTCCAGCCGCGGCAGCCCCGAGCGGCAGGCTTCATTGTACGGATTGACGCCCTTGATGTTGACATGCCGCAGACGCTTCGCATAGCCGTGCGCTCCCGCACCGAGTCCGTAATAATCGCGGTTGCGCCAATAGGCAATGTTGTGGCGGCTCTCCTTGCCCGGCTTGGCGAAATTGCTGATTTCGTACTGCTTGTATCCGGCCGCGGCCATCTCTTCCATCAGGAGCTGATACATCCGCAGCTCGTCCTCTTCATTGGGAAGCGGCAGCTGATTCTTGTTGAACAGTGTGTGGAACAGCGTATTCTCCTCTACCTTCAGGCTGTAGATCGAGTAATGGGGCAGATTCAGCTCCAGCGCCCGGCGGACGCTCTCGGCCAGCATATCCACCGTCTGGTTCGGCAGGCCGAACATGAGGTCGATGGAGAGGTTATCGAGTCCGGCGGCCCGGGCATTCTCCAGGCTGCGGTAGACATCGTCGGTATTGTGAATCCGCCCGATTCCGCCCAGCAGGTCGTTCTGGAAGGCCTGCACGCCGAAGCTGACGCGGTTGACGCCCCCCTCCTTCATCACGGCCAGCTTATCCGGATCGGTCGTTCCCGGGTTCGCTTCCATCGAGAACTCGATATCTTCGGCCCAGTTCGGAAAATGCTTGCGGACACTCGCCAGGAAGAACGCCATCTCGTCGGGCTTCAGCACCGTCGGCGTACCGCCGCCGACAAAGATGCTGCGGATCGTCCCCGGCGGGTTGTCCCGCACCGTCAGCTCCATCTCGCGGTCCAGGGCCCGCAAATAGTCCATGACCGGCTGATCCTTCAGCACATAGGAATTGAAATCACAATAGAAGCATTTATTCGTGCAGAACGGAATATGAATATAGACCGCTTCCGGCGGGGAGCCGACGGGCCGTTGCATTTGGCTTACGGAATTCATGGGATTCCCTCCTTCGGGATTATCGGTGGTGGTCTTTCTGCCAAAAAGAAAAAGGAAGCCTGACGGCTTCCTCGTGCCTGCGGCGCTCAGCTATTCGTCGATCTTCAGAACCGCCATAAAGGCTTCCTGCGGCACCTCGACGCTGCCGACCTGCTTCATCCGCTTCTTGCCTTCCTTCTGCTTCTCCAGCAACTTCCGCTTACGCGAGATATCGCCGCCGTAGCACTTGGCAAGCACGTTCTTGCGCATAGCCTTGACGGTCTCGCGGGCGACTACCTTCGTGCCGACGGATGCCTGGATCGGCACCTCGAACATCTGGCGCGGGATAATGCCGCGCAGCTTCTCGCAGATAATCCGGCCCCGATTATAGGCCCGGTCCCGGTGGACGATGAACGACAGCGCATCCACCTGCTCGCCGTTCAGCAGAATGTCCATCTTCACCAGATTGGACTGGCGATATCCGGAGATTTCGTAGTCGAACGAAGCATAACCCTTCGTTCCCGATTTCAGCTGGTCGAAGAAGTCGTAGACGATCTCCGACAGCGGGATCTGATACGTAATGGTAACGCGCGTCGTATCCAGGTACTCCATATTGACGAATTCGCCGCGCTTGTTCTGGCACAGCTCCATGACCGTTCCGACGTAGTCGTTCGGGACGATGATCGCGGCTTTCACAAAAGGCTCTTCGACATAGTCGATCTTGCCGACTTCCGGGTAGTTCGACGGGTTGTCGATCTGAAGCTCTTCCCCGTTCGTCAGCTTGATGCGATAGATTACACTCGGCGCGGTCGTAATCAGCGGAATATTGAACTCGCGCTCGATCCGCTCCTGGATAATCTCCATATGCAGCAGGCCGAGGAAGCCGCAGCGGAAGCCGAAGCCGAGCGCGCTCGACGTCTCCGGCTCGAAGCTCAAGGAAGCGTCGTTGAGCTGGAGCTTCTCCAGCGCTTCGCGCAGGTCGTTGTAATCGGAAGTCTCGATCGGGTACAGGCCGCAGTAAACCATCGGGTTGATCTTCCGGTAACCCGGAAGCGGCTCGGGTGCAGGAGTTTTGGCGTCCGTAACCGTATCGCCGACCCGGGTATCGCCCACATGCTTGATGCCGGCCACAATGAAGCCGACGTCTCCGGGAAGCAGCTCTTCCACAATACTCATTCTCGGCATGAACGCTCCGACTTCGATAACCTCGAACGATTTGTCGGTCGCCATCATCTTGATCTTCGAACCGGCGCGGATACTGCCGTCCACCACCCGGACGTAGACGATAACGCCTTTGTACGGATCATAATGGGAGTCGAAGATCAGCGCTTTGAGCGGATTGTCCATGCTTCCGCTCGGAGGCGGAACCTGCTTGACCACCTGCTCCAGAATCTCCTTGATGCCGATGCCCGCTTTGGCCGAAGCCAGAACCGCTTCGCTCGCGTCAAGGCCGATGACATCCTCGATCTCCTGCTTCACCCGTTCGGGATCGGCGCTCGGCAGGTCGATCTTGTTGATGACCGGCAGAATCTCCAGGTTGTTGTCCAGCGCCAGATACACGTTGGCGAGCGTCTGGGCTTCGATCCCCTGGGCGGCATCGACAACGAGCAGCGCGCCTTCGCAGGCGGCAAGGCTCCGCGATACTTCATACGTGAAGTCTACATGTCCCGGGGTATCGATCAGGTTCAGCAGATACTCCTGCCCGTCGTCGGCCTTGTAGCCGAGCCGGACAGCCTGCAGCTTGATCGTAATCCCGCGTTCGCGTTCCAGGTCCATCTGGTCCAGCACCTGCTCCTGCATCTCGCGGGAGCTGAGGGCGCCCGTGTATTCCAGAATCCGGTCGGCCAGCGTCGATTTGCCATGGTCTATATGTGCGATAATCGAGAAATTGCGGATTTGTTGTTGTCTCTTCTGAACGTCAGTCATTCCTTACCCCCACAGACAGCCTGTTGTTAATCCCCTTATTATATCAGCAGAGCCTGCGCCCAGCAATCCCGAAGGGCGGGAGCCGTCATTCTCCGGAGTCGAACAGGGATACAATCCAGCGGATGCCCGCGCGCGAGGCGTCCTGAAGCAGTCCGGCCGTCTTGTCGGCCAGCACATCGACCGGCGGCTCCGGCGCTTCCGGCACGAGAATCTGGCCGGGGGTCAGCGCCGCTTCCTTCCCGGAAGGCAGTTCGCCGCCTCCGGGGTCCGGCAGCACGGTCTGCCCGCCGGAGGACTTGGCACTCTCCGGCGAAACGGCCGTTCCCGCGCCGGAGCTTCCGGTCCCGGCTGCGGCTGTTCCCGCGGCCCCGGCACTTCCGGACGGCAGAAGCGTCACCGGAATGTACAGGTAGCCGCCCCCGCCGTCCGGCTCGACCCGGTAGCCGGTCACGGCCCCGGTTCCGGCCGCCGGGGCTGCGGCGGCCGGTTGATTCCCGGCGGGCAGCACGCGGTAGCCCGGCACCGGGGAAGAGACGGCGGCTTTCCCGCCGCCGAACTGCATGCCCACCAGAACGCCGATCCCGATCCACAGGCCGAGTACGGCGATTTTTTTGCCAGCCCGGTTCATATCCGTTCCTCCCTCTTCTTCTAATTGGCGGGTGCATCCGCCTTCTGGGCCTCATGGCCGCTCCAGTAGACATCGGCAATGGCTTCGCCCAGCGCGTCTGCCGTCCGCTTCAGTTCTTCCTTCGTACTGTCAACGCCGCCGATCTCGATCAGCACGCTGTTGGGAGACAGCGACTGATTGTATTCGCCGTTGCCCTGCGCCGAAGTCTTTCCCCAGATGCCGCGCGAAATTCCGGGATACTGCTTCTCCAGCCGCTGATGAATCGCGTTGGCGAACGCTTCATTCTTCTTCCAGTCCTTGTTCTCGTGGCCGAGAATGAAGTAGATCTGCGCATAGGACTGCCCGCCGATTACCGTTGTCGTCTTGTCGTGGCGCTGGGAGTCCCGGTGAATGTCGATCATCTCGTCCAGCTCGCCGTTGGCCGCCATCGCCGATTTGACCGTCATCCGGGAGTATTTATAGGAGAAATTCCAATTGTAGTCCGGCATCGTGGAGGCATAATCCTGCGTGGAATGCAGCGTGCCGATGCCTCTCTTCTCCAGGACGGAGGCGACATAGGAGCCGACCAGCATGACATTCCGGTCGGGATCGGCCGAGCTTGGGTTGTCGCTTGCCGTTCCGAGCAGCGGATTATAAGACTCTCTTGCATGGGAATGGTAGATGAGCACCCGTTTCACTGCGGGATCGCCTTCGCCGCTGCTTCCGGCGCCGCCTTGGCCCTGGCTGTCCGGGGCGGCTGATTCGGCCGGCTGCCCGGACGGACCCGGGGACGATGCGGCCGCTGCCGGGTCAGGGGACGGTGCAGGGTCTGTCGACGGCGCAGGGTCCGGGGCAGCCTGTCCGCCGGTTCCCGGATGGTAATCGGCCGGAGCGCCGCCTGCCCCGCCCGAACCCCGGCGAAGCAGCACCGGATCGTCGGCGGCCAGACCCGGAACTTCGCGGGCAATCAGGCTCTTGGGATCGGAAGGATTGATGCTGGTCAGCATCTCCAGCACAAAGGCCGTTACTTTGTTCCCCGACAGCGCCGAACCCTCTTTCGCCTTCGGGAGATGCGCCACCTCCATGCCGAGCATCTCCTTGAAGAACCCGCCGGACAGCGAAGCGGCCAGACCCTGCATCGACGGCAGGGGGGACGGGTTCAGCTTGTGTCCGGCCGCTCCTCCCGCACCCAACAGAACGAAGAAGAGCAGGGAGCCCGCCGAGAGCAGCAGCAGCGTCCGTCCCAAAGCCAGCATGTCCAGGAAGCGGCTGCGCAGCCGCGCCAGGTTCCAGAGTTGAAACCAGTGTCTGTTCATTATCGTTATGTCCTCCTTGCACCCTCTGTAATCTCTTATACTCCCAATCTATGAGGAAGAGGAGAACGATAGAACAGATTCGCCTGCAAAAAGAGACAGGCCGTCATCCCGAAATGTCCCCGGAAGTCCGGCCTGTCCTGTACCCGGATTACGCCGCGCCTTCGCCGCAGCGCCGCCTGTGGTCAGTGCGTATACGCCCCGACATTGCCGGGATCGACGGCTTCATGAAGCGCAGCGTTGAGGCCGCTCGCCACGACATTCGCAATATCTTCAATAAACTCGTCAATCTCTTTCGGCGTAACGATGAGGTCATGTCCGAGCGGCTCCAGCACTTCCTTGACCAGCGAGAGCCGTTCCTGCTCGGAGATGTCGTTGAGCAAGCCCATGATCCGCTTCGTGTGCGGCGCTCCCGTTCCGCCGAAATGCGAGCTCATCATCTCCAGCACATTGTTGACGATGGTGGAGGCGTAGCAGACCGTCGGAACGCCGATGGCGATGCACGGAACGCCGAGCACTTCCTTCGTCAGCCCCCGGCGCTTGTTCCCGATGCCCGAGCCGGGATGAATGCCGATGTCGGCAATCTGGATCGTCGTGTTGACCCGTTCCAGCGAACGAGAGGCCAGCGCGTCGATGGCAATAACGGCCGCGGGCTTCGTTCGTTCGACAATCCCCTGGACGATATCGCTGGACTCGATCCCGGTCAGCCCGAGCACGCCGGGCGCAATGGCGCTGACGCTCCGGTAGCCGGGAGAGACCTGATCCGGCACCAGCTCATAGAACTGGCGGGTAATCAAGGCGTTCTCCACGACGAGCGGACCGAGGGAATCGGGCGTCACATTCCAGTTGCCGAGGCCGACGATCAGTACAGGCGCATCCTTGCCGATGCCGATCCGGGCCATGAACTCCTCGAATTCACGGGCGAATGCCTCGGCGACCTTCTGCTGAAGGCCGGTGTCTCCGGTACGCAGACCGGGCACTTCCAGCGTCACATAGTTGCCCAGGCTGCGGCCGATCGCCTGCGAACCTGCGGCGGTTGTAACGCTGAGCCGGGTGATGGTAATGCCGTCCGCTTCCTCTACATTCTCGCTTACTCCGGGAATGGTACGGGCTCCGCCCCGGGCCGCCAATTCCCGCGCTTCGATGGCAAGATCCGTGCGAACGCCGTACAGGCTCAAATCAAGCTGCATTCCAGTCAGCCTCCTTGGATTAGGGTTGTTTCTATTGTGCGGGAAGGAAGGAGCATTTATACAGGGGAGGAAAGAAGGGAAGCCGCTGATTTTTCAGGAGATAACCACGGTTTGCTTGTTGCATTTTGGGAAGGCGCATGCTAAACTATTTTAAGTTGTGAGTCACAGAGATTTGTACTGCCTTACAGGAGGTGAATGCAATGCCAAACATTAAATCCGCGGTTAAACGCGTCAAGACGACCGAAAAACGCCGTGCCCTGAACGCTTCCCAGAAGTCTGCGCTTCGTACAGCTGTTAAAGCAGCCGACGTTGCTCTGCAAGGAACGGAAGTAGAAACCGCTCAGGTTGCTTTCCAGGCTGCTTCCAAGAAGCTGGACAAGGCCGTTACTAAAGGTCTGGTTCACAAGAATGCGGCTGCCCGCAAGAAATCCCGCCTGGCGAAGAAACTGAACGCTCTTAAGGCGCAAGCCTAAGAAGCTATCATAATGAACAGATGAAGAACCTGAACGCCTTCCTTCCGGAAAGCGGTCAGGTTTTTTTGTGCTATTCGGGAACAAAAAAAGACCGTCCTGCCGACGGTCCCCTTTTGCGAGGCAGGACATCCTCCTTCAATCCGCAGCGGTTCCCTGCGGAGCCAGCCGCAGAATGAACAGCTCCAGGCCAAGCACCTTATCCACGCCGCCGGTCTTCATCTGATAATCCAGATCCGCCAGCCGGCTTAAGATATCGCGAAGCTGGCCGGCCCCGAACTTGCGGGCCTGTTCGCCCGCCAGCTTCACCGCATAGGGATGGACGCCGATCTGGGAAGCGATCTGGCCTTGGGCATAGCTCTGGGACGACAGCTCTTTGACTTGGAGTATAATCCGGAACTGCCGCGTAATCAGCGCGGCAATCTTGATCGGTTCCTCCTTCTGCTTCAGCAACTCGTGGAGCATATCCAGCGCCTGATCCAGCCGGAGCGCAGCAATATGCTCGACGAGCGCAAATACATTCTGCTCCATTCCTTTGGCCACCAGACTCTCGACCGCCGCCGCATCCACCGTTCCGCCGGTTCCCGCGAACAGGCACAGCTTGTCCATCTCGGCCGTCAGCCCCTGAAGCCCGGTCCCGGCGCTTGCAATCAGCGCTTCGGCCGCACCGCTGGCGGCCTGGCAGCCCCGGCTGGCGATGCCCCGCTCCACCCAGCGCAGCAGTTCCTCCGCGCCGAGCGGATTGAACGCCAGCACCGTGCCCGCGGTCTTCATCGTTTTGACAATTTTCTTGCGCTCATCGAGCTTGTCGCTGTTCACCAGGAATACCAGGACGCTGAAGTCGGCCGGCGCATTCAGGTAATCCTGAAGCGCCTCGATCCGGTGGTCCAGCTTGGCGTTCTCCTTGCCTGAGGTGAAGAGGGCCGCATCCCGCACCAGCAGCAGCTTGCGGGGGACCATGAACGGCACCGTCTCAGCCTCCTCCACCACCGCCTGGATCGGCGTCTCCGAGAGATCGAACGGAATGACCGCGAAATCCCGGTCTTCCTTAGAAATCAGTTGTTCCTCCAGAAACTGGACGAATTCATTCATACGAAACTTCTCGCTGCCGTACAGGCAGTATACCGGCGATATCCGGCCTTGTCTGATGTCTTTGGCCGCGCTTTTGGCATCCAAACTGCTTCACGTCCTTTGCTTGCCGCACCTCGGGCGGCCACTCTTCTCTATCCAGTGTACCACAAGCCTCCCTCACCGGCACCGTCCCGCCCGCTCCCCCGGACACGCGAAGGAACCCGGACGGAAAGTCCGGGCTCCTTCTATTCTGGACGGATCATCTATATAAACGGGTGCGGGCAGGCTCTAGAAACCGCTCCGCCGCCGGTCATACCAAGGGTTCCCGCGCACTTGACGCCGCCCTGTATGTCCCGTCCTTCTGCTTCTATTGTATTCTCCGGTTCAACGAAAGGTTCCGTACTCTTCCGTTCCTTGCACAAAAACGGCCGTCGATCTTACGGAGCGCTGCTGGCCCCGGTTCCTTCTGCGCCCGCTGAGGGGGCGGGAGTCGGTTCCGGTTCGGCGCGGACTGCGGGCCTGTACTGCTCCGTCCGTTCCTCTTCGCCGCTTCGGACGGTATAGACGAAGGTCTTCCCGTCGGCCGACCAGCCTCCGCTGACCCATTCTCCGGCAAGCGCCACCGAATTCAGCCGCTGCCCTTCCCGGTAGCTTCCTTGCTCCGGGATACTGTAGAAGTTCAAGCGCCCGTTCTCCAGCCGGGCTGTATACAGGCCATCCGGGGAGGTCCAGGACGAGTCGGCAGCCTCGGCGGGAGCCAGCCCCATTATGCCCGCGGAACCGCCGCCGGCGCTTCTCTCTTCCGGTTCAGCCATAATAGACATTTGGAGCGAATCGTGATCCGCCGCGCCAGGATCGGAGGACGGTGCGGAAGAAGGCGCTGCGGCCTTCTTCTGCTGCGTACCCTGGCGCAGGTCCTTCCGGACATCCGAACCGGAGGCGTCAGTTGCAGGAGTCTTCGCCGAAGGCTGCTTCCGATCCGCCGGTTGCTTCGCCGCCGCAGCGTCCCTGTCCTCGCCGCCGGTCTGGCCGGTGGCGGGAGCGGCTTCAGAAGGCGCCGCCTCTTGGCCAAGCGCATTTGCTGAAGAAGCCGCATTTGCCTGGTCCGGAGCCTGGGCAGCCGTTGCCGCAGCTCCGTCCGGTTCGCCTTCCGGCACGGCAGCCCCTTGCCCCGAGTTCGCTTCCGCATCCGGCGAAGCAGCGGCCGCCGAAGGAGCTGCCGCGTCCTTGGTGCCGGTATCCTGGACGGATAACAGGCTGTTCTCCACTTGAGCGTCGGGAAGCTCCTTGGGCATATTAAAAATCGCAATGCCCAAAATCAGCGCCGCCGCTGCCGCACCGATTCCGAACCGTCCGCCCATTCCCATGCCGCCGCGCCGCCGCGAACGGTCTCCGGAGCGGCGGGTCATTTCGTTCTGCGCGTCCTTCGCCGCCGACAGACCGGCAGGCGGGCGGACTACGGGAGATGACTCCCCTGCCGCCGCCCGGTCGATCTCGTCCAGCCGGGGCAGGATGGCGTCGACCAGGCTGAACGGAGGCCGAACCTCCGGCAGCCGTTCCAGCTCCATGGAGAGCAGCTTCAATTGAGTAAATTCCTCGGCGCAATCCGGGCAGCCGTCGATATGCCGGAACAGCTCAGCCGCTTCCTCACGGCTCAAGTCATGATCCAGATAGCGATGCATCCATTCTCTCACCTCCGCGCAGCTCATCCCGTTACACCACCTTTCTGATAATCCTGTAGTCGGCTCTGCAGCTGCTGGCGGGCCCGGAACAAATAAGACTTCACCGTATTCAGGGGCAGACCCAGACAGTCCGCAATCTCGTTGTAAGACAAATCCTGCAGGTAGCGAAGCACAACCACCGTCCGGTGATGCTCGGGAAGCTGGTCGATCGCCTCGCGGATATCCTCGGCCAGATAGGAGGAGAGCACTTCGCGCTCCACATTCTGCTTCGATGTGAACACCATTTCGTGCTCATCGATGGATACCGTCGGCTTGGCCTTTCTGAACTTGTCGATGCATATATTCGTGACAATGCGCTGTACCCAGGTCTTGAACTGGGCTTTCTCTTCATAGGAATTAATCTTCGTGTAGACGCGGACCAGCGCTTCCTGGGAAGCGTCCAGCGCATCCTGTTCATTATGAAGAATATAGAAGGCCGTCTTGTAGACCTGTCCTTCGATCTGTCGCAATAGGGTGATTAGAGCGTCGCGATCGCCCGATTGAGCGGCTCTGATGAGTCCCTGCTCCACCACGAAGGTTCCCCCTCTCATGCAATCTTACTGACGGGCAAGACTGCGGAATAGTTGCAGACCCGATGCTGCGTTCCGGACTTCATTTGTGACAATTTATGCACCCGGTCAACCTTATGTATAAATGACCCATCCGGGAGATTCCTAATCTAGCATACTAGGGAAGTCCCGGGCAATCAAATCCCAAGTCTTTCTCCGCCAACAGGCAAAAGAGCCGGGAGCAAAACCGCTCCCGGCCCGTCTCACGCGCACGCCCCGCCCGGCGGGCGGTGGCCCCTTAGCCTTGCGCCGTATAAGCGGCTCCGGAGCCGCTTATACGGCGCACCCGGAACCGCCCCGCATGTCAGTCCCAGATCAGCTTCAACGTATGGGTCCCGTCCGCCCCGGTGTAGGTCAGCGAGCCGTCCTCCCGCCTCTCGTAAGAGACCGGCGTTTCTTCCGTCTCCGAATCGGGGTGATAGATTCGCGCCTTCCGTTCATACCCGCCGTTCCCGTCCGGGGTGCTGTAGATATAGAAAAGCGCCGCCTGCTCGTTGTCGATGCCCATCTCGAACTGATAGCCGCCTACCGAATGAAAAGAGACAATTTCCTTGGCTTCCGCCTCTCCGGTTGTCCCGACATTCTTCAGATCCAAGAGCCATAGCTTCTCCTCGCTGGGCTGGGCGGCGCCCGGTAGATGGGCGCTCGTAGACATCAACACATAGGGGCCGACATTGAACAGCGAGTTCAGCCGCATATCGGCGTCGGCTCGGGCCTGCTCCAGATAGACGGTCATCGGCAAGGTGCAGATCAGCCGGGCATCCGTCGCTTCCGCCGACAGCACGCCTTCCTTCTTGGGGCTTAAATACAGCTTGTACGGCGTTGCGGCGTGCTCATCGAGCGTGCCTCTGCCCAGGAGCTTCGGCAGCGGGAACCAGACGATGCCCTCGGGCGACTCCGCCGCATCGACGGCGTATTTCAGCTGCTCGTCCGGCACCTCAATCGAATAGGTGCCGCTCGGCAGCTTGAACTCGGCAGCGGGCGGCGATGGGGCCGGGGACGATGAGGCGGCGGGCGAAGCCGGCGAGAACGAAGGCGCACTGCTGGCAGCCGCCGGCTCCGTGGCCTGCGGCGCGCCGGTCTCGCCCGGCACTGCGGCGGAGGCGGCAGGCCCCGGCGAAGCAGCCGGGGCGGCCGAGACGGCGGCGGCCGATCCGCCGCCGGGCGCTACCCGGGCGGCGGGCCCGGGGCCGCCGTCCCCGCCGCCGGCAAGCTGCGCGGCCGCCGCCACGAGCAGCAGCGCCGCTGCGGCGCCCGCCGCGGCCAGCGCGCGGCGCCGGGTCTGCGGGCGTGCCGCGGCCGCCCGCTCGATGCGGGCCGCAAGCTCCGGCGTCATGCCGCCGGA
This sequence comes from Paenibacillus glufosinatiresistens, assembly GCF_031470375.1. NCBI lineage: Bacteria > Bacillati > Bacillota > Bacilli > Caryophanales > Paenibacillaceae > Paenibacillus > Paenibacillus glufosinatiresistens. The sequence goes on from NZ_JAVFHT010000023.1 coordinate 20,252, forward strand.
GCGGTACGGCCCGTCCGCCGCCCGGCCGTACCACGTCGGCCGGGCCTCTTCAGGGGCCTCCGCCTCCGGGCCGGAGGCCTGCCGGTTCAGATAGGGCTTGTCCTGCCTTTCTTCGTCCTTCATTCGCTCTCCTCCTTCTCCAGCGCCTGCCGCACCTTCGCTCTCGCCCGCGCCAGCCGCGATTTCACCGTTCCGGGCGCTACGCCCAGCAGTCTTGCCATCTCTTCTCCGGTCAGATCATACCGGATGTCGAGCACCAGCGCTTCCCGGTAAGGCACCGGAAGCGCCATAATGATTCTCCAGATCGCATCTGTGTACTGGCGGCCCAGCGCCTCCCGCTCCGCGGACGGCGCAGCTTCCGCATCCCGTCTGCCGGTGAAGAAAGGCAGGCTCCTCAGCCGCAGGCTGCGCCGCCAGTTCAGCGCCTGATTGCGGGCAATGGTCAGCAGCCAGGTTTTTACCGTCGAACCGCCGCGGAATGAAGACAGATGCGTGTAAGCTCTCAGAAAGGTCTCCTGGCACACCTCGTCCGCCTGATCCCGGCTTCCCGTCAGAAAATAAGCATAATTCCATATATCATCGCCATACTCCGCCATCAGTTCCCGAAGGGTCCTGTCCGGAGATGATACCATGGCGCGAAGATCGTCTCTCTCCGGCATTTTGTCACGCTCCCGTATAATAAGACACCCGGAGCAGCCAAAGGTTCCCGTTTCTCCACAAAAAAACATTTTCTTTCTTTCAATATGAAATAAGAATATGCCCTAAGAAAGCACTCTTCGCAATCGCTCAACTTCACTAGACCCGATCCCTCCTTGCTGGTTCTGCTGGTTCTGCTGGTTCTGCTGGTTCTTCCGTTCTACTGGATCTGCAGGTTTATCGGTCTACCGGTTCTGCCGGGTCGGTTCCGCCTGTGCCGGTTCCTCCAGCCGATGCCGAACCTGCAGCGTTCCATCTTCGATCCGCATCTGCACCTCTCCCTGCCGGTCAGTCCGGCAGATCTCTGTCCCGGCCGCCGTCAGCCGGGACAGCACCTCCTGCCCCGGATGCCCGTACAGGTTATTCTTCCCCACGGAGATGACCGCCGCTGCCGGATTCCAATAGCGCAGCCATTGCTCACTGCTTGAGGTCCGGCTGCCGTGGTGGGCGACTTTCAGCACATCGACATGTTCTGCGGGTGCGGTCCCGGAACGGGAGGCCGCTTGGGCAGCGACCGTGTCCCGCTCCTGTTCCTTCTCCATATCCCCGGTGAACAGGAAGCTGCGGCCGCTCAAGGTCAGCTTGAAGACCACCGACCTGTTGTTCTGCTCCTTGCAGACCGGCAGTTCCTTCCGTTCTCCCCCGTTCGTTCCTGCCGCCCCCTCCCCGCCCTCCGGCCCAAGGAACTCAAGTGTCGTACTGCCGTCCGGCGCAAGACGCATTCCCCGGTGAACGGCATACAGACGCACCTTCTTGTCCAGCGCAGTCTGCATCAGCTTCCGGTAGGCATCCGTATCGGCGATTGTACCGTTGAAGAGCAGCGCCGACACCGGTATCTCTTCCAGCACTGCCTGAAGGCCTCCGGCATGATCCTGGTCGCCGTGCGTCAGAATGACGGCATCCAGCCGGTGAATGCCCCGCTTCTTGAGCAGCGGAACCAGCGTCTTCCGGCCCACCTCATACGGGTCGCGCCGCATCCGCCAGGGCTCTTTCTTCCCGAAGCTGACGGTTCCTCCGCCATCGACCAGAATATGGCCGCCCGAGGGGGTCTCGATCAGGATGCTGTCGCCCTGGCCCACATCCAGAAAGCTGACGGAACCTTCCGCCGACAGAAACGCCGTCCGGTAGCCGAAGACCAGCAGCCCGGCAAGCGATGCCGCCAGCAGGGACGCGGACAGGCCAAGGGCGCGAGACCGGACATCGTTCGTCCCCTTCCGGCGTTCCGCCTCGATCTTCTTCAGCAGGCCGGGATTCAGCGGTCTTGTCTCGTCGATGCCGAATACCGGCGCATTGCGCCTGTCCGCCCGGAGGCTCAGACTCTTCAGCAGGCCGTACAGCAGGCCGTAGTAGGCTGCGATCCATAACGGACTCGGGGAAGGCCAGATCATCGATCCGGCGAGATCCGCGCACCCGTCCACGGCGGCGAATGTAGCCCGGTTCATCCCGTGCACGGCATAGGCCAGACCGGACGCGCCCGCCTTCCAGACCGGAGCCAGCAGCAGCGCGGCGGTACCCGCCGGAAGCACAACGAAGCTGATGAACGGCACCAGCGCCAGGTTGGCGGCGAACGACAGCAGCGCGAACTGATTGAAGTAACAGATCGTCAGCGGAAAAGAAACCAGCTGCGCCGCCGCCGTAACGGCCACTGCGCCGCGAAGCCGCTTCGGCAGCGCCGATAAGAGCGGCGCCGCCAGGGGAACAAAGACCAGCAGTCCGGCTGTAACCAGAAAGGACAGCTGAAACCCGACATCCGTCAGATGATACGGATTCCAGAGCAGCATCATGAGCCCTGCCGCGCAGAGCAGATGCAGTCCGTCCTTGAGCACGCCCCGGCGCGAGGCGTACAGGCCAATCATCGACATCAGACCCGCCCGGATTACCGAAGGCCCGGCTCCGGTAAGCAGCACATACAGCGGAACTAGAAGCAGCGCAGCCGTAAGCGAGGTTTCGCGCGTCAGCCGGAGCCGGGCCAGCAGGAACAGCAGGCAGCCGACGAATACAGCCACATGCATGCCGCTGATCGCCAGAATATGCGTCAATCCAAGCTTGGAGAAATCGCGGTATGTACCCGGATCCAGGTCATCCTGCATCCCGATAATCAGCCCTTTGAGATACCCGGCATCCTTGTCGTCAAAAATCCGGTCCAGTTCCAAAGCCATGCCGCTGCGCAGGCGGTCCGCCCACCGCAGCGGCAGCCGCAGACTGAAGCCGGCAAGCGGGGTTACCTTCGCCTGCGAAGCGCCTTGGGCGGTCAGGAGCCAGTGAATGCGATGGTTATGCAGATAACGGCGGTAATCGAAACCGCCGAAATTGCGCGGACCTGCAGGCTGCTCCAGATTGCCCGCCAGTCTGATCCGGTCCCCCCTCTGCCAGCCGCCAACGATTCCAATCTCTTCTTCGGCGGCCAGCTTGAGCTGGACCTGTACGATCTCGTCCCGCTCGGAGAAACTGTTCGCATCCGCCTGCTCTTCGTCGGAACCGCTCTCCGAAAGAGAGGGTAGCCCCCCGGTAGTTCCGGTGTTCCTGGTCGCTCCGGCGATTCCGGCGATTCCGGTGGTTCCGATGGTTCCGGTAGTTTCGGTAGTTCCGGTGGTTCCGGCGGTTTCGGTATGTCCTGTTCGGCCATCCCGGATTTCTCCCAGCTTCAGCTTGAAGCTGACTTTATCGCCGTCCCGTTCCACCGTAGAGACGATAATACCCGATGCTGCCACCGGTGCTCCATCCGGTTCTCCCGCCGCGGTCTCCAGCACTTGCGGCAGAAGGCTGACATTGCGGCCTTCAGTCCAGGCTCCGTAGAGGGTGCCGATCACCAGAGCGGCCCACAGCATCGCCGCCCAGCGGACGGCCCGTCCCGCGGATGAGGGCGGTCGTCTTCCGCTGTACAGACAGAAGCCCGTCGCTGCCAGCGCCGCCCCCAGACAGAGCGCCATGCTTCCGGAGGGGTGCAGCAGGGCGACGGCCAGCCCTGCGGTCCAGGCTGCCGTGACGGCAATCAGCGGTCTTCGGTACATCGCAATCCCTCTTTTCTGACATAATGGAATCTTTAAAAGCTGCCGGGGCGTTAGACGCCAAAGAACCCCTGCCGTGTGCATCTTGCGATGCGGCAGGGGTTCTTCCCCGGTCAATCCTTATTCGAATTCTCCCGCGATCCGGGTTCTCTAGTCGATGGCCTCCAGCAGCGTCTCCCTCGGCGGCTCGTAGCCTTCAAGCCGGCGAAACAGAATGCCCTTGGCGTTCATCATGTCCTCCACCTTATCCATATCCTTTCGGTACGGACGGTTGTAGACGATTTCTCGCACCCCGCTGTTGGCCAACATGTTCGCGCAGGTCCAGCACGGCTCGTCGGTCACGTAGACCGTACTGCCTTCCCGGTCGGTACGGTCCGTGAACAGCAGCAGATTCTGCTCGGCATGGATCGTACGGATGCAGCGCTGCTTCTTCACCATCCGTTCCACGCCGTCCTCCATCTTGCGTTCGTACTGCTCGGCCACCATGCATCCCGCTTCAGAACAGTCGGGGAGGCCCATCGGCGCTCCGTTATAGGCGGTGCCGAGCAGCTTCTTGCCTTGAACCAGCACAGCGCCGACATGGCGCCGTGGACAGCGCGAACGGGTGGATACCATGAAGGCAATATCCATGAAATAGGTGTCCCAATCCTTGCGATTCTCCGTGGTCATGTCACTGATCTCCATTTTATGTGCGCATTTTGCCCTATTGTAGCATAACCCCGGCCTGTGTACTACGGGCTTAGCCCCGCCGCCTTCCGAATTCAAAAAGCGACCGCACGCTCAAGCTTCTCCAGCAGCTTCGGACCAATTCCTTTGACCCGTCCCAGATCGGCCAGGTCCCTGAACGGTCCGCCGCCGGCACGCTCGTCCAGAATGGCCTGCGCCTTCTTCTCTCCGATTCCGGGCAGCTCGGTCAGCTCAGCGAGCCCTGCGGTATTGACATTGATCCGCCCGTCCTTCGGGATGCCGGAAGAAGGGGGCGCGGAAGCTCGCGTTGTTCCTGCGCCAATGCCAGCGGCAGCCGTGCCCGCGATCTCCGGGGAAGCGGCGTCGCCGGCTCCGGTGCCCGCGGCTGCCCGGATACCCGAGCCGGCCGGTTCCTTGGCAGCCGGTGCCTTCGCGGCTGCTTCGATGACGCCCGCTGCGGCGCCGGCGGCTTCGGTGACGCCCGCCGGGGCGGCGGCCGGCGTTCCCGGCGCGGCCGAGGCCGAGAGCCGCCCGGCCATTTCGCCATTCAGCGTCTCCCAGCCGCTGATCCCCCGGTCCGTCTGGATGGCGGACCCGATCCAGATCCCGCCGGCAAGCGCCAGAACCAGTCCGGCGGCGATTCGTATTTTGCCCATAATCGTCTTCCTCTCCTTAAATATGCCGGATTCCCAGGCATGAGCCCGGGGTTCGGCGCATACACATAACGAAGAACTTTGCCGTCACGATACTAGCGCGAAGGGAGGTTAACACAGGATGAAAGCGGGATTTATCGGTACCGGCAGCATGGGCAGCCTCCTGATCGACGCTCTTCTGTCTTCGGGCGCGCTCCAGGCCGCCGATGTGCTGGCCAGCAACCGCAGTCCGCAGAAGCTGATCCGGCTCGCGCAGCGTTACCCCGGCCTTTCGCTCTGCAGCCGCAATTCGGAGACCGCGGCAGGCAGCGATCTTCTGTTCCTGTGCGTCAAACCGCTGGAGTTCAAGGCGCTGATCGACGAGATCGGTCCCGTGCTCCGCGCCGAGCAGATCGTCGTCTCCATCACAAGCCCCGTTCAGCTGCATCACCTGGAGAGCGTCCTGCCCTGCAAGATCGCCAAAATCATACCGAGCATCACCCACCGCGTATTCAGCGGCGCCTCACTGTGCATCTTCGGCAGCCGGCTCGGCGAAGACGACCGCCGCTTGCTGCTGAAGCTGTTCTCCCATATAGGCATCCCGGCCGAAATTCACGAGGAACACACCCGGATCGCTTCCGACTTCTCCAGCTGCGGGCCCGCGTTCGTCAGCTATTTCCTGGAACGCTGGGTCGAGGCCGCCGTCCGGGAGACCGGGATCGACGAACGGCTTGCCGTCCGGCTTGCCGGCGAAATGCTGCTGGGGACCGGCCGGCTGCTTACCGAAGGCGAATTCAGCCCCCAGGAGCTTCAAGAACGGGTTGCCGTTCCCGGAGGCATTACGGCCGAAGCCCTGAATCATCTTCGCCGCAGTCTGGACGGCGTCTTTGAGCAGCTGATTGAGACTACGCAGGGCAAGTACGAGGAGGACATCGCCAAGCTGGACCGGCTGTTCGGCCGGGACAGCGTCATTCAGGAGCCGCTGGACCGCTGACCTTGGTTCGCCCGCCCCTCGTGCCAGCGCCAAAAAGCCCGCAGGCAGAGTTCTCTCTGCACTGCGGGCTTGGCGTGCTTCGCCTGCCCCGAAAGATGTTAACCGGATGGTCGGACTTAACCGACGACGATATTCACCAGCTTGCCCGGTACCGCAATGATTTTGCGGACCGTTTTGCCTGCGGTTGCGGCTGCGACGTTCGGAAGAGCGAGCGCATGCTTCTGCATGTCTTCCTGTCCGAGTTCGGCGGCAATCACCGTACGTTCGACAATTTTGCCGTTGACCTGAACGACGATCTCCACTTCCGCATCCACGGTGAGCTTCTCGTCGAACGCCGGCCAAGGCACGTAGCTGATGCCGCCTTCGTGGCCGAGTCGTTCCCACAGCTCTTCGGCGATATGAGGAGCAAGCGGTGACAGCATTTGAACGAAGCTCTCCATCGCGGCTCTCGGCAGCGTATCCTGCTTGTAGGCATCGTTGATAAAGATCATCAGCTGGCTGATCGCCGTGTTGAAGCGCAGGGCCTCGAAGTCTTCGGTAACCTTCTTGACCGATTTATGCCAGGTCCGCTTGAACTCTTCGTTACCGCCTTCCGGCTGAATCTTCGGATTCAGGCTGCCGTCTTCGGCCACGAACAGGCGCCAGACGCGCGAGAGGAAGCGGTGAATGCCTTCCACCCCGGACGCGCTCCACGGCTTCGTCGCTTCCAGAGGACCCATGAACATCTCGTAGACGCGCAGCGTATCGGCGCCGAACTCGCCGACAATCTCGTCGGGATTGATAACGTTGCCGCGCGATTTGCTCATCTTCTCGTTGTTCGTTCCCAGGATCATCCCCTGGTTCACGAGCTTGTGGAACGGCTCCTTCGTGCTGACTACGCCGATATCGTACAGCACCTTATGCCAAAAGCGGGCGTACAGCAGATGCAGCACGGCATGCTCGGCGCCGCCGATGTACAGATCGACCGGCAGCCATTCCTTCTGCTTCTGCGGCGAGCACAGCTCCTGGTCGTTGTGCGGATCGATGTAGCGCAGATAGTACCAGCAGCTTCCCGCCCATTGCGGCATCGTGTTGGTCTCGCGGCGCGCCTTCATGCCCGTCTCCGGATCGACGGTCTCCACCCAATCCGTCACATTGGCCAGCGGCGATTCGCCGGTGCCCGACGGCTTCACGACATCGACATCGGGCAGCATCAGCGGCAGCTGATCCTCCGGGACGGTCTTCATTGTGCCGTCCTCCAGATGAAGAATCGGAATCGGTTCCCCCCAATAACGCTGGCGGCTGAACAGCCAGTCGCGCAGCCGGTAGGTAACTTTGCCTTTCCCGGCCCCCTTCTCCTCGAGCCGGGCAATCATAGCGGCGATGGCGGCGGCATTGTCCAGACCGTTCAGGAAGTCCGAATTGACATGCGGACCGTCTCCGGTAAAGGCCTCCTTCTCAACATCTCCGCCCTGTACCACTTCCACAATGTCCAGTCCGAATTGCTTAGCGAACTCCCAGTCGCGGGTGTCATGCCCCGGAACGGCCATAATCGCACCGGTTCCGTACCCGGCCAGAACATAATCCGCAATCCAGATCGGCAGACGCGCGCCGCTGACCGGATTGACCGCATACGCCCCGGTGAAGACGCCGCTCTTCTCCTTCGCAAGGTCTGTGCGCTCCAGATCGCTCTTGCGCGCGGCCTTGTCGCGGTACTCGTCTACGGCAGCGCGCTGCGCCTCGGTTGTAATCGCGCCCACCAGCTCATGCTCCGGCGCAAGTACGCAGTAGGTGGCTCCGAACAGCGTATCGGGACGGGTCGTGAACACCGTTAGCGATTCGTCCCGGCCTTCAATGCCGAAGGCGACTTCCGCGCCCTTCGACTTGCCGATCCAGTTGCGCTGCATATCCTTGATGCTCTCGGACCAGTCCAGCTCCTCCAGATCTTCCAGCAGCCGCTCGGCGTATTCGGTAATGCGCAGCACCCACTGGCGCATCGGCTTGCGGATGACGGGATGGCCGCCGCGCTCGCTCTTGCCGTCGATGACCTCTTCATTGGCCAGCACCGTTCCAAGCGCTGGACACCAGTTCACCGCCACTTCGTCGACATAAGCCAGCCCTTTGTTGTAGAGCTGGATGAAGATCCACTGCGTCCATTTATAGTACGACGGATCGGTCGTGCTGATCTCCCGGTCCCAATCGTACGAGAAGCCGAGCGATTTGATCTGCCGGCGGAAATTGTCGATATTCTTCTTCGTGAATTCACGCGGGTCGTTGCCGGTATCAATGGCATACTGTTCGGCCGGAAGGCCGAAGGCGTCCCAACCCATCGGATGGAGCACGTTGTAGCCGCGCATCCGCTTGTAGCGGGAGACGATATCCGTTGCCGTATAGCCTTCCGGATGGCCGACATGCAGTCCGGCTCCCGAAGGATACGGGAACATGTCCAGCGCATAGAACTTCGGCTTCTCCGGGTCTTCTCCAGTCTTGAATGTATGCTGCTCTTCCCAATACTTCTGCCATTTCGGCTCCACCTTCTGCGCTTGATAACCCTGCGCGGAAGGCATGTTCTCCTTGATGTCGCTCATGGACATTTCCTCCTAGAATGAATGAAATCCCCCACAAAGTGAGGAGTTGCTCCGATCCTTGGTCGGGGTATCCGGCTAGGACTTCCGTTCCCGCTGGCGCAATCGCCATTAAAAAAGCTCCCCGTCCCTAGCGTTATCGCTAGGGACGAGAAGCCTGAAGTTCCCGTGGTACCACCCTAGTTAGCCGGCGCCATGCTTTGGCCGCCTGCTCACTTGTACACCCGGTAACGGAGGTGAACCGGCGGCGCCTACCGTGCGCCGGAATATTGCGCCGTTACCAGGAAGCCTCTCGCAAGAGATGTTCCATCGGCTGAATCTTCCGCTGCCGCACCTTCGGGCCGCTGCTCCGAGGCGAGTTCGCTCTTCCTGCCAACCGGCTCGCACCAAGAAGCGCCGGCTCTCTGAATGGCATGGCTTGTAAGCTACTGATCCTCATCGTCGCGTATCCCCAACATTATAACCAACGCATGTCATTCTAGTCAATCCGCGTCCGGTTCATATAATAGACTCCCGCATGATGGAGCACGACCTTCCCGGCGGCGAAGATCGGCACCGCCAGAATCAGCCCGACGATGCCGCCGACTTCACCGCCGACCAGCAGCGCAAGAATAATCAGAAGCGGATGAAGATGAAGCGTCCGTCCCACCACATACGGCGAGACGATGTTGCTCTCCACCATCTGGCACAGCGTATTGACGACCACGACATAGAGAACGAGCCGGAATGAAACCGTCGAAGCCATGATGACCGCAGGAGCGGCCCCGAGAAAAGGGCCCAGATAAGGGACAATATCGAAGACCGCCACCATTCCTGCGAACAGAAGCGGATAGGGCATGCCGATGATGGTGTAGCCGATATAGGCGAGCAGTCCGATGACGAGGCAGACAATAAATTGGCCGCGGATGTAGCTGCCGAGCGCAGCGTCGATCTCGCGCAGCAGCTTCACCGTGGATTTGCGGCGCGACCGGGGCAGGCACGAGACCAGCAGCCGCTCGAACACGTCAAAATCCTTCAAGATATAGAAAACCAGGAACGGCACGATAAAAGCGTCGAACAGAATTCCGATGGTCGTGCCGATATGGTCCAGCAGATTAGAGATTCCATGGGCCAGCCGGTTCTCCATCTCCACCAGCCAGCTGTCCATTCCCCGCCCGACTCCCGGCGGGATGATTCCGGTATCCATGCTGCGCATCATGCCCTGAGCCCTGAGGGTCATCTCCGGCAGGTGCTCGTTCAGTTCCTCCAGCTGCTTCAGGAACATCGGAATCAGATTAATGGCGATCACCGTCAATACCGTCAGGAAGACGGTATAGATCAGCAGAACGGCCACGCCGCGCGGCATCTTGCGTTTGCCGAGCCGGGCTACGACCGGATTCAGCACATAGGAGACGATGATGGCGGCAACAAACGGAGCCAGCACCGCTTTGAGGAACAGATAGACGCCGTGCAGCATGGGCCGCAGCAGCCAGAAGAAATACAAGATGATCAGAACAAGCAGAAGCCCGATCAATCGTCGGAACCCTTTTCCCTGAAGCCACTCTTCCACATTCTTCCCTCCCGGTCCGATCCTGGTGGAACGCATGTACAGTCAGTATGTGTGGAAGATGCGGGAATTAACCGTTGGACCGAGGAAATCTTGGAATTTTGTTATGCCGCTTGGGAAGTTGGTATGGCCTCGACCAGAAGAGCAGAGTACGATAATTCCGAAATATAAAACGCTTACATTTTAAGGAGGAATGTTTCGGATGACAAGGTTCAAACGGTTCGGCAGCGGTGCTCTTCTCCTGCTTCTTATTACGCTGATGGCGGGTACCCCTTCCGCTTCGGCCGCTACTACCTTCTGGGAGCCCCTGACTTATTTTAATTCTTCCACCTGGCAGAAGGCGGACGGCTATTCCAACGGCGGCATGTTCAACTGCACCTGGCGGGCCAACAACATTTCGTTCACCAGCGGCGGACAGCTTCGGCTTGCATTGACCAGTTCAGCTTCCAACAAATTCGACGGAGCCGAAATGCGGTCCGTGAACAAGTACGGGTACGGCAAATATGAAGTGAGCATGATGCCGGCCAAGAATACGGGCATTGTCTCCTCGTTCTTCACGTACACCGGTCCTTCAGACGGAGCGCCTTGGGATGAGATCGACATCGAGTTCCTGGGCAAGGACACTACCAAGGTGCAGTTCAACTACTATACCAACGGCGCCGGCGGCCATGAGAAAATCGTCGATCTCGGCTTCGACGCCTCGAAGGGATATCATACGTATGCCTTCGACTGGCAGCCGGGCTCCATCAAATGGTATGTCGACGGCGTGCTGAAGCACACGGCTACAAGCAATATTCCGTCCCATCCCGGTAAAATTATGATGAACCTCTGGAACGGCACGGGCGTTGATTCTTGGCTGGGCTCCTATAACGGTGCCAATCCGCTCTACGCTTACTACGATTGGGTCAAATTTACCGGCAACTGATTTCTCCCTCTCCCGGGCTCCGGCTCTCGCCTATCGCGATAGCCGGAGCTTGCTGCGTCGGCCCCTCCCATCTTCACAATTTGTTATCCGTCTTGTCATCTTGGTATAGCGGCGGCGGATACCCGCTCCGTACAATGAAGACAAGAACAAACGCAGGAGGAGCAGATCTGTGAAGCGCAGCAAATGGATCCTGGCAGGGGCGGCCGCTCTGGGCGTGACCGCGGCCGTATGGGGAGCCGCCGAACGGGCTCCCGCCTCTCCAACCGCCTCCGGAGGATGGGAGGATTCTCTGGACGCTTACCGTCCGGATAAGTGGCACAAAGCCGACGGGTATTCCAACGGCAGCATGTTCGACTGTACCTGGAGAGCCGATAATGCGGCGTTTGCCGGAGACGGCTTGTTGACTCTGTCGCTGACGAAGGCGGCGGACGGCGGGCGCGACGGCGCCGAGTACCGTTCTTCCGGGAAGTATGGTTACGGGCGTTACGAGGTCCGGATGAAGCCGGCGGCCAATCCGGGAATCGTATCTTCTTTCTTTACTTATACCGGTCCTTCGGAGGGCGAGCCCTGGGATGAGATTGATATCGAATTTCTCGGCAAGAACACGACGCAGGTTCAATTCAATTATTTTACCAACGGAGAAGGCGGCCACGAGCATGTGGCGGATCTCGGCTTTGACGCCTCCCGGGAGTTTCACACCTACGGATTTCAGTGGAGCCGGGAGGCGATCACCTGGTATATTGACGGCAAGCCGGTCCATACCGCAACGGACAACCTTCCTTCTGCGCCGGGCCGGGTCATGATGAATCTCTGGAACGGGACAGGCGTCGACTCCTGGCTGGAACCGTATGACGGCCAGGCGCCGCTGTACGCTTATTATGATTGGGTCCGGCATACCCCGGAATAGCGAAGGGCAAATCCCTGTCGCATACAAGAAACCGCCTTAAATTAAGGCGGTTTCTTGTCCCTGCGGCCGTCAGCGCTTCTCCTTGTCCCAGCGGTTGACTTCCCGCGTCATGGCGTCTCCGCCGTACTCGCGCCACTTGCCGACGAAGTCGTCAAACTCGCCGAGGCTGCCGTCTGCAAATATGATTCGCTGATACGTCTTCTGCTCCAGCTTGCGCAACAGTTCCCTGTCGGCTTCCATGGCCGGAATCGGCGGTCCGGTATACTGCTCCTTGCGGGAGGCGTCCTTCTGGCTCAGCAGCACCGGCGCAATATCCTTCGGAATCTCCTTGGTGACACGGGACGGAATCCGGGCCCCGTCGAAGGTCAGCGTGTAGGAGGCCACCCGAATTCCCCCAAGCGGGAGCGCGGAGGGCTCAATGCTGGGCTTGCCGTTCACCATCGTCCAATCGTATCCTTCCGCAAGTCCGTTCGCGAACTCGCCGGTAGACGTGGCGTAGGAGTCGAACAGGTAGTTCTGGTACGTGAACAGAATCTCGGGATGCTTCATTCGCTTGTTGATAAGAATGGCTCCATTGACGGGCAGAGAGCCTCTTCGCTGCACCATTCCTCCGGGACCGGAAGGTATGGCCACGGGAACAACGGCCGACTTCGGTTCCTGGGCGGCGAGCTTCGACAGCGGCCAGCCTCTCATCCAGTAGGGACCGGCTATGATCCCCGCCTTGCCGGAGACAAAGAGATTGGCGGCCCCTTCTTCATCGAACCAGGCGCTGTCCATGGACACATATCCTTTCATCACCCAGTCCTTCATCTGTTCGATGCCCTTGCGGGCTGCCGGCTGGACGGAGCCGTACGCCAGCGAGCCGTCGGATTCGCGGTTCCATTGCTCGGGAACGATGCCGTAAGCGCCGAAGATCCAGCTGCTGTCTCCCATCCAGGTATTGGGTCCGTTCCGGAAGCTGACGGCCAGACCGAACGTATCCTTCTTCCCGTTGCCGTCCGGATCCCGGTTCGTGAAGGCATCCAGTACCCGTTCCAGCTCGTCCATGGTTCGCGGGACGGGCAGGCTTAGCCGATTCAGCCAGTCCTGACGAATCCAGAGAATCGGATCGGAGCTGTACTCATAATCCATAATGGGGATGGCATACTGCTCTCCATTTCTCACAAAGGCATCCCAGGCGGAAGGATCTTCGGCCACCGCCTTCTTCCAGACCGGCGACGCATAGCGTTCGAACAGGCTGCCGACCTCCCGGAACTGACCGGAGCCGATCAGCTCCTGAATGACGTCGGCGTCCCGGGTTGTGACCACATCGGGCATATTGCCCTTGGCCAGCTCCAGGCGAAGCTTGTTGGCGTAGGTCTCCGTTGTGCCGGAGATCGTCCACAAATAACGAATCCGGATGCCGAGCCGTTCTTCGGCCCACTCGGTGTGGACATTGTGCTCCAGGCTCTCGTCCTGCTTGAAGGTCAAATTGGGATTCACGGAACCGACCGTATACAGGTCTACAGGCGGATTGTACCGTCCCTGCTTCGCATCAAAGACGATGTCCGTCTTGGCCGGTCCGGTTCCCGGCTCATCGGCATGGTTCCCCGGGGAACAGCTTGGCAGCATAAGCAGCATGGCAAGCAGCGCGATTCGATGTTTCATGGTGTCTCCCGCTTTCTCACGATTTCTGAAAGAATTAAACCGATTGTATCACAGGCCCTCTGCCGCCCTGTGATATAATTTTTTCATTATTATGCAAAGGATGATCCTATGGCACGGCGGGCAAATCTGTTTGTCAAACTGGTAGCGCTTCTTCTTACGCTCATCTCTGTAACGCTGCTGTTCTACGGAAGGTCTTACCGCAGGGACGTCAGCGTCATTACGAACCAGATCAAGATTACCGACCTGAATCATCTGGAGTTCTTCGCCCAGCAGATGGACAACAACATTAACCAGCTGGCCGGCAATATGTATGCGCTTCAGCGGGACCCGACGATCCGCGATTATGAGCATATTCGCCAGCTCGGGCATCTGGTCGATCCGAATCAGACCAACCTTACCGTGTTGGAGAAGCTCTCCCTCCAGACCGGCTCCAGCACCTGGGAGAATCAGGTCGCCCTGTACAAGCCGCAGAGCGGCGAGACGCTCGGTTCCGATTCGTCGATTCTCTTGGATTCCTCCATGCTGAACCGGCCGCTCCCGGAGAACTGGGAATACATCCGGTCGGCAGAAGGCGGGGATACGGCCGGATTTCAGCTGGTGCTGTCCGATCCCGCAGAGAGCCGCACCGATCCGAAGCAGGCCGAACTTCTCATGACGGTCTTTTTTCCGGTCTCCAATCTGGAGCGCATGTTCGAAACCTACCAGTCGCAGAACATCGGCGATACGTTTCTGTATCATCCCTATTTCGGCTTCATCCTTTCCCGGAACGCCGACCGGGACAAGGCCCGCCAGCTGTCCGCCGCGCTGCCGGAGGAGGGAACCCGGGAATCCTCAAAGATCGTCGCTTTGAGCGAAGGGCGTTATCTCGTCAGCTCCGTGTCTTCCTCCGCCATCGGCTGGAGAATCGTTCATTACTCGCCTCTGGAAGAGATCATCCAGCCGATCAAGGGCAGCCGGTATTCCTTTCTAACGGCCTCGATTCTTCTCCTTGCCATGAGCCTGTTCTTCTCCCTGCACCTCTACAAGCAGGTTCAGAAGCCGGTCAGCCTGCTTCTCCGCTCGCTGAACCGGATGAAGGAAGGACGCTGGTCCACACGCATCCATGTCCGGACGAATGCGGAATTCACGATGCTCAACGAGGAGTTCAACGACATGGCAGCGACGATTCAATCGCTGATCGAGCAGGTGTATCTGGAGCAGATCCGGGCCAAGGACGCGCATTTGAAACAATTGCAATCCCAGATCAACCCGCATTTTCTGTATAACTGCCTCTTCTTCATCAAGAGCAAAGCCGGCATCGGCGATACGGAAGCGGTGGAAGCCATGGCGCTGAGTCTCGGCGAGTATTACCGCTATATGACGAAACTCGACCACTCCCTGACGACTCTCCGGGACGAGCTTCGGCTGCTGGAGAATTACCTGGCGATCCAGAACTTGCGCAAGCAGCGCATCCGCTATCATCTGGAGGTTCCGGAAGACATGCTTGGCCTGGAGATTCCGCGGCTGCTGATTCAGCCGGTGGTGGAGAACAGCATCATTCACGGCATCGAGAAGAAAATCGGCCAGGGCTGCATCCGGATCAGCGCCTGCCGGACCCGCGAAGCGATCCTCGTCACCGTAGAGGACAACGGTGCCGGCATGACCGACGAGGCGATCAGCCGGCTGTACGCCAGACTGAACGATCCGGTCCGGGAAGACCGTCCCGACGAAGGCGGCTGCGGTCTCTGGAACGTCCAGCAGCGGCTGAAGCATCATTACGGCGAAGCCTCCGGACTAAGAATCGCTTCGGTGCCCGAGGGCGGACTGCAAATTATACTTCATATGGAACAACACAAGGAGGTCCCTGATGCACCACATTCTGCTGGTTGACGACGAGCCTTACGTCGTCGATGACTTGTCCATCTCCGTTAACTGGGGAGAACTGGGCTTTGAACAGGTTCATAAAGCCTACTCCGGGCGCGAAGCGCTGGAGATTCTTCAGCACAATCCTGTCGATATTGTAGTGACGGATATCAATATGCCGGAAATGTCCGGTCTGGAGCTCATTGCGGCCATCCGCAGCCGCTGGAAGCCTACCCGGGTGGTCATGCTGACCGGATATGCCGAGTTCGAATACGCCCGCAAGGCGATTGAGGAGCAGGCCAGCGCCTATCTCCTGAAGCCGATCTCCAACGACGAGCTGATCGAAGTGATCGGCCGTCTTCAGCAGGAGCTGCGCGAGGAATGGAGCTCGAAGGCTTCCTATCAGCGGACCCTGCAGACCTTCCGGGAGCATCTGCCGCTGCTTCGGGACCGTCTGCTGGGCGAGCTGCTTCAGGGACGCAAGCTTCCCTCCGCTCAGCTTGCCGAACGGCTGGAGCAGTTCGATCTGCCTCTGCGTCCCGGCCGCCCCGTCTGTCTGGCCGTGGTGCGGCCGGAAGAATTTTTCCGCAATCAGGACATGAACAGCATGCTGCTCTTCGAGTATGCGATTCTGAATATTGCGCATGAGCTTTTTCAGGACGGCTTCCATATCTGGTCCTGCAAGGATGTGCATGACTACCTCGTTATTCTGCTTCAGCCCCGGGCCGAAGAGGAAGAGACGGGCGAATGGGAACGTCAGGTAACTCAGAGCGCGTATCAGCTTCAGAATCATGTCGGCATGCTGATGGGCGGAGGTCTCTCGGTCGTCACGACGGATTGGGGCAGCTTCCCCGGCCAGGTCTACAGCCTCTATCAATCCGCCATTTCCGCAATCCGGCAGCATATCGGCAGCGAGAAGGGCATTTATCTGAATGCCGCGAGCTCCGCTGGCGCTCCCCAGGTAGAAATCCTTCAGCCGCTCTATGAGCCTCCCATGCTGTTCCATATGTTCGAGGCCAACAACTGGGAAGGAATTCAGGCCAAGCTGGATGCAATCATTGGAGAGATGCAGCGCAATCCCGATCTCTCCCTCGAGCATATCCATGAAGTCCGGCTTCATCTGGAGACGGCCTTCTACTACTTCGCCCACAAGAACAACCGGCTGCTCAGCGATATTGTCGGCAATCCGCTGCTGGAGCCCTCTCTGTTTCAGACCCCGGACAAGCTGGGGCAGTGGGCCGAGGCCATGATCGAACGGCTGCGGGATTATTTCGACTCCGAACGGCGCGACAACCGTCTGGGTCTGATACACCGGGTCCACGCCTATATCGACGCCAACCTGCATTACGTGTCGCTTCAGTCAATTGCCGACCATGTCGGGATGCATCCCGTGTATCTGTCCAAAATGTACAAGCTGGAGACAGGCAGGCGCATCAGCGATTACATCAGCGGAGCGAAGATGGAAAAAGCGGCGTATCTGCTGACTCATACGCCGCTTAAAATATACGAGATTTCCGCCGAACTCGGCTATTCCAACGCCCACTACTTCATCAAGCTGTTCAAGGAGTACGCGGGAATGACGCCGCAGGATTTCCGCGACCGGGCGCTCTAGCGCCCGGCTGCTTCAAACTTCAGCTCCACCTCATGCAGGCCTCCGTCGGCCAGGAGAGGAATCCGCCCATTCTCCAGAGGCTTCCCGTCCATCGTCAGCACCGCCGTGTCGTCCTTCACCCGCCGGAATCCTTCCGGCTTGACGATCCGGATGTGATAGGCCGCCCCTTCCAGCCTCAGCGTATAAGACAGCTCGGTGTCCGTATCCGCAAGGACGGGGTCGAGCGCAAGCCCATCCGCCTTGTATTCCAGCCCAAGCGCCGCCATCAGCGACAGCGTGAGCCAGGTTGACGTTCCGCTCAGCATCGGACCGATGTTCTCTCCGGTCTCGCTGTTGTTGTATTGGGTGCAGAATCTCGGGTTGCCGCAGACGGCGAACGGGTCGTCCATTGTACGGAATGGAAATACCCGGTCCATCAGCCGGTGTCCGCTCTGTCCCAGACGCGCCGCGAGCGCCGGGTCCTGCACTTCCTTGGCCCCCTTGAACATCGCAGCCGCCGCCATCATGCAGGCGTGCTTGAACACGCCGCCGTTCTCCCGGTCACCCGGGAAGTATTCGTCGGAAGCCGTATGCGAGGATACGCGTCCTAGCGCGACGGACGAGACCAGCTTCAGCCCGTAAGGCGTCCAGAGCCGCCGATCAAGCGTATCCAGCATAATCTTGATCTGCTCTTCGTCGGCGCAGCCGGAGAGCACGCTCCAGCTGAAGGAATTCAGGAAGTACGAACCGTCGTGGCCCGGATCGGCGGACAAGCCGTCGCCGGCCGCTCCGAGAAAGGCATACTCGCCGTCCGGGTACCGGTTGAACAATACGCGGGCATAGAAGTCCTCTTTCCAGGCATGCTTCTGAATCCGTTCGCGCAGCTCTGCGCCAAAATCCGCAAGTTCAGCCGCGTAAGCCCCGCTGCCCTTCTTCTCCGCCAGCTCCGCCAGTTCATCCACCGCCAGCTTGAGCAGGAAGGCGTTCATGACGCTCTCGGAATAGTCGCTCTCCAGCGGGTCGCCGAAGGTGCCGCCCGCTTCCAGCTGGCGCCGGTAGCGCGCTTCCTTGTCCGGGCCGTTGATGCAGGTGCTGTCCAGCTTCAGGCAGTCGTTCCAGTCCGCATAATCGAGCAGCGGGAGCCCGTGACGCCCGACCGAAATCCGCCCCGAATACGTAATGATCGCCTGCAGTGTCTCAAAGACGGGACGCTGGCGCGAAGTTCCCGCTATCCCGCACGGTTCCTCCAGAAACTCGATATCGCCCGTCAGCATGACGTACCGGTATACCGCCTGAATCAGCCAGAGCGCATCATCCGACCACTTTCCGGGCTCTTTGCCGACCCAGAAGAAGTTGTGGTAGGCATAGCCGAACTCGAATACCATGCCGGTCCACTCTTTCAGCAGACTGCGGACCAGATCGCGGCGCCCCATGCCGACAAAATAATACATCGACGCATACAAATCCTGAATTTCCCGGAACCCGATTTCCCGGTATCCTTTCTGGGTCTGGCAGAAAGAACGCGAGACAAAGGTCTGATACAGCACCTGGAACGGCAGATTGCGGTTCACATAGGCGTCCAGCGGCTCCGACCCGGAAGCAAGCTGCAAAAATTGCCCGTACTCGCGGACAAAGCCGCGCGCTTCTTCCAATGCCGCTTCGGCGGTCTCCGGCGAAGCGAACCGCGCAAGCAGAGCGGCGACTTCATCTTTAAGCGCGTCGTCGCTCCAGACGCCGCCGGCCTTCTCCGAGACCAGTCCGGTGAGCTGGTCAACGGCTACGGTTGCTCCGGCCGCGATCTCAAGCGGAGCGGCGACGGCGAAGAAGCCCGGTCCCTTGCGGTTCAGCACGCTGCTCAGCCTAAGCGCACCCGAAGGGCGGTGCAGCGAGCCGGTCCCGACAAATTCGTTGTAGCTGACGCTGTATTCGCGCGGCAGCTCGGGGCCGTTCGGACCATGGACGACCATGGAATGGAACCGCAGGTCCGTCCGTCCCGCTTGCGGATAATAATCGGGACTGACGGCAGCCACCGCTCCGTCTTCGTTCCGAAGCACGCCGCCCTGCATAATGACATTGCTGTACAGCACATCCTCGAACAGCGCATTCGGAGCGGCCGAACCGAACATGCCGGTGTAGACGAGTCTCAACCGCCGGGACGTCTCCCCGTGGTTGGCAATATCAATCCGCTGCACTTCGGTCGCCAGCGGCTCGCCTGCCCGCTGCGGAAGAATAAAGAGCGTTCGTGTAATCTCCAGCCCGCAGCGGGTCCGGTAGCGGATGACCGTCATGTTCTGGGAATGGGTGCACACCGCCGATTCGATCCGGGCATCCCCCGGTTCCGCCGAGTAGAAGATCTGTTCGCCGTCCTCCAGCAGATAGAACTGGCGGTTGGCCGGAAATCCGTTCTCTTCCTGCCGCATATCCCAGCGGGTAGCCAACACCTGGGTCGCCGCGTGCGACCGGAAGCTTCCCCCGCCCAGCCGGTCTACGACGCTCTTGGGCGTAGTCTGAAGCGCATGGTCGAAGCCGATCCGGTTGCCGAGCAGCAGATTGACCCCGAAGTGCGGGCCGGGCAGCGGACTCCGCAGATCCAGAATATGCTCGCCGTCCTTGTTCAGCGAACCCGCCCAGCCGGCGGCTTCATCCAGCAGGCGCAGCGCCTCCCGGACGGCCGCAGCCGGAACCGCCGCCTCCCGGATCTCAAGGTCGGCTCCGCGCACATGCAGCGACAGCCCTTCGCTTCCTCTGCCCAGGGTCAGCAGCGCCGAAGCGCCGCTTCCCGCCGGGGGAAGAAGGGCAGCCATGCCCGGAAGCGACAGCAGTTCCCGGATCGCCGGCAGCCGGTAAGGCAAGCCGGCTACCCCGATCGCAGCCTCGTGCGAAGAATCCGCAAATACCGCGCTGACCGGGGCATCCGGAGCGATCAGCCCGGAGAATGCCTCTCTCAGCACGTCTTCAGGCGACTTCTTCAATTCTCTTGCAGCCAAGTAATTCAGCATATGAATCTTCCTTCCTGGCACAGCCGGATCAGCCCTTGACGGCCCCGGCGGTCATGCCGCTGATAAAGTATTTCTGGGTCATGAAGAACGTCACCATAACCGGAAGCGTAACCACCGTCGATGCGGCCATCAGCAGATCATAGCGGGTATTGTATTGTCCGACAAAGAGCCGGATGCCGACCGGGATGGTCTGGACATCGGAGCTGGTCGTCAGCACCCAGGCGAAGAGCAGTTCATCCCAGGCCGTCAGGAAGATGAAGATACCGGTCGCGATAATGCCCGGCAGGGAGAGCGGCAGGATGATTTTGTAGAAAGCCTGGAATTTGGTGCAGCCGTCAATCACCGCCGACTCCTCCAGATCCCGGGGGATGGAGACGAAGAAACCGCGCATAATCCAGATACTGATCGGCGTATAGAAAGCCGTATAGACCAGAATCATGCCCCAGTACGTGTCGATCATCGGGAGACCGAACGTATTTTTGATCCACAGGAACATCAGATAAATCGGGAACAGGAACATGATGCCCGGGATGAGCTGGGTGGAGATAATGCTCATGCTGAACAGCTTGGAACCCGGGAATTCAAACCGGGCGAGCGCATAGCCCGCCATCACCGCAAAGGCGCCGGCGAGAAGCGTCGTCACGCTGCAAATAATCAGACTGTTGCGGAAGTAGACGGCAAAGTTGACCGTATCCCACATATTGACGTAATTGACCCACTGCGGCTTCGGCAGAGAGATGGTCGTGATGCCGTTCATAATCTCGTCGTTGGCGTGCAGCGAGGTGAACACCATCCAGAGGATGGGGAACACGGTAATAATGACGATCAGCCAGGTCATCGTCGTCAGCAGGAAAGAACCGGCAGAGCGGCGGGCGCGATGCTTGCTTAATGTACTCATTGTGCGTTCAACTCCGTTCTGAATGAGCGGTACCAGACTCCGACTACGCCCAGCATGGCGATCATCAGCATCAGGGATGCAGCGGAACCCGAGCCGAACGCCCAGTATCCGAAGGATTGACGCGTCAGTGCGGTCATGAGCAGATCGCCCCACTCGCCGGGATAACCGGCCCCGTTGCCGAACATGGTGGAGACGATGTTGTAGGAATAGACATTGTTGATAATCTGGAAGAGCAGCTGTACCGCGATAATCGGCTTCAGCATCGGCAGAGTGATATGCCAGAACTGCCGGATCTTATGCGCTCCGTCAATGGTTGCCGCTTCGTAAATATCCCCTGGGATCGTCTGGAGTCCCGCCAGAAAAATAACCATCAGGAACGGCCAACCTCTCCAGATGGTAGGGATGATAATCGCCCAGATGGTATTATGGCCCATCAGCCAGAAGGGCTTCTCGTCCATCAGGTGCAGCACGTCAACCAGAATATGGTTAATGATGCCGTTCTGCTGCCACATGAATCCCCACAATACGCCGACCACATAGGAAGGTACGACCCAGGGAAGCAGCATGGCGGTACGGGCGATGCCCCGCCCCGGGAAATCCCGGTTCATCAGGATGGCCATCATAAGGCCCATGACCATGACTCCGGCCGTTACAATAACCGAATAGATGATGGTGTTCCGAATCGCATAGTCCAGGCCCTGGCGGACCGGGTTGTCGGAGTTGAACAATAAGCCGACATAATTGTCCAGCCCCACAAACGGCGCCTTCAGGTATTTAACCAGTGTGAACTGATTCAATTTCAGGAACGACATCCAGATGCCCTCAAGCATGGGCAACAGATGGACCATCATCATGAACAGGAGTGTCGGCAGCATCAGCAGATAAGCAAATTTATGTTCTTTGACCTTTTTGCGCCATAACGAGCGTTTCTTGCGGGCGGGGGCTTGGCCCCGGGTGTCGGCTTCCGTATGGAGTCCCATCTCATATCCCTCGCTTTGTCAATGAAGGGCCGCCGCGCCCTTTCAGCCGCAGCGGCCTTTCGTTATTCTTTATTGGTTGACGATCGACTTAACTTCGGATGCGGCCGCATCCAGTTCCTTCTTCACGCTCTCTTCGTTGTAGGTGCCCTTCACGCCGGCAACAATATCCCAGATGTTGGCAAAATGCTTCTGCAGCGCAGTCTCCGTCGGGCCCCACTGCGGAATAGCCGGGTAGCCGCGTCCGTATTTGGTCGCTTCGGCGAATGCCTTCATGCTCACATCCTGGTTCGGATCGTTCAGAACCGACAGCTTGGACGGCAATTGGCCGGATACATCGGCATACGCCTGCTGGGCTTCATCCGTAGACAGGTATTTGATCAGATCCCAGGTGGCTTCTTTATGCTTCGAACCGCTGAAGACCGTCAGGTCGCTGCCGCCTACGAAGGTATACTGGCCGCCGGGTCCTGCCGGAAGCGGAGCAACGGCGAAGTTCTTGGCTGCGGCCTTGTCCGACATCCCGCCGTTCGCCTTCGGAGTCGCAAAGTTCTTGGCAAGCCATGCGCCGGAGATAATGACCGCCGATTTGCCGTCGCCGAAATCGCTTTCGATTTGGGACGAGTTTTTCTCCAGCGACGCTTTCTCGACCAGACCCTCATGCGCAAGACCGGTATAGTACATTACGCCCTGAAGTCCCTTCTCGTCGTTGAACGTTACAGTCTTGTTGTCGTCCGCCAGAACGCTGCCGCCCGCTGCCCAGACCCAAGGGAAAATGTTATGGACAACGTTCCAGTCATTCTTGCCCGGGAGCCCCAGAGCCGCCATCTTCTTGCCGTCGACCGTTACGCCGTTCACCTTTTCCAGAGCTGCTTTGAACGAGTCCCAGTCTTTGAAGGCTGTGGCGGTGTCCACGCCGGCTTGTTTGAATGCGTCGGTCCGGTAATAGATCGCCCGGGCATCGACGAACCACGGAACTGCGTAGATGTCTTCCTGTCCCGATACGGAGGTTGTATCCCAAATTGCAGGCAGGTAGGATTCAGCACCTCCTACGTCGGCCACCTTGTCGTTCAGCTTGTCGATGCCGCCCATGCTGGCAATCGCCGGCACCCAGGTCGTGCCGAGCTGGAGAAGGTCAGGACCGGCTCCGCTCGTAGCGGCTGTCGTAATCTTGGTCCAGGCAGAACCCCAGTCCAGCACGGTAACCTTCACGCTCACGTTCGGATGTTCTTTCAGATACGGATCAATCGTCTTCAGGAAGTCGGCGTCCGGCTTCGGGCTGTTCGGCATGATCCAGGCGGTCAGCGTAACCGGGTCCTTGCTGGCCTCTGCCTCGGCAGGGGCCTTCGAAGCGCTCGGTGCGCTCGAAGCACTTGATGATTTAGCGTTGTTATCCGAACTTTGCTCCTTGTTGTTCCCGGCATTGTTGCCTCCGCATCCGCTGATGGCTACGGTCAGTGCCATGAGCAGAATGCCCAGTGACGCTCCTGTCTTTTTCATTCCTACAATCTCCCCCATTTAGTTAAGGTTGTGTAAAAGAATGCGGAGGCGGCTGTCCGTCCCCCGCATCTTCATTATAAAATCGGCGCTTCCCGGTCTAAATACCAAATCCCGAGCCGGGATAACAAAATATCAACTCGACACCAGGTGTAGGTCATCGATTACAACATCCAGATTGCCTGCGCTGTCCTCGATGTTCCCGAGCTCAAAAGAAACCCGTCCGATCGGCGTGCCGCCTCCGGTTACGTCGAATTCAACGGTATATTCCTTATACTCCGTTCCGAGATCAACGATCTGGCTTCCGTAGCCGTGCCAGGCATAATTATCCGCGGCATCCAGCCAGCCGAGACTGACATTCATTTTGCGCGGCTTGCTGGCCTTAGCCTTGAAAGTAAGAGTGTAATGGCTGCCGTCGTTGTACGTAATGCCTTCATAGTACACCTGCCGGTCCCAGCTGTTGCTTCCCACGGTTCCGACCTGAATCTTCAGCGCTTCATCTTGATTCGAGATGGACAGGGCTCCGCTGTCGGAGGAATAGAAGGTCCATCCCGCAAGCGAAGGGGCCGAGAAGTCGCCGTTAGGCATCAGGTTCTCGGAATAGGGCTGCCCGGCCAGAACGGGATTGACCCGGATCAGCGAGACATTATCCAGCTTCACGATATGCTGGCCCAGCGCCTCCGTAACTTTGCCGAGACTGAATTGCAGCACGGCGGAGACGTCACTGGCCCGAGCGGTAAAGAAGTATTCAAAATGGCCGTTCGCTTCGGTCAGCGGCACGATTTCGTTCAGATAAGTCGTCCAATTCTTGTCTATCGTTCCGTCATGTTGAATCAGCACCCGAATATCGCGGGCAAGCGAAGCTCCTGCATCGAAGCTGAGCTTGTAGGTTCTTCCCTGTTCCAGTGCGAAGGGCGCCTGCTTCACCTGAACATGCCAGTCTTCCTCGCCGCTTCCGCCTACCGTTACGGCCAGTTGGCCGTTATCTGCGGCCATGAAGCTGTTCGGATCGCTTTCCCCATCCTTCTTGAACAGCGTCCAGCCTTCCGTCTCCTGATCCAGTCTCCCGTTCACTACAGCCTCCCGGGAAAGATCCAGCCAGGCCAGCCGGTATCCGCTGCCGCTAAGCCGGAAATAATACGTCCCGGCATCCAGACTCAGCGGTGCGCCGGACAGCGAGCGGTAAGCCGTTCCGGTATTCCCGATCTCCGCTGCATAGACATCGGCGGTCGCAACGGCCTTCTTGGAACTGTCCAGCACGGTCAGCTCCAGCCGCGACGAAGCTTGGTCGCTTCCGGCGCGGATCGTCGGAACGAAAGTCCCCTGCCGGTTAATCTGGACTTTGAAATCCGCATAATCGCCTAGGTCCATTCCAGTCATATCCTTGCTGCCTTCCTGGCCCGGCGCCAGATCAACGCCCGAGGCATTCCAGTACTGATCGGCCTGCATATGCAGATATTGGTCGAGAACCGGAGGCGATGGCTTGCGGACCAGACGAACATTGTCGAGTTCCACGCTTCCTGCGGACAGACCCATCAGAAAGCTGAGTGTACCTGCGCTGTTCCCGGAACCGGGTACCTGAATTTCCGTGCTGTAGGAAGTCCATCCGGTCGAGAGCTCCATCTGCGAACCGTCCGGGTAAAGGGCTTCGCCGTCTTTCGTTGTCAGACGGATGCCGAGCGGTCCCCGGCTGTCCGAACGGGCATCGAACGAGAGCTGGTAAGAACCTGCGGCCAGAGGCAGCCCTGCCTGCGAGAGCACTGCCGCATCAGCCGATGAACCCGGAGTCTTGATGTCGGCGCGGAACTCTCTCTTCATCAGCGGCAGTTCCAGGCGGTTCGTTACGCCGGCCGCAGCCTTGATGCCGGAAGCGGAGTCGGTCCCGAACGTCCAGTAGCCCATTCGGCCGCTGCCCAGTTCGAACCCGCCGTTGTAGATCAGATTGCCGTCGGCAAGAGGCGTCCGCTCCACAGGCAGCGGCTCGGTCTCAACGACCTTGACATTCGTGAAGTAGGCATCGACATCGCTCAATCCGAGGTTGAATTCGAACCGGGCATTGTTATCCGTCGGCTGATTCATGTTAAAGGTATACGTGTAGGAGGCCCATTGGTCGGTCAGATCGAAGAAGCGTTCCTGGGAATAGGCCGTCCAGCCTCCCCCGAATTCGGTCAGCTTGCTCATCACCCGCCGGGCCGAGTCCGCTTTGGCATCGAACGTTACTTTGTAGGCTTTGCCCTTCTCCAGCATCATCGGCATCTGGGTGAGCTGAATCGAATAATTCTGCGTGCCGGCCTGATCGACCGTAACTTTAGCCGCGGTTCCCTTCTCAGCATCGGTTACAACCTGGACATGCCCCGATCCTCCGGCGTTCTCGATGAACTGCCACTCAGCCGGCACGCCGCTCGCCGCAGCTTCTCCCGTGAAATTCCCGTTATAGATCTGGTTGCCGTCCGCTAGAGCCGGACGCTGCGGATGAGCATCGCCCGAATGGACGGGGCGTTCCCCGACTGCCGGCCACTGATCCAGTCCTTTATATTGATAGACGCGGACGTAGTCCACATACATGCGGTCCGACTGGAAGTTATCGGCCGGGTTCCCCGGCCAGGAACCGCCTACAGCCAGGTTGAGGATCATATAGAAAGGCCGGTCGAACGGAGCCGGGTACGTATAATAATCCGGCTGACCTTCTCTTTTGGTTCCCCAGTCGCTCGTCTCAAAGTACTTCTCTCCGTCTACATAGTAGCGGATCAAGCCCGGCAGCCACTCCATCGTAAAATCATGATAGTCGTCGGCGAACGTCTTTCCCGCCGGCAGAACATAAGTCTTCGACTGCGAGACATGCGGAATGTCATAGTGCAGCGAACCGTGAACCGTCCGCGGATACAGGGCGGCATTCGCCTCGTCTCCGGCAACCGGTCCGGTCAGCTCCATGATGTCCATCTCGCCGCTGCCCGGCCAAGGGCCGTATTGATTCTCTTCATCGGTCGGCATCATCCAGATGGCCGGCCACATGCCCTGCTGAATCGGCAGCTTGGCCCGGACCGTGAACTTTCCGTAGGTCCAGTCTCCCTTCATCTTGGAGGTCAGCTTGCCGGACGTATAATTCTTGCCGCCGTACGCCTCTTTCCGCGCCTCCAGCTCCAGGACTCCATGGCCGCTCTCCTTCTTCAGCTTGGCATTGTCCGGATGGTAATACTCGAGCTCGTCATTGTAGACGACGCCGGTATTCTGGACATTCCATTTGGATTCGTCGATCTGCTCGCCGTTGAATTCATCGTTCCACACCAGCTCCCACTGCGAGTCGTCCGTGGAAGGAGTCGCGGTTGGCGATGCAGTCGCGGTTGGCGATGCGGTTGCCGTAGGCGATGCGGTCGCGGTTGGCGATGCAGTCGCGGTTGGCGATGCAGTCGCGGTCGGCGAGGAGCCTGTACCGCTTGTGCCCGCCGTTGCTGCCGCTGGCGGCGAAGAGACCCTATCTCCGGTCAGTCCCTGAAGCACCGTTCCCGATGGGAGCGTCTTTCCGTTAAACTGGATGCCTTCCGCCTTCACTTCCAGCCGGTCCACGGTTCCGCGGTTCTCAATTCGAGAACCGGAGGCTGCTGCATCCACGATAAGCGTGCCTACCCGCACATCCGGCGAAATCACGATGCCGGCAGGCTGGACCAGCTCCAGCCGGGCGGCGGAGCTGCCTTCTTCCAGCACCACCCGGACCGGCGCGGCGGATTTATCCACAATCACCCGCTCCAGCGCGGATTTCCGGAATACTACAGAATGCTCTCCTCCGCCGGAGATCCGGCTCACGCCCGCCACCTGAAGGCCGGTCACATTCACGTCACCCTCGGCGGCTCCCGGAGCTACATACAAATTTCCGGTCACCGCAGCGCCCTGCACGGAGACATTCGGCCGGTTGATAATCAGACTTCCCTGGAGGCTGCCCACCTTGTAGCTTCCTTCGACCGGACTGATCCATCCGATCATCCGGTCCAGCAGCGCGGCAAGCTCGCCCCGGGTAAGCTCCGCCTTCGGCGCTATTCTCCCAGAAGCATCACCGCTGAGATAACCTGCGGCCAGCAGCGCATTCACGGCTTCGCGGGCGTATGCCGAGACTTCGGCCCCGTCAGTTCCGGCGTTCACAAGCGACTTCGAACCCGGCTCCATCCGAAAAGCCCGGTACAGGAGCGCCGCCGCTTCCTGCCGCTGGACGGCGGCATCCGGCCGGAAGCTGCCGTCCGGATAACCGGCTGCAAGTCCGGCTGCATACGCCTGCCGAACCGGTTTCTCATACCAGGAAGAAGCGCTTACATCCGTAAAGGCAGGTTGTCCTTCCGCCGTATACCGGAAGATCCGGGTCATAACGGCCGTCAGTTCGGCGCGGGTGACCGCACGCTTAGGCTCATAGCGGCCTTGGGCGTCTCCCTGCAGAATGCCGGCCGCAGCCAGCTTCTCCGCCGCCCCGGCTGCCCAATGGCCCTTCATGTCCGTGAATTTCGCCTGCGCGGTTGCGGCTCCGGCTGCATCACCGGCGGCGGCAACGGCAACGGCCGGAGCCGCCTGCACGGAGCCGCCGGCCTTGCCTGCTGCTGCTCCGGCCGAAGTGTTCCCGATCGGCAGGCTGGTCAGCAGCAGGAGCCCGACCAGAAGCTTGGAAATGGTAGTGCGATACAAAAGTCATTCCTCCCCCTATGAACATCAACGAATTCCGGCGAATGCATCGCCGGATGCTTCCAGTATAGAGGCCGCTCTCTTGAGGAGGACATACCAATTCCTTAGCCCGCATACCAAAGATGCAAGCCTTCCCGAGTGCGAAGCCTTCAGGGTCACACGCGTGATTTCGCACAAAAACCCGCTCTCCCGGTAGGCGTGAGCCTCCCGAAAGAGCGGGTTTCGTTCATGCTATGTAACTTCTTCGCCGGGCAGACGTTCCCGCCTTACGAAGTAGCCTGAATCTGCGGAAATTCGGGCACGGCTTCCTCGCCGCAAAACAGATCGTCGAGCGAGCTGAGCGTGCCGTCCTCTTCCACCTGATACACCGACATTTTCTCGCCGTTCACCGTCAGTTCGATGAAGCAGCCCCAGCAATAGAATTGATGGGAACCGATCTTGCCTATATCCTTGGACCCGCAGTTTGGACATTTCATTCTCTTCATTCCACCTATCCGTTGACAATATTAATGGCTTTCTCCAGGCGTTCTTCGCTCATTGCGGGGACAAGCAGCGCGTCCTCCCCAATGGATATTTCCTCGGAACACGGCAACCATTTGCGGCCTTCCATCAGATCGGTCACAAGCCCGTCACTGATTTCAAGGGCTACTATTGTGTTTCCCATCTTTTGGTCAAAATAAACATCGGATACCTTGCCGAGAATCGTTCCGGTTGCCGTTACGACCTGGAGATCCTTGAGCTTATTCTTCCCTTCCAGAAAGGTGTATGGAATACGGTCGGAATCCGTCTTCTGAATCGCTTCTTCGCTGGTTATCATAACGGCATCCTCGCCATAGGCGACGATGTCCTTCCATGCCACAACTTTCACATGACCGCCGAAAAAAGACTTGCTTTCCAGTTCTATACCCGCAATCGTCCAGTTTGAATCCAGTATACAGTCAACAATTTTGCCGATGACCTTGCCCTCTTCCACACCGAACACGGAGAGTCCGATCATATCCTGCATCTTCATGTCCTGGGTCTCCTCCCTAATCGATCCTTGCGGGAAGCGGACAAGCCTTACCTTGCGCCGGACTTCACCGCATTGAATGGAGATGAGCGGTCCGAAACCGTGAGCCCATGACCAGCCGCCAAGCGCCTACGCTTACTTACGCAGCCGATGCAAAATGGTTTCAATTTTTCGGGCGACGACTTCCATTTCTTCAGTAGTATTACCCAATCCTGTGCTAAACCGAACCGCGGACGTCAAAAGAGGCTCCGGCAGATTCATGGCCTTCAGCACATGCGATACTTCCAGCGAGCCCGAGTTGCAAGCCGAGCCGCTGGAAGCGGCGACCCCTTCCATATCGAGATTCATCAGCAGGATATCCGAGCGGACGCCGGGGAAGCTCACATTCAGAATATGGGGGGCAAAATGCTCCGGGCTGCCGTTGACGGCATACGCATCCGGTCCGATCCGACGGTCGAGCTGCGAGAGCAGCTCCGTCCGCAGCGCCAGCGCCCGGGCCCGTCTCTCCTCCAGTCCGGAGACCGCCAGCTCCACCGCTTTGGCGAACCCGGCCATGCCGGCCAGATTCTCCGTCCCGGCGCGCCGGGAACGCTCCTGCAGCCCGCCGTGCAGCCGGGGGTGCAGCGGAGCGCCGGAACGCACATAGAGGCCGCCGATTCCCTGCGGCCCGTTAATCTTGTGCCCGGCGAAGCTCATATAATCGACGGGCAGCTCGCGGAGGTCCACCGGCAGCATTCCAAGCGCCTGAACGGCATCGACATGGAGAAGAATACCGCGCTCCCGCGCCAGCTTCCCGATTTCTTCGATCGGCTGTACAGTTCCGACCTCGTTGTTCGCATACATCACACTGATGAGAAAAGTGTCCTCCCGAAGCGCAGCTTCGACATCGGCCGCCGATACCCGGCCCGTCCGGTCCACCGGCAGCCGGGTTACCGCATAGCCGAGCCGCTCCAATTCGTCCGCGGCATGCAGAACAGCGTGATGCTCCACCGCCGTCGTAATGAGATGACCGCCCTGCGGAGCCCGGGCGGACGCAGCGCCGAAGAGCGCCAGATTGTCGCTCTCCGTGCCGCCTGCGGTGAACACCCACTCCGCCGGCGAACAGCCCAAAAAGGCGGCGATCGTATCGCGCGCCTGGCTTACGGTTCCTTTGGCGGAACGGCCAAAGGCATGAACGCTGGAGGCGTTGCCGAACTGTTCCGTCATTATCGTCATCATGGCCGCGGCAACCTCCGGATGAATCGGAGTCGAGGCGGCATGGTCCACATAGATTGAGTTCATCTTCATTCTCCCGGTTCAAGCCTCCGCCCAACAGCAGGTAAATCGGTGGGCTTGGAGGGTTATACATTCTATCACATACTACCCCTTGGAGGCAAAAACATCAACCCGGCGCCTTCCATCCAATATTGTCCAAGCCGCAGATGGTGAAGCTTCAGGAAAGTAAACCGGCCACCTGACATAGAATTTTGAAGAAGAGAAGAATTACAGGAGGTCGGATAAATCGTATGTACGGACATTATTATCACAGACAAGGGTGGCAGCGCACAGCCTTTCAGCCCGTCTGGGCGACCAGCTATGCCCAGGCGCTGGAGCTTATGAAGCAGTCGGTACAGGGCGAGAAAGCGGACGAATGGTTCTATGACCAGCTTATCCGGCTGGCGCCGAACAAGGAGCAGGCCGACATTATCGTCTCCATCCGCAATGATGAGCGAAGCCACAACCGAATGTTCCGTCAGATCCTTCAGGAACTGACCGGACAGCAGGTCGGACCCGGAAATCCCGAAGAAGCTGAATCCCCCCCCGCCACCTTCCGCCAGGGCCTGCAGACCGCTCTCTTCGGCGAACTCTCCGCAGTCGAGCGCTACCGCAAAATATGGTTCGGGCTGCCGCCGGGCGTCTACAAAGACACCGTCTTCGGCATTATGATCGACGAACTCAAACACGCGGACAAGTATAATTACCTGCTGGGTACGCTGCATGAGCACAAGGCTACTTGAGGATAGCATCACCCTTTTCTAAATGTTTCAAAAAAAGCAAGGGAGGAGCCCTTTTTCTTGGACCTTCCCTTGCTAAGTTGATTCAAATAAAGTTGCTGCCGTTATCGTTATTAAGAAGTATACTCATCAACGCTAAAAGTTAAGATTTTGTCAAAGACTACATATTCCGTTCGTTTAGCAAAAGGTCCCTTGTTCCAACTTTTACTAAATCCATATTTATTAGAACCTACACCCGCATCCTTTTGCTCATACCATTTAATAAATTTATTTACTTCAGCTATCGGGAGATCAAATTCTTTTTCAGTTCCGTTTGTGAGGGATATCGTTAGCAACCCTCTATTATTGTCAGGAAATTCAGGCGTAGCCGATGCTTCGTTAGAATTGACACTTTCAACAACATCAGTGGAACCTGTCACCACATAATAATATGTTATTCCAGGCGTAACATTGACATCTGAATAAGTAGTTGCCGTTACATTTGATGCTATTGTTTGATAAGGTCCACCAGGCTCATTCGTTCTCTTGATGCTATAATTTTGTGCGTTCGAAACTGCATTCCAACTAAGATTAATCTTCTCTTTATCTGCTTCTGCTAACAGGCCATTGGGTGCAACCACATTTGAATTAATGAGATATCCCGAACTGTCAATATCAAAAGCATCAAAGGCCACTGCTTTATCATTAAACGTTACCTCAACAGTATGCACTCCTGGAGATAAACCTGTTTTCTCATAAACTAGCGCCATTGCTTTTGGTGCTGGAGCATACTCATTAAAAGTCTCAGGTACACCGCGATCAATAGATATCTTTATATTGGATGATCTGTCGGCATTCATAGGATCGAGTATTCTGAATTTTGTTCCAAAAAACGTGATTACCATTTTACTTCCTGGTAGGAAGGAGGATGTCATAGTGTTTTTCCAAGTAGTAGGGAAAGTGTAAGAACCCCATTTACCAATATAAGCTATGTTAACATTTTGATCATCGACTCGCTGCCATCCGCTTTCGGGTGATATTAAATCTTGTCCCACTGTTGCTGCTTTTGCTGATGACTGAAACGAGAAACATAGGATTATCGCTAAAACGCTAACTAAAACATTCCTACTATTTACTCTTAATTTTCCCATGATAGATTAACCCCCCATAATGTGCATGTGTAAATCTTATACGAAACTGGGAGGAAGAAATATACTATATTTGTGCAAAAATTCACAATATAATTATATGTTATTCATTCATATATTTAATTAATATTCTTCCTTTTTATAACGAAGCTAAGGGAATAGTTTATGCAGCAAGGGGGCTCATTTCTTGAATTGCTCCTTTGGTTATATGACTTTTCTGCATATTACTATTTCCTTTCTTTTGAAAATAGAACTGAATTAGATTATTAGAATTGACTTGAAAATATTTACATGGTAATTTACTGTATATATCTATCAAATTTTTTTCCCACCTGTTGCTGCAATCGGCGGGGTGACAACCGGCTATTTCGCTCTCCTTGGAGCACGAGTCTCAGCTAACAATCACGGTAATGGGGTTTATATCGGTGTAACTTGGGTAGCTGCATTTAATGTTGAACCCTTGTGAATTGGTAAAGAAACATTGAATGAGGAGGTTAACTTCATTGACCACCGGCCTTCAGACCGCCCTATCCCTATTAATTATTGCAATCAGTATATTTTATTTTTCCTTATACTTGAGAATAAGAAGAACAAACACCCCTGTCCCCCAATGAAGTGCACCCCTTAGAATAGACATTGGAAAAACCCCCTGGTTATTCCGATAAAATCTAAGGGGTGCATTTTTAT
>NZ_JAVFHT010000024.1:0-51639 GCF_031470375.1 Paenibacillus glufosinatiresistens
GGGTCCTGGGAGAGTAGGACGCCGCCAAGCACAGATAACCACTGCCGATCTTTCGGCGGTGGTTTTTTGTTCATCCTATCATTCTGCCGGATTTCAATTTTACACTTGCTTTATATCGGATTATGTGATATTATATTTTTTGTTGTTCAAATGATATGGCCCGTTGGTCAAGGGGTTAAGACACCTCCCTTTCACGGAGGTAACAGGGGTTCGAATCCCCTACGGGTCATTTGCTAACGACGCGGGGTGGAGCAGCTCGGTAGCTCGTCGGGCTCATAACCCGAAGGCCGCAGGTTCAAATCCTGCCCCCGCAATTTATTTCCCCAAAGTGAAGGTATGCTTTGCAGCGTATTCCGATTCCTTTCCGGGGATACTAGAAACACCTTTGCCTCTTGGAACCGTGGTGTAGAGGCCTAACATGCCTGCCTGTCACGCAGGAGATCGCGGGTTCGAATCCCGTCGGTTCCGCCATTTAAGTACAACCCCATAGCAGTAAGCGGACGTGGCTCAGCGGTAGAGCATCGCCTTGCCAAGGCGAGGGTCGCGGGTTCGATTCCCGTCGTCCGCTCCATTTTGCGCCCTTAGCTCAGCTGGATAGAGCGTTTGACTACGAATCAAAAGGTCGGGAGTTCGAATCTCTCAGGGCGCGCCATTTTAATCATTCAACCAGTGTTCCAGCTCCTATAAGGAGCGGAGCACTTTTTTGTTATTCCGGCAAATCCGATGTACAAGGAGGAGGTTCTGCAATGGGTAAGGTAACGGTTGTAGGCAGTGCGGCGATGGATTTGACGGTGCATGTCCATAAGCGTCCGGCAGCCGGTGAGACAGTAATCGGCAGCCGGTTGTATTTGTCGCCCGGAGGCAAAGGGGCGAATCAGGCGGTGGCAGCAGCCAGGCTTGGCGCTGAGACCTTTTTTGTGGGATGCATAGGCAAGGACGGCTACGGCGAAATGATTCGCCGCAATCTCCTCTCGCAGGGTGTCGATGTCTCATGGCTGGAGGATACCGATGCTTGCGGGAGCGGGACTGCGCACATTACGTTATCCGAGGCGGACGGCGACAACAGTATTGTGGTGATCCAAGGAGCGAACGCGCTGGTAAATCCGGATTTGGTGAAACGGGCTGCCGTGCGCCTGAAGGAATCGGATGTAGTGCTCATTCAAAATGAGATTCCTGCCGATGCCATTGATTCGGTACTGGACTGCTGCCGCACCTGCGGAGTGAAGACGATTCTAAACCCGGCGCCCGCCGGAGGGCTGGCTCCGGAAACGCTGCTGAAGGCCACGTGGGTCATTCCGAATGAACATGAACTCCATGTCTGGTTCCCGGAGCAGAATTTGGAGGACGTGCTAAAGGCTAACCCCGGGCAGATGATTGTAACCTTGGGCGAGCAGGGCGCAGTCTACTGGGAGAAGGACGCGGTTGTCCGCATCCCATCCTATAAAGTTGAAGCTATAGATACGACTGGAGCGGGAGATACCTTCGTGGGAGCGCTCGGGGCGGCGTTAAGCGAAGGCCAGCCGATCAAGGAAGCTTTGAGGTTCGCGAATGCTGCCGCTGCTCTGTCTGTTCAACAACTGGGAGCACAAGGCGGCATGCCGGTCCGGGAAGAGGTGGAACAGTTGCTGAAAGGGTAGAAGATACGCATATTTTGTCAGCGGCAGGGCACAATTTAGGAAAAAGCAGAATGAAGGGATGTTCATGTTCCACGCTTTTAGCCTGAAAAAACAGCTCTGGCGCCGTTGGAAACGGTGGAAAAGTGCTCCCTGGGTGGGAGCCTGCTGCGCCTGCGCTTCGATTCTTCTCTTTGCCGGGCCCGGAGCCTGGATCCCGGAACGCATGACGAGTCTGCTGGAGACGCGCCGTCTGCCGGAAGCTTCTCTCATGGAGAATGGCCCCGCTGCCGCTGTCTTCCTGCAGGAAGCTCTGCCTCCTGCGGACGAGTCCGGCGGCCCTGATGCCAAGGTCTATGAAGAAATCAGACAAGTAATCGGAGACGATGCCGCCGCGAAGCGGCGTGTGCACTACCGGACGGTGTACGCAAACGGTGAAGAAATCCGGACAGAGCCCGGGCTGCTTGATTCGAAATTCGTTCTGCTGCTGATGGAGCGGCATTCCGACTGGAGTCCCCGGTTGTCTGAAGACGGAGATGTATGGCTGGAAAAGCGGATCGATGACCTGTCGCCGGGCTGCAAGAACAATGCTTATATCGGCATTGATGCGCTGGGGCGGCTGACTCTGTTCCAAGGGCCGCCGCGCCGGGACAGGGCGCTGCGGACGTTTTACGAAATCGATCAAGGGGCGCTCAAATCTTCGCTGCCGGAAGAAATGTGGAGGCAACTGAGAGAAGGGATTCGCATTCAGGATGCGGATGAATACCGGAGCGTATTGTCGACCTTCAGCGATTACGCCCGGGACGGGTCGGAACAGGCGCTGTATGGGCAGCCCGGTCTGCGGAGAGATTGAAGCGCAGTGACGCAGAAGGCGAACAGCCGTGTCTATCGCACGGCTTTTTTGCTGTGTCCGGAACGGAAGCGGCGGGCAGAATTCGAAAGTTTATCCACCCGCTCGGGTGGATTTTTGCTATAATGAGTGAAAGGAATACATATGTTCGCTTGTGGGACGTATGCCGACAGAGGAGAGTACATCCATGCGTATTTTGGGAATTGATCCGGGACTGGCCATTGTCGGTTTCGGTTTTGTGGATAAGAACGGCAGCAAGCTGACGCCGGTTCAGTACGGCTGCATTCAGACAGAGGCGCATACGCCGGAGGCGGAGCGCCTGTCGCATGTCTATGACGGCATGATCCAACTGATTGACCGGTACAAGCCGGATGCGGTGGCGATGGAGAAGCTGTATTTCAGCCGCAACGTGACGACGGCTCTTCCGGTGGCGCAGGCTCGGGGCGTGCTGGTGCTGGCTGCGGTGCAGCGGGGACTGCCGCTGTCCGAGTATACGCCGATGCAGGTGAAGCAGGCGATTGTCGGATACGGAAAGGCCGAGAAGAAACAGGTCCAGGAGATGGTGCGCATGTTCCTGAAGCTCAGCCAGATCCCGAAGCCTGACGACGTAGCGGACGCCTTGGCGGTGGCGGTCTGCCACGCGCACTCTTACACGCTGAATTCGAAGATAAATGAGGTATTGGGACGATGATTGATTTTTTGCGGGGAACGGTTGAACATCTGGAATCCGAATACGTAGTGATCGAGGTGCAGGGCGTCGGCTACCGGGTCTTCTGCCCTAATCCTTTTGCGTTCGCCAAGAAGGAAGGCCCGGTGACCGTCTATACACACCATCATGTGCGGGAGGACGCGATTCTGCTGTTCGGCTTCCCGACGCGCGAAGAGCAGCGGCTGTTCCGCAAGCTGATCGAGGTGTCGGGGATCGGTCCGCGGGTGGCACTGGGCATCCTGGGCGGCGGAACGCCGGATCATGTGATCTCGGCGATCTATCAGGAGAATGTGACGTTCCTGACGAAGCTGCCCGGCATCGGCAAGAAGACGGCCCAGCGGATGATTCTCGACCTGAAGGACAAGCTGGACGGTCTAAGCGGTATTACAATGCAGACGGGATTGTTCGCGGCGGAACCGGAAGCCGGCAATGCCGAGCCATGGCAGGAAGCCAAGGACGGCCTGCGGGCTCTGGGCTATACGGAGAGCGAGCTGGACCGCGTATGGTTGACGCTGAAGAAGAGCGGGGAAGACGCGGGTTCGGTCGATGTTCTGATGAAGAAGGCGCTCAAGCTGCTGTATGTGGCGAAGTAGTTCGCCGGACCGGCGGCGATTTCATAGGAAGTGGAGCGATGAATGATGGAGGACCGGATCATATCCGCGAATTTGATGATGGAAGACCAGGCGGTGGAACTCAGTCTGCGTCCCCGCTATCTGGCTGAATATATCGGACAGAACCAGGTCAAGGAGAACCTGAAGATTTACATTGAAGCGGCCAAGATGCGCAAGGAAGCGCTCGATCATGTGCTGCTGTACGGCCCCCCGGGTCTTGGCAAAACAACGCTGGCGAACATCATCGCCAACGAGCTTGGCGTCAATCTCCGGACCACGTCGGGTCCGGCGATCGAGCGGCCCGGCGATCTCGCTGCGCTGCTGACGAATCTGCAGGAGGGCGATGTGCTCTTCATCGACGAGATTCACCGGCTTCACCGAACGGTGGAAGAGGTGCTGTACCCGGCGATGGAGGATTTTGCGCTCGATATTATGATCGGCAAAGGGCCGAGCGCCCGTTCGGTCCGGCTGGACCTGCCGCCGTTCACGCTGGTAGGCGCGACGACACGGGCGGGACTGCTGTCCGCTCCTCTGCGCGACCGCTTTGGCGTGGTCAGCCGCCTGGAATTCTATTCCGTGGATGAGCTCAGTTACATTATTTCCCGGGGCGCCGATATTCTCGGCGTCGAGATGGTCGGAGACGCTGCCGACGAGCTGGCGCTGCGCTCGCGGGGGACTCCCCGTATCGCCAACCGGCTCCTGAAGCGGGTGCGGGACTACGCACAGGTACGGGGCGACGGCATTATTACGCCGGAAGTGGCGGGCGAAGCGCTTAAGATGCTTCAGGTTGATCCTAGGGGCCTGGACAGCATTGACCACAAGATGCTGTATTCAATGATAACGAGCTTCCGGGGCGGTCCCGTCGGATTGGATACCATAGCTGCGACCATCGGCGAAGAAAGCCAGACCATTGAAGACGTCTACGAGCCTTATCTGCTGCAGATCGGATTTCTTCAGCGTACGCCGAGAGGAAGGATCGTCACTCCGGCAGCCTATCAGCATTTGGGACTTCCCATGCCGGAGCAGAACGGCTCTTCCGGCCGTTAATAACGGATTGACCATAAGGAGGACAAAGGATGGAAGCAGGACGCAGAAAACGCGGCATAAGACGCGCCGGAACACTGCTGCTCGGTCTGGCGGTAACGGCGGGAATCTTAATCCCGTCGGCCGGGACAAGTCTGGCGGCCGGCGCCGACATTCGGGTAGCCTTATATGCCGATCTTGGCAGCAAATATAAATCGACGACGCCCTTCGTGACGCTCCAGTCCGCACAGGGCTGGAATCTGGCCGAAGCGGGAGGCGGAGCGGCGCTTCTCCCGGTGGCCGCCACTGCGAAAGTGCGAATCAGCCTGGATACCTACCGGGTCAAAGTCCTGGAGACGGCGAGTTGGTCCGAAGCTGCGGCTGCGGCGAAGATCCTGCAGGGGACAAGCGATAAGCCGCAGCTGTTCCGCAGCGCCAAGAACGGCGGGACGGTCTATCAGCTGTACACCGGGCCTTACGCCAGCGAAGCGGCCGCCAAGGATGGCGCGTCCCGTGTTGCCGCATCCGGAATCTCGCTTCCGGGCGGACAGACGCCGGCCGTCCGCGGCGGCAAGCATTTGTCGGCCGGCAGCTATCCGACTCTGGCGGAAGCCGATGCGGCCCGCCTGACCCTGGCTGCGTCGGGACTGGATGCCTGGACGGCAGCAGTGCCCGGCGACGGTGCCGCCCGTTATGAGGTATGGGTCGGCGAAGCGGCCAATGAAGCCGACCTCGCGGCAGCCAAAACGCTGCTTCAGCAAGCGTTCGCCCAGCTGCCGCTCGTCAATTCCGGCAGCGGAATTCTGGTGAGAACCGACAGCGGAGGTGACTGGAGCAGCGAAGTGCAGCTTCCACACTACCAGATCTCGGGCAGTGGAGCGGCCTTTGCCGCGGCCGGCAACGAAGCCGGTATCCAGCTGGCCGAGCGCTCCAAACGGACATACCGCGGAGATATAGAGCTAAGCAGTATGAACGGATCGCTGGCGGTCGTTAACGAAGTTCCGCTGGAGCAGTATCTCTATGCCGTTGTAGGTGGAG
This sequence comes from Paenibacillus glufosinatiresistens, assembly GCF_031470375.1. NCBI lineage: Bacteria > Bacillati > Bacillota > Bacilli > Caryophanales > Paenibacillaceae > Paenibacillus > Paenibacillus glufosinatiresistens. The sequence continues at coordinate 5,845 of NZ_JAVFHT010000024.1, forward strand.
AGGTGTCGGCAAGCTGGCCGGAAGAAGCGCTCAAGGCACAGGCGGTAGCAGCCCGGAGCTATGCTCTGGCACAGGGCAACCGGTTCGACATCGCCAATGTGGTAGACACGACGCTGAGCCAGGTCTATAACGGAATCGGAGCGGAATCGGCCTCGATCATCAAGGCGGTAGATGCCACAGCCGGCGAAGTGCTGATGAGCGGCGGCAAAGTGGTGGAGACGGTCTTCTCCTCCAATGCCGGCGGCGTTACTGCCGACCCGTCGGAGGTATGGGGCAGCGGCAGCGGTTCGGTATTTGCGAGCGTGGACAGCTCGGGTGACGCTGCGGCTTCGGCCACCGCCAAGAAGTGGTACTATGTACTGCTCCCGAGCGGAGCGTCCGGATACGTGCGGGAAGACAATGTGAAGCTGACCGGCACGAAGACAGCGGGGGGCTTGGCCAAGCTTACGGCAACGGTGAATGATGTCAATGTGCGGCCGCTCCCTGTCGTTCAGAGCGGAGTATCCCCCGTAGGCAAGATGAATGCCGGGGAGACGGCGGTGGTGCTGAACCAGACGCTGGAATCCGGCAGCTACAGCTGGATCAAGGGACCGTATACGTCAGCCGAAATTCTCAAGAGCCTTAGCGGGAAGACGGGCAGCACGCTGCCGTCCTCCATTACGAACCTTCAGGTGACCGGACGCGGGCCTTCCGGTCGGGTCGTTCAGCTCAAGGCCAACGGAACCGTGGTCGAAGTGAAGTACCCCGATTTGTTCCGCTCGGCGCTCGGCGGACTGCCGAGTACACGGTTTGATATTGTGCCGGCGGCCAGTTATACTGTACTAGGCGCCGATGGCAAGACGGTTACGGCCGGAAGCTCCCCAGCCCAAGGCGTATTGTCGGCTTCCGGGCTGACGACGGGCGGTGGCAACGGAACGGTCATCTTGAACGGCGGGGGCGAGGCCCGTGTCGTCGAGAAATCGCCGGGGTTCTATTTTATCGGCTGGGGTAACGGCCATGGCCTGGGCATGTCCCAATGGGGCGTGAAGGGTATGGCGGATGAAGGCCGGACGTACCGGGATATTTTGCAGCATTATTTTCACAATGTCACGATAGTTAAGGAATGAAGATACAGATGAAAGTGGATTTGTATGATTTTGATTTGCCGGAGTCGCTGATTGCGCAGACCCCGCTCAAGGAGCGCAGCGCCTCCCATCTGCTGATGCTGGACAAGTCGACCGGCAAGACGGAGCACGGGGTCTTTACGGATATTGTCGATCGGCTTCAGCCCGGCGATACGCTGGTGCTGAACGATACGCGGGTCATTCCGGCCCGCTTGTTCGGCGTGAAGGAAGACACGGGCGCCAAGGCGGAAGTGCTGCTGCTTCAGAATCTGGGCGAGGACCGCTGGGAGGCGCTCGTGAAACCGGGCAAGAAGCTCAAGACGGGCTCGGTTATTGTGTTCGGCGACGAACTGAGCGCGGTAGTCGAGGAGGAAGGCGAAATGGGCGGGCGGACCATCCGGTTCCGGTACTCAGGGATTTTCCAGGAGATTCTGGACCGGTTGGGAACGATGCCGCTGCCTCCTTATATCAAAGAGAAATTGGACGACCGTGAACGTTATCAGACGGTCTATGCCCGTCATGAAGGATCGGCGGCGGCGCCGACGGCGGGTCTTCATTTTACGGAAGAGCTGCTGAAACAGATTGATGCCAAGGGAGTGACCCTTGCTTATATCACGCTTCATGTAGGGCTGGGAACATTCCGGCCGATGTCGGCGGAGACGGTTGAAGAGCATGTCATGCATGCCGAGTATTACAGCCTGTCCCCGGAAACGGCGGAGGTGCTGAACCAAGCGAGAGCCGAGGGCCGACGTATTGTTGCTGTAGGCACTACCTCCTGCCGGACGCTGGAGACGGTGGGCACCCGCTTTGGGAAGAATCCGCTGGAAGCTTGCAGCGGCTGGACCGACATCTTCATCTATCCGGGGTATGAGTTCAAACTGGTCGATGCGCTGATTACTAACTTCCATCTGCCGAAATCAACGCTGGTCATGCTGGTCAGCGCGCTGGCGGGACGCGAATCCGTTCTGTCCGCCTATCGGGAAGCGGTTGAGATGAAGTACCGGTTCTTCAGTTTCGGCGATGCAATGTTCATTTATTAAGCTTAAGAGCTAGAGGATGGTTGACGAAAATATGGCAGCAATTACTTATGAACACATCAAGACCTGCAAGCAGTCCGGCGCCCGGCTGGGCCGGGTTCACACCCCCCACGGCGTGATCGAGACGCCTTGCTTCATGCCGGTGGGCACACAGGCGACCGTCAAGACCATGAGTCCCGAGGAACTGAAGGCGATGGATGCCCACATCATTCTGAGCAATACCTATCACCTCTTCCTGCGCCCGGGGCATGAGATTGTGCGCGAAGCCGGAGGCTTGCACAAGTTCATGAATTGGGACCGTCCGATTCTGACGGACAGCGGCGGCTTTCAGGTATTCTCGCTCGCTGAAATGCGCAAGATTTCGGAAGAAGGCGTTCATTTCCGTTCCCATTTGAACGGAGACAAGCTGTTCCTCTCTCCGGAAGTGGCCATGGAGATTCAGAACGCGCTGGGTTCCGATATCATGATGGCGTTCGATGAATGTCCGCCGTATCCGGCGGAGTATGAGTACGTGAAGAAATCAACCGAGCGGACGTCCCGCTGGGCCGAGCGCTGTCTGAATGCCCACGGCCGGAAGGAAGACCAGGGGCTGTTCGCAATTGTACAAGGCGGTATGTACGAAGACCTTCGCCGTCAGAGCGCAGCAGATTTGACTTCCATGGATTTCCCGGGGTATGCTATTGGTGGACTGAGCGTAGGGGAATCGAAGGAATTGATGTATGAAGTTCTGGATTATACCGTGCCGCTTCTTCCCGGGAACAAGCCGCGTTATTTGATGGGCGTAGGTTCGCCGGATGCGCTTCTTGAAGGCGCTATCCGCGGGGTAGACATGTTCGATTGCGTGCTCCCGACCCGGATTGCCCGTAACGGTACCACAATGACGAGCCAGGGAAGACTGGTTGTCCGCAATGCTCAATATGCCCGTGATTTCGGGCCGCTTGATCCGGAGTGCGACTGCTATACATGCCGCAACTATTCGCGCGCCTACCTGCGCCATCTGATTAAGGCGGACGAGACGTTCGGACTGCGGCTTACGACCTATCACAACCTTCATTTCCTGTTGAATTTGATGCGCCAGGTGCGCCAGGCGATTATGGAAGACCGGCTTCTGGATTTCCGCGATGAGTTTTTTGCGCAATACGGGTTAAATGATAATCCGAAAGGTTTTTGATATTTTCGTGTTGTCGGTTTATCTGTAGAAAGGGGGGAAAATGATGTTCCAATATGCGAGTACACCTACGGGGGGCAGCAGTTCGATCTATGGATTGATCCTGCCGTTTGTTCTGATGTTCGTGGTCTTCTATTTCTTGCTGATTCGTCCGCAGCAGAAGAAGACCAAGAACCGCAACGCTATGCTGAAGGCGCTGTCCAAAGGCGATAAGGTGGTGACCATCGGCGGCTTGCACGGCACGATCGTAGAAATTACCGACGATATCGTGATTTTGAAGGTTAATGATGTGACGAAGCTTACCTTTGACCGGGGGTCTATCAGCCACTCGATTACGGAGAGCAACTAACTTCTAATAACGGACAAGTTCCAGCCAGCTCAGAATTTATTCTGGGCTGGTTTTTTTGCGTTTTACGGCATGGAATGAACAGAACTTGAAGTTTTGAATTGTTTTTAGGAAAAATCAGTAAATATTTATATGATCAAAAGTAACCAAGATAATCTTTTAAATATAGGAATTAATATAATTTAATTTGAATTAAAGGAAAAAAATGTTTACAAATAATTCGGCGAGTTTTATACTATCCCATGTAGTGAAAAAAAGTACAAATATTGAAACGATAACCATATTCCGTGATGACGAGGTATTCTACGATGAATGGTCTTTTTGTAAAAAAGGATCTCGGGTTGCTTAAACGATGTCTGGCCTATCTAACCGCCTACAAGATTAAAGTAACGGCAACCTTTCTGTGCATTGGCGCCTCGTTGGCTCTGCAGATTGTTCAGCCGTGGTTGATCGGGAAAGCTATCGGGTTTCTCTTCACGAAGAATCTGAATCAGCTTGGCCATATGTTGATCTATCTTTTTGTGGTGGAACTCGGTGTGGCGAGTCTCAGTTTTCTTCAATCCTATTTATTCTCCTCCTTAAGCGAGTACATCATCTATGATCTGAAGAATGATATGTTCCAGAAGATCATTGAGCTACCCGTGAAATTGTTCGATCGCATGAAGGTTGGGGAGTTGATTTCCCGTCTCCAGGGAGATACGGCCATTGTAGCCGATATCCTCACCAATCAGTTCATAAATACTGTGATTGATATTCTTAAAGTACTGATTATGAGCTTTGCCGTGTTTCGGATCAGCCCTCTTTTATCTCTAATAGTAATCGCAAGTTTTCCTCTCACCCTCTTCATATTCACGTATTCAGGCAAAAAAGTACGTCTGCAGAGTCAGGAACTGGCGAAGTGCAATGACCACTACTTTGGAAATCTTCAGCAATCCATTGCTGGGGTCAAGGAAATCAAGAGTCTGGGGATCATTCCCAATACCCTCTATCAATTCCGTAGGTTGGGGCTGAACCTTCGAACCAAGAACATCACCATAAATGTAATCAGCACAATGGCCAGATCATTGTCTCAAGTCATTTCTTTTGTTTCTCAAATTGCCATTATTGCGTTGGCTGGCTATCTGATTGCAAAAGGCAAGCTTCAGATTCCATACTTCATCGCCTTCCTATCCTATTCCGGTCAGCTAACATCTTCGCTGATGAACTTGACACAAGTCAGCAGTACTTTCCAGAGAGCAATGACTTCGCTGGAGCGAATTTTTGACCTGCTCGATGACTTCGGAATGCAGAAAGAGCGATTCGGACCGATCAACAGTCCTATTGAAAAGGGAGCCATCGCATTTCGGAATGTTTCCTTCGGCTACGAAGATCAAAGGAAAATTCTGCATCATTTGAATTTCTCCATTCCAAGCAACTCGATAACGGCAATCGTAGGCAGCAGCGGCAGCGGCAAATCCACTCTGATGAATCTGCTCCTACATTTCTACGGAGTGGATGAAGGGGAGATTCAAGTGGATGGCGTTAATCTCAATGACTACTCCGAAGCTGTAGTGAGAAGGCATATCTCCATTGTCCATCAATCTCCCTATCTCTTTAATTCTTCGTTCTCGGAGAATATGCGGGTAGCCAATGCCGACGCTACGGAAGAAGAAATGATCGCGATATGCCAGAAGATCAATATTCATAATTACATCACCAATCTGCCCGATGGTTACAACACGATCATTGAAGAGAATGGGGCGAATTTATCCGGCGGACAGCGACAGCGGGTCGCAATCGCAAGAGCGATGCTGAAGAAATCCAAAATCATTTTGTTCGATGAAGCCACGTCTGCTCTGGATAACGAAACCCAGCAGTCGGTTAAAGATTTAATCCAACAGATCGCTTCCAATCATACGGTAGTGGTCATCGCACACAGGCTCTCCAGCATCATAGACGCCGACCAGATTCTGGTTATTGAGGCAGGAAGATTGGTGGGACAAGGTACCCATCGCAGTTTGCTGGGAGAGAACGCCACTTATCGAAAATTGTATGAGCACGAGCTGGAGTATTCAGCGGAATTAATCAGTTGATATATCTTCCCGGGATCATCCCAGGAATTTATATACCTTGCATTTCATTAAGAAGAAGGGAGGAAAAACGAATGAAAAAGCTTCACAAAAAGAACTTTTCGCATACCCAAACTATTGAGGCCTATGCAGACTGCAGCATGTCCTGCGCCTGTTATTGTCCGACCTGCAGTTGTTCGGGATGGGATTGGATTCACTGGAGCGATACCAAGGTAACTTCCAACAGTATTGCTCAGAACTATACGCCTACGGCAACCGCTCAAGTCAGATAATCAGACCAACACTGGGGTCGATGAAGAATTATGTTCATACGGCCCTGGTGCTATCTAAATGTAAGCAAAGGAGATAGAACTGTGGCGATGGAATCCGATAAACCGCTCATCTATTCGTTTGAGAATATGAACCGTTTTTATTTTTTTGATGTGAACACAAATAAAATTATTAATATAGATGAAGAGACCTACAAAGCTTTAAATGATCCTGATCCTGCACGTGCGGACGAGCTTCCCAAGGTTGGAAGGCTCAAAAAGGAAGGGTTTCTGTCCAGTAACCGTGTCGAGAAAATTGTTCATATCAACAGTGGAATGCTTGAGGAAATTCTAGGTTACAATTTGCGGAAGATTATTCTGCAGGTTACGCAAAACTGTAATTTTAGATGCAATTATTGTGTATATTCAGGTTCTTATGTTAACCGGACGCACAGCAACAAAAGAATGGATTTGGCTACTGCACTGAGCGGCATAGATTTTCTGATCGCCCACTCCAAGGATTCCAAGGAAATCGACATCGGTTTCTACGGCGGCGAGCCGCTGCTGGAGATTGACTTGATTACAAAATGCATGGATTACGCAATCGAAGCAGCCGAAGGGAAAAGCGTTACTTTCAGCTTAACAACAAACGGAAGTTTGCTGAACGAGACCAATGTTCAACGATTGCTGGGCTATAAGCTGAGAATAACGGTGAGCCTGGACGGCCCTCAGGAAATCCACGATAAGAACCGGACCTTTGCGTCCAACGGTTGCGGTACTTTTAACACAGTCTACCGAAATATCCAACGGATTGTGGACAAGTACCCGGAAATCAAAAGAAATCTCTCCTTCTCCATGGTAATTGATCCCGCTGCACAGTTTAATTGCCTGGACGAGTTTATAGCGGATCAAGACGAGTTTTTTAGTGAATCGGCGGTTCTCGGAAGCTTTATCTCCAATGTATACCGGGAAGATGAACAACTGCAATTCAGCGAAGACTTTGTAGGGCAGTGGGAATACAGCAAGTTTAGATTTTTATTGTTTATGCTGGGAAAAGTGTCGGCCGCCAATAACTCGCAATTGATTCGCGCTGCCTACCGGGAACATTTTGACTACATCAGCAATTCGCATCGTAATGTCGCACCGATGGCTCAGGAAGACCATCATGCAGGACCTTGTGTTCCGGGACAGATCCGCTTGTTCATGAGTGCAGACGGCAACCTTTATCCTTGCGAGAGAGTCAGCGAAACCTCGGATATTATGAGAATTGGAACGATTGAAGACGGTTTCTACCTGGATAAAGTGGAGGAACTGCTGAATGTCGGAAAGTTAACCGAAGAGAGCTGCAAGGATTGCTTTGCCTTCCGCAATTGCCGTATTTGTGCTTCCTTATCTGATGATGGCACCAAATTGAGCAAAGAGACAAAGCAAAAAGCCTGCCAGGATGTTCGATTCAATGTGGATGAAATGCTAAGGGATGTCTGCACGCTGAAAGAATGCGGATTTACCAAAGATATGATTCAGATGAGAACCGGATTTTAAAGGAGCGAGAAGACTTGAATAAGGACAGAGTATTAGTATTTCCCTATGATCTGCAATTCACTCCTTTACTGAGACAGAAGAGCTTTGTTGACAGATATGCGTCCATTCGACTCTGTTCATTGCCAGGCTGGGGCCTGTGTGAACGGGATGCAGGTTATGCGGACGGTGGGGAACCCTTGAATCTGGAGGTCGAACAGGATTTCGAGGGGGTACTGGGGGAGGTCGATGCCGTCATTTTTGCCGACGCTGACAATCGGTATCATTTCGAAGAGATGATCTATCCGAAGATTCTCGCAGCCATTGCGGCTAAGAAGAAGATTGTGACCTTGCTTCCGCTCGGTGAGAAGCTGGAGGAAATCCGAATCAAGTGCGATGAGAACGAGGTTATGTTCAGAAGCTATGTCCATGGACCGGAACAGGAACCGGTTGCCGATTATATCGCGCAGATGAGACAGGAAGAGCGAAAAGACATCATGGATTCTAGAACCCCGATTCTGGCAGTGATCGGTTTGGCGGAACACACCGGAAAGTTTCAGCTTCAATTGGCTCTCAAAGCCAGTTTTGAAAAGCTGGGATACAAAATTAGCGTGATAGGTTCGCGTTCCTATTGCGAATTCCTTGGATTCCACTCCTTTCCTTCCTTTATGAAGTCTGCGATGAGCGAGACCGACAAGGTGCTGTGCTTCAACCGCTATATCAAAGAGATTGAAGCGAAGGAGCAGCCGGATCTCATTATGGTTGCTGTGCCTGGCGGGTTCATGAGATATAACAACAAAATCATTAATGATTTCGGGATTACGGCCTATGAAGTATTTCAGGCGGTGGTGCCCGATGCCGTCGTGTTGAGTTTGTTCCATGAGAAATACAATGCTGATTTTATCAATGAGCTTCTGCAATCGACCAAGTACAAGCTCGGACTTGAAGTCGATGCGCTTCATCTTTCCAACCGGCAAATCGACTGGGTGGAGATGACCAATTCCAAACCGGATTGCATCAGCACACTTACAATAAATCCGGAATATTTGAAGAAGACGGTTGAAGAGTGCTCAGCGCAATCCCCTATTCCGGTCATTAATCTGATGGAAGAAGGCGACGAAGAACGTCTTGCCGGGCTGATCGTCGATAAGTTGTCAGAGGCCGAGATGGCCGTGCAATTTTAATTAACAGGAGGAAGATCAGGATGGGGATTGCCAGCCAGAGACAGGATAAGAGCCTTGAGACCATCGCACAGACGGTCGAGGATTTGATTAACAACAAGCTGCGTATAAATACGAGTGAGTGGTCCGATAAGTACGACCAGAACTTTCTGGACTCCAAAACGCAGTTCCGAGCCAGACATTTGCTCATGCTCTATTTCGAAATTGAACAACGCTTTGGCATTGCCATTCCGGAAGAAGATATTGTTTCGGGGCGTTTTTGCACCATCCGGCAGATTGCCTCCATACTCGTGAGAGAGTTAGAAGCCAAGAGCGTCTGATCATGCCGGAGCAGGTGAATCTATGTATCATCGACGATGGTGTGAACGCGGAGCTATTGTCTATGGGACCTCTTACATTCAACAAAGAGGTGACTGCGAAAGGCTGCCGCGTTATCGAAAGGGCCAAGGGAGATCCTCCGGTTCTGAGCCACGGTACAGTGTGTGCAGGGATAATAAATTTGTATGCGCCGTCTGCCAGGCTATCGAGTATTAAAATCTTGCAGGCCGGAAGCGATCCGACAGGTTCGGTCAATCAATTAATCGCGGCCTTATACTGGTGCGCGGAACATGACATCCGAATTGCGAACCTGAGCCTCGGAAGCACCTGTTACAGAGATTTTGAACCTATTACTCGCTGTATTAATGAAGTAACCGCCAAAGGGTTGATTGTTATTGCCGCCGGCCATAATAATCAGCTTTTTACTATGCCTGCCAGTCTGACTAATGTGATCGGCGTAAAAAGCGCTAAGCTCCCGGCCTCGACCTATCAATTCGATCCTTATCCGATGGATGGACAGGAAGTGAGGACAAGCGGAGAGCATACGCTGATTGATCGAGGCGGGAAGAAGATAGAGACGCAGAACTATAACAGTTTCGCGGCTCCGTATATAAGCGGTCTGGTGTATCACATGATCGGTGAGAATCCGCATTATCGAGTCGAAGAAGTGAAGAAGGAGCTTCACGACCGTGCAGAAGAGAGCGTTCCGAAAGCATATAATCCCTTTCTATGTGTAAATCGGGATTGGATGAGTGTGAAATCAGCAGCTCCAAGGGAGAAGAAGATCTGGGATGAGCCATTGTACGTGGAGCAATTGACTCGATGGATGAACGAAGGGGAATGCCAAGGCAGCTGCGAAATACCGGTTCTATCCATAGTGGGAGCCCGGGACACCGAGTGGATCGGGCAACTAGGCGAGTTGTTCTGTGACGACGGGTATTTCGCAAAATGGGTAACCCCTTACCCGCAACAAGGATACTCGAGTGCGGAGTATTTGCCGCCGGGAACCGATCCTGGCCGTTATTTTCAATTGTTGGTCAAAAAGTACGGATGCGATCTCATCCTGTATGACAACAGGCTGTCTTCCGGACCGCTGTCCTCTTATGACTATGATGTCGTCGTCGATTTAAGCGCAGTTCCCGTCCGAATCAACGGAAGACCTGTTAAGGGCGGAATGAAGAAGATATACCGGCATTTGCTTGGAATCCTGACGGACTAATCTATTCTTCATAAGAATAGGGTCTGCGGGATTTCAGCGCCTTGCGCTGGACTTGAAAGTCCTTGCTCTGGAGCGTCACCTTGGCGAGCTTCATGGCCAGAGAGGAAGCAGTAACTGCCAGCACAGTACCGCCCAGCATATCCATTAGCCAGTGAATGCCCAGGTAAAAGATCCCGAAGATAATCACCGCAGCGGTCACGGTAGTAATGGCGATCCAGCGGCGGTTGCCTGAACGCCAGGCCAGCAGGGCCATCGTCATTGAGATTGCCGTGTGCAGACTGGGAAAGCAATTATTCAATCCAGACAGCGCCCGGTATTCCTGCTCGAAATTGGGGAATACGTCCAGCATCAGGAAGCGGACCCCGGCCGGAGCGTAAGACCAGGCCTCATTGACCGGGAAGAACAGGAAGAACGGAATGGCGATTGTATAGATAATGATGACCGCATAGCAGGTCGCATAGACCATCAACCGGTTCTTGTTATTGAGGTAGACGCCGATTGAGGCTGCAAGTACGGATTGGAGCATAAAGACATAGAAAAAGACGATGACGGGTGTCAGCCAGGAGGCATAAAAAAGGTCCTGGAAATGACGGACGAAATGTCCCTCAAAACCGAAAAACAATCCGGTGTAATCCGCCGAAAGGTTCATCTTTGTCTCAAACTGCAATTCATATTTGTTCAGAACCAGCACGCCGAACATACAGACGAACAGGACCAGGAATTTGTAGGAATGAAGCATTTCCCGGCCCATCTGAACCAGTGCCAGAAACGGATTGCGAAGGGTGGCCAGCCAGATCAGCAGGATGACGCAGACTACGGTGAAGATTACTACAGTATTCATGGAATGGTACAGCAAAGGGATCAAAGCCTCCTTGATAGCCAAAACAGCAGATGAGGACAGTGTACCACAATTTCCAGGAGTCGGTTTCGATTTTTCGCAGATTAACTTAGGCTTTCTGAAAATTCACACCGAACATTCCGCCAAGCGCTCCGATTCCGCCGGCTGCGGCAACCAGCAGGGCATCCAGCGGAACCAGCTTGCTGTCCAGCGCAAGGAATCCGATCAACAGAATCAACACGCCATAAATTAGCCCGGTCAGGCTCCCCTGATACCAGCCTTTGCGATCGGTTCGGTTCCCTGCTCTCCAGCCCCCAAGCATAGCGGCCACGGCATGGACCACATACGTATAGACGGAGAGGTCCTGTTCACTCAATCCGCTGCTCCACAGCAACAGGGACAGAACCAGAGCGCCAAGCAGCATCCAGGTAAAGGACCGGCAAAGACCGGATAGAACAGGATTTCCAATCTTCCATGAGAAAAGACGGCGCAGCATATACATAGGCTTTCCTCCTTTATCGACTCACCATCGTTCATCTTCATTCTATGGGGCAGCTTGCCCCATTAGTACAACCCCAGAGCGCGGAGAGCGAAAGATTGCCAGGAATTGATACGGAAGCTTCGGAATGCCTGCGGCAGGGCCAGGCCAGAATAAAGGGAGATTCCCATCCACATTTGAATGCGCGAGGCTTGTGAGAAGCCGGCGGAACAAAGGAGAGCGAAGCAACTATGTTTCGGCACCTCGGAGCCCTTGTGTTACTGACCTTGCTGATGTATTCCTTGATTCTCCTGAGCATGCGCATTATGGGGAAGCGCGAGATCGGCAAGCTGTCGGTGTTCGACCTGACCATCTCCATTCTGATTGCGGAAATTGCCATCTTTGTTATCGAGGACCCCAGTCGTCCCTTGTATGAAGGGCTTGTTCCCATGGCAACGCTCGTACTGACCCAGGTCCTGCTCGCCCTCATCAGCCTGAAGAGCCGAAGACTGCGCCTGTTCATGGACGGCCGTCCCAGCATTCTGATCGCCGACGGCAAAATTCAGAAGAAGGAGATGCGGAGACAGCGGTACAACCTGGACGACCTGCTTCTGCAGCTGCGCGGCCAGAACGTTTCCAGTCCTGCAGATGTCGAGTTCGCCATTCTGGAGACAACCGGGCAGCTTACGGTGATTGAGAAGAACGGAAGCTTGTCTTCGTCCAATCAAGCAGGCAACAGCGGCAAGAATGCGGAAGGGGCTTCCAAATCGGGCATGGCTCCGGCCCGCCTCACCCACGAGGTGAAGGGGCGAATCCGGTATGAGGGACTGCCCATCCCGCTGATCATGGACGGCAAAGTAGAGGATGATAATCTGGAATTGATCGGTAAAACCCGGTTCTGGCTAAGACGGCAGATTCGGCAAAAGGGAGCGCAGGATTTCCGCGATGTCTTTCTGTGTTCGATCGACCATAAGGGACATCTGTATGTCGATCACAGCCGGTCCCGTTAAGCTAGCGGCGTCTGGGCCGCGGCAGCCGGCCCAGATCGCGGGGGGAGAGCAGGCCCGATAACAGGGCAATGCCGATATAAAGCGCGCCTCCGGCGACGGCCGGGATCAGAAACCGGACAGCTTCAGGTCCGGGAAGGGCGAAATGCGAAGACATGTACGTCATGCCGGCAGCCATGATGACCATGGCTGCCGCGATGCGCAAGAGATCGCTCAGGCGCAGCTTGAGCGACAGCAGCGAGACGACGCTTGCGCCGTGAAGAAGCGTGACCAGTACGCTGTTGACAATGATGGCGAGAATGGCCCCGGTGATCCCGTACTCCGGACGGGAGGCGAGCAGAAAGATGAGCACAATTTTCACGACCGCGCCGATCAGGGTATTCATCAAGGCGCGGCCGGGCCGGTCCAGAGCCTGCAGCGCGGCTTGCAGAGGAGCCTGGACGTAGAGCAGGACGGCGAATGGCGCCATCAGCCGCAGCATGGGCGCGGTCTCAGCACTGCCGTAGAGCAGCCGGCAGAGCGGCTCGGCCAGCACATACATAATTACCGCGAACGGAGCGCCCGTGACCAAGGCCAGACGAAGGGCCTGATGCATGCGCTTGTGGACGGTTCGGTGGTCTCCCCGGGCGGTAGCCTCCGAGAGGGAAGGGACCAGAGAAACGGCTAGTGAACTGGTCAAGGCGCTCGGAAGCAGCAGCAGGGGAATAACCATGCCCTGGAGCGCTCCGTACTGGGCGGTCGCAACCGAAGTGGCCACTCCTGCCAGAGCCAAGCTTCGGGCTGTAACGATGGATTCCAGCAGGTAGGAGAACGAACCTACGAGTCTTCCCGCGGTTACCGGCACCGAGATGCGAAGAAGGCGGCGAAGCGTCCGGGGAGAGGGATTTTCTCCAGCGGATGCTTTTGGCGTGTCTGCCGGTTCTTTGGGAGTAGCTTCTCCCGGGGCGCTTCTGAAGTACTGAACGAGCAGCACGAGCATCCCGGCAATTTCACCGGCTGTCACGCCGAGCATGGCTCCTGCAGCCGCATATTCGATTCCTTTGGGAAGAAGAGCGAGCGACAGCCATAGCATGAAGACAATGCGGGCAACGGTCTCCAGTACAGACGACAGCGCCGACGGAATCATATTCTGCTTTCCCTGGAAGTAGCCCCGGTAGACCGCCGAAATCGACACAATGGCAATCATGGGCGACATGGCAATGAAGGTGTAGTAGACCCGCCCGTCGGTCAGGATGGACGTGGAGACCCAGGACGCCGCGAGAAAGGATACCAAGGTAAAGAACACGCCCAGCCCGAAGCTGAGTCCAAGGGCGGTACGGAGTACGGATTTGGTGCGTTCCGGGTGATTGCCGCTCTCCGCTTCGGCTACCATTTTGGCGACGGCCAGGGGCAGCCCTCCGGTAATGACGGTCACTAGAACCAGAAAAAACGGATACCCAAGCTGATACAGTCCTACTCCTTCGGTTCCGATGACCCGGGGCAGAACGATTCTCGGGATAAATCCCAGCATGCGGTTGATCAGGCCAGCGGCAAGCAGGATCATGGTTCCCTGGATAAAACTCTGTTTATGCGATTTCTTCAAAAGGCATCCCTCTTCCGCTGGTAATGAACGGCAGCCCGACAGGTCTTCTGTATGATATGCGCCGAACTCGGGCGGACATGACCGGCATGTACGACAAATTTGCGGGATTCAGGCAGGATACCCCGTGAAGAGGTCGAATGTAATAATGGAATCACGCACAGTTAATGCATCTGGACAAGGGAGGCTAGGGACACATGGAACCGGGACGCGAACACGAGGAGCTCAGCCGAGAGTTGGAGGACATGTGCCGCAGCAAAGCCGAGGAGTTCCGGCTGCTGGGATACGAATATGTGAACGCCCGGGACATTTGGGAATACGTCAGCCGCAACTACGCGAAGGAGGGGACGCCGCCGCTATACCGGGTCGTTAACGATATCTATTCCCTCAAAGCGAATGCGTATATGAACTATTTGACAATATCGGCCTATAAAGGGCTGTAAAACGGCAGCAAGGTCAAATTTTCATTTTGCAAACGGCTTCACCAAGGCGTAAAGTAGAAGGGTGACGCTGTGGACAGCGGCAGCCGGCCGGGAGCCCTGAGGCTTGCTTCCTTCAGGCGAGTGGCCGGTCTTTCTTTGAGCTGTCCGCAGGCGAATCGCCACAAGTGTCAATGTCTGCTTGAATTGACGCTCTTTTGGCACGTGGCTATAATAGGAATATTGAAGTTATGAAAGGGGAACTAGCAAGAGCATGAAACGATTCTTGAGCTTCATCCTTACCGTGCTCGTCCTAACGGCGGTCATGGCAGTCAGCACCCCCGGTCTGCTCGACAAAGTCCGCCTAGGCCTTGACCTGAAGGGCGGATTTGAAATTTTGTACCAGGCTTCGCCGATGGAGAAAGGCCAGGAGATTACACGCGCCTCTCTGATCCGAACGGCCGAGAGCTTGGAGAAACGGGCCAACGTACTGGGAACAAGCGAGCCTGAAGTGACAACCGAAGGCACCGACCGCATCCGGCTGAAGATCGCCGGCGTAACCGATGAGGCGGAGGTTCGCAAGAAGATGAAGGAACCGGCCCAGCTGACGTTCCGCAGCGCTGCGCCAGGCGACCCTGAAGGAACCTTCAGCAAAATTGAGCTTGTGGGCAGCGACTTTGTAGAGAACGCGGCTACTATCGGCCGCGACAATCTCAATAACATCGAAATCAGCATCAAGGTTAAGGATAAAGATAAATTTGCGGAAATTACGAAACGTCTGCTCGGTCAGAGACTGGCCATTTATCTCGATGATGTGCTCTTGTCCGACCCGCCGGTAGTCCGGGCGGTTCTGACCGACGGCAAAGCTTCGATCTCCGGCAACTACAGTCTGAAAGAAGCGCGCGAGCTGGCGGATACCATCAACCTCGGCGCCCTTCCGCTGAAGCTGACGGAGAAATACTCCCAGAGTGTGGGTGCAACGCTCGGCAAGCAGTCGCTGGATGAGACAATCCGGGCCGGTCTGGTCGGTTCCGTCATCATTCTGCTTTTCATGATTATCATGTACCGGATTCCCGGTCTGGTTGCCGGATTTGCGCTGATTGTTCATACCTGGCTTCTGATTCTTGTGTTTGTGTTGGCGGACTTTACTCTAACGCTCCCCGGCATTGCGGCCTTTATATTGGGCATCGGGATGGCGGTTGACGCCAATATCATTACCAATGAGCGCATCCGGGAAGAAATGCGCAACGGCAAGAGCATTATGTCTTCGGTTAAGGCAGGGAATAAAACTTCCTTCCGTACCGTCATGGACTCCAATATCACGACGATTATCGTAGCGGCCGTTATGTTCGCATTCGGTACCGGCGCGGTAAAAGGCTTCGCTCTGATCCTGATTGTCGAAATTCTGCTCAGTATCCTGACGAACCTCTATTTTGCCCATTGGATGCTCGGAGTTTTGGTTAAATCCGGCAAGCTTGCGAAGCCGAAGCAGTTCGGGGTAAAGGAGAGTGAAATCAGTGCGCTTTAAGAAAAAAATGGACTTTGTCCACTTGAGCAAATATTTTTATATCTTTTCTGCGGCTCTTACCGTTCTGGGGATTGTATTCCTCGCCATCTTCAATTTGAATTACAGCGTTGATTTCAAGGCCGGGTCCAATGTCGACGTATCGCTGTCCAAGAATTTGACCTCGGAGCAAGTCAAATCGGCGCTGCAGCCGCTGAATATCGGCCATGACCCGGAATTGACCACAGGCGAGAAACGCGTCAATATCCGGTATGACTCGGTGCTCTCCAGTGATCAGGATGCCGCCATTCAAACGGCCATCAAGAAACTGGACAGCCAGGCTTCCTTCGAGATCAACACCGTGGATACCGAAATGGCGAAGGAGCTTGCGCGGAACGCAATCTATGCTGTTCTGCTGGCTTGTATCGGGATTATCATCTATGTTAGTATCCGCTTTGAGTGGAGATTTGCAGTGGCCGCCATCGTGGCGCTGCTCCACGATGCTTTTATGGTAGTCGCGATCTTCTCCATCTTCAGGCTGGAAGTGGACTTGACCTTCATTGTGGCCGTGCTGACGATCATCGGTTATTCGATCAACGATACGATTGTTATCTTTGACCGCATCCGGGAGAATCTGCGATTCGGCAAGCAGAAAACGTATGAAGATCTGAAGAATCTGGTCAACCAGAGTGTCCAGCAGACGCTGATGCGTTCCTTGTATACGGCTTTCACCGTATTCATTGCAGCTTTCTTCCTGATGGTGCTCGGCAGTGAATCGATTCGGATGTTCTCGCTGGCTATGGTTATCGGTCTGCTGTTCGGCGCCTATTCTTCCATCTTCATCGCCAGCCCATTGTGGCTGGTCCTGAAGAAAGGGCAGAAACAGAAAGTCAAGAGCAAACCGGCCAAAGCCTAAACATAAGCAGACAAAGCCGCGTCCAGCAACGACGCGGCTTTGAAGCCTCTTGGCATCGGCGGGCAGAAGGCGTCTGGTCCGCCGCCAGGCAGGATTGACAGGAAAGTGGCAAGGAGGGAACCGGATGGGCACTGGACAGCTGCCTCATGGCGATAAAGTGAAATGGACAGGGATATGCAGTGATCTGTCTTTGGCGATCGGCAAGGGAATTGCCGGGTATTTTACAGACAGCAAGGCGCTGCTCGGAGATGCCCTGTACACCGGAGCGGACGCCGCGACCCGGTTCGCGGAAGTGTTCCAGAAACGAAATGGAAAAGGAAGCTCACCAAGGGCGCGTTCTCTTGTGCGCGACGAGAAGAAAGGCGCAGAGCCGCTTCTTGGGATTGTGCTTGCTGTTCTTATTCTGATGGGCGGACTGCAGATTGCTTTCTCTGCGATCCGCGAATTGAACCGCGGACATATGTCTGCCCCGAGCCAGTATGCGCTGCTGGCGGTCTTCGTTCCGCTGCTTATCCGGGAAGCGGTATTTCAGTACCAGTACCGCTATTTCCGCAAGCTGGGCAATGGCAGCCATGCGGATTATGCGGACAGTCACCGGTACAGCATCTATACGTCGCTGACGGTCATTCTCGGCATTGCGCTGGCTATGCTGGGCGGATACCTCAATCTGCATCCGCTGCTCTATATGGACCCGATAGCCGGACTGCTGGCGGCCTGTTTTGTTCTTCGCAAAGGCTTTATGATGATCCTGATTACTACGCAACGCAAAGAAACTCAAGAGCTTCCTCATGAGGATGCGGTGAGTTTCATAGATACGGTTCAAAAGGTACACGGCGTTATCCGGGTAGAGCAGATGAAGGCTCTGGAACAAGGACGGCATGTCAATCTGCAATGCACCATCAGCGTCAATCCGCGTATTTCGGTGGCCGAAGCGCATGAAATTGCCGATTGTGCCAAGAAGCTGCTTCAACACCGCTTCGTACACGTCGGGGATGTGCATATGGATGTCGTTCCTTATGATCCGGGATATCCATACAAAACGAATTACGAACTGACCGACAGCGAGATGCCGACTCTGCTGCAGTAGGGAAAGGCTTGGAAGAGAAGGTGAAAGACAATGCTGCGTTCAAAGTCGACATGGAAGATTCCGCCCGCTGATGCTGCTGCGGCTGCGAGACTGTCCAAGGGATTGGCGGTTTCTCTGCTGATGGGACAGCTGCTATCCGCGCGGGGAATAACCCGCCCGGAAGATGCGCTGTCATTCATGGAGAGTGAAGGCGGACATGATCCCTTTTTGCTCAAAGGGATGAAAGAAGCGGTTCCGCGGATTCGCAGGGCGATTCAAGAGGAAGAACATATTCTGATCTATGGCGATTACGACGCCGACGGCGTATCCAGTACATCGCTGATGATTTATCTGCTCCGTCATCTGGGGGCTTCATTCGATATTTATATTCCCCATCGATCCAACGAGGGGTACGGGCTGCACAACCACGCGATTGACTGGGCGCTGACCCAGGGCGTGTCCCTGATTATTACGGTGGATACCGGGATAAGCGCATGCACCCAGATTGCTTATGCCAACGAACGGGGCATAGAGGTGATTGTAACCGATCACCATGAGCCGCCGGAGGAGCTCCCTCCGGCTTATGCTCTGATCAATCCGAAACTTCCCGGCTGTCCGTATCCTTTTAAGGGACTTGCGGGGGTAGGGGTTGCCTATAAGCTGGCGGAAGCGCTGCTGGACGGCGATGTTCCTCCCGAGTGGACCGAGATTGTGGCTATCGGAACGGTTGCGGACCTCATGCCGCTTACCGGCGAGAACCGGGCCTTGGTGCGCCGCGGAATCGAGAGCATGCGCAGCTCCCGGTTCCCGGGAGTCCGTGCTCTGCTGGAAGTGAGCGGAGCTTCTCCCGGTGCAGTGAACTCGGTTCATATTGCTTTTGGCATGGCGCCGCGCATCAACGCCAGCGGCCGGCTCGATCACGCCGGGAGAGCCGTCTCTCTGCTGACCGCAGAGCATATGGAAGAAGCGGTTCAGCTCGCCGGCGAATTGGACATGCTGAATAAGGAACGCCAGCATGTTGTAGAGCGGATTACGGAAGAGGCGGTCGCCCGGCTGGAAGCGCTGGAGGCCCTCCCGCCGGTCATTGTGCTTGCGGGCGAAGGGTGGAACGTCGGAGTAGTCGGCATCGTGGCTTCCAAAATCCTGGAACGGTATTACCGTCCGGTCATTATCCTCGACATTCATCCCGAGACCGGGATGTGCAAAGGCTCGGCCCGTTCTATACCGGGCCTGGACATTTACGCGGCGCTGACTTCATGCCGCGAGTGCATGGATCATTACGGCGGCCATCCGGCAGCGGCAGGCATGAGCCTGCACCGCGACCGGCTGGAGGAGTTCGCGGCGGCGCTTGCCGCCTACGCCTCCGAAGTGCTGGAGCCGGAGCATTTCGTGCCGGTCACCGAAACGGACGGCGAGATCCCTCTCGGAGCGCTGACGCTCCGGGCCGCTGATGAGCTGGACCGGCTGGCTCCTTTTGGAATGGGCAATCCGCTTCCGCGATTTGTCATCCGGGGAGCAGTCGTCAAGGAAGCCCGTACGATGGGCCAGGGCAACCGTCACTTGAAGCTGGCTTTGCAGCAAGGGGGAGACGTGATTGAGGCAGTGGCTTTTGGCAGAGGGGCGCTGATGGATCTGCTTCCTGTCGGCACTTCAGTCGATGTGCTGGCCGAGCTGTCGGTAAATGAATGGAACGGCATGCGCAAGCCGCAGCTTATGGTGCAGGATCTGGCCGTGCCGGAAGCCCAGTTCTTTGATTTCAGAGGCTCGGCTTCGGCCTTCGCCAAGTCCCGACGGTTGTTCGAACTTCTGCAGTGCGGAGAACCGGACCGAACCGCCGTGGCCATTGTCCGGGGAGAGAGTGCCCGGCAGGGCAGGGACTGGGAAGGATTCGAGCTGTGGCGATATGACAATAACGGCAGTCTTCATCCGCTTCAGGCAGGCAAGAAGGAAGCGCCGGCTGCTCCGTCGCTGCTCTGTCTGCTGGATATGCCGGAGTCGCCGGAGGAGCTGGAGGCGATTCACCGGCTTTTTCCTGAGGCCGAGAATGTAGCGCTGCTGCATCCCATCCGTTCCGGACGGGAGCGTCTGCAGCCGCCTTCGCGGGAAATCTTCAAGCTGCTCTATCAGCAGCTGGCCGCATTGACTGCTTCGCCCTTGCCTGAACGCGAGGTGCTGGCCGCGCTCTGCCGCCGCTGCTCCCTGAATATAAGGATGGTGGCCAGCATGCTCGATGTGTTCGAGGAGCTGGAGTTTATCCGCCGGGCCGACGGGCAGATTACCTTTGTCGTGTCGCCGGCTTCCCGGAGCTTGACGACTTCATCCCATTATCAGCGGCTGGGGCAGATGGCTGAAATGGAGCGTGTCTTCATGGAGGGCAGTGTACCGCAGCTTCGAGAGTGGCTGAGGGAACGTCTCTACCGGGTATCGGTGTCTTAAGGGATACCGGTAATGCTAGTTTCAAGGAAGCGTATGCTATGCAAAACTTAAGATTATGCTTCCGAAGCAGTTTTGCCGGAGAAAGCTCAAGGAAGCGTATGCTATGCAAAACTTAAGATTATGCTTCCGAAGCAGTTTTGCCGGAGAAAGCTCAAGGAAGCGTATGCTATGCAAAACTTAAGATTATGCTTCCGAAGCAGTTTTGCCGGAGAAAGCTCAAGGAAGCGTATGCTATGCAAAACTTAAGATTATGCTTCCGAAGCAGTTTTGCCGGAGAAAGCTCAAGGAAGCGTATGCTATGCAAAACTTAAGATTATGCTTCCGAAGCAGTTTTGCCGAAGAAAGCTCAAGGAAGCGTATGCTATGCAAAACTTAAGATTATGCTTCCGAAGCAGTTTTGCCGAAGAAAGCTCAAGGAAGCGTATGCTATGCAAAACTTAGCCTATGCTTCCGAAGCAGTTTTGCCGAAGAAAGCTCAAGGAAGCGTATGCTATGCAAAACTTTTAGGAGGAATCAACTTGGACTTCAAAGAAATCATTCGGGTCATTCCCGATTTCCCGCAGGCGGGGATCAGCTTCAAGGACATTACGACGCTGCTTATGGATGGGGGGGCGTATCACCAGGCCATCGACGCGCTGCGGGAGCGGGTAGCTCATCTTCAGATCGATCTGATTGCCGGACCGGAAGCCCGCGGCTTTGTAATCGGCGCTCCGCTTGCTTACGCCCTGGGCGTCGGCTTCATCCCGATTCGCAAGAGCGGCAAGCTCCCTTACGAGACCATTGAGGTCGGCTATGACTTGGAGTACGGCAAGGACCGGCTGGCTATGCACACCGATGCGGTCAGACCGGGCCAGAACGTGCTGATCGCCGATGACCTGCTGGCAACGGGCGGTACGATTTCGACTGCGGTTAACCTGGTCCGCCAGCTTGGCGGCAATGTGGTCGGGGCGGCGTTCCTGATCGAACTGGAAGAATTGAACGGACGGGCGAAGCTGCCCGACGTAGAGATTATTTCGCTGCTCAGCTACGACGCATAAGCGGGCCGATATTTTCCGGGAAATAAGAATTTCCCATAACAAAAGCCGAGGTGTCCGTACAACGTACGAACAACCTCGGCTTTTGTTTATTGCGGACAGACCAAGATTCGCCGGAACCGGCGGCTAACCGCGGTTATACATCGGAAGCTTTGGCCTGCTCCAGTTCTTCCTGGTCGTTCGACCAGCCGAGCGCCTGGAACAGTCTGAACAGGAGAGACAGAACGATGCCGACGATGGTGGCGAGAGCCATGCCCTTCAGTTCCACGCCGTAGATGACCAGCTTCGTGCCGCTGATGCCGACGACCAGAACGAGAGTAGCGAGAATCATATTGGTCGGTTTGGCAAAATCGACTTTTTGCTCCACGAAGATTCGCAGACCGGAAGCGGCAATGACGCCGAACAGCAGCAGAGAGACGCCGCCCATAACGGCAGGCGGAATGTTGGAGATGACCGCAGAGAACGTGCCCGAGAACGAGAGCAGGATAGCAATCACGGCTGCGCCGCCGATCACGAATACCGAGTAGACCTTGGTCAAGGCCATGACGCCGATGTTCTCGCCGTATGTCGTATTCGGCGTGGAGCCGACAAAGCCGGAGAGAATGGTAGAGATCCCGTTCCCGAGCAGCGAGCGGTCAAGGCCGGGGTCCTTGGCAAGGTCTTTGCCGACAATATTGCTGGTAACGAGCAGATGGCCGATATGTTCAACAATAACGACGAGAGAAACGGGAATAATGGTGAGAATGACCTTCCAGTCGAACGAAGGCGTCGTAACGGTCGGCGTATCGAAGAAATGGGCGGCCGAGATGTTGCCGGTGTTGACGGCGCCGAGGAAATAGGCCAGCACATAGCCGGTTACGATGCCAATGAGGATATGAATGATTTTTGGGAATCCGCGGAAAAGAACCGAGCCCAGTACGGTTACACCAAGCGTAACCATGGAAATCGTGATGGTCTTGGGGTCCGGCGACCAGTCGGGTGATCCGTCCGTTGAGATTAATCCTGCCATGCCGGCGGCCACCGGAACAAGCTCCAAGCCGATAGTAGCGACAATAGCGCCCATCACCGCGGGAGGAAATACAACGTCGATCCAGGCCGTTCCGGCGAACCGGACAATGAGAGCAACGGCGACAAAGATAATGCCGGTTACGATAAAAGCGCCGAGCACGAGCGAATAGCCGTGGGAATGGTCGTTCTTGTAATTCAGGAGTACGGATGTGACCGGAGAAATGAAAGCGAAGCTCGAGCCCAGGTAGGCCGGGATTTTTCCTTTGCAGATCAGGATATACAGCAGGGTGCCGATGCCGTTCATCAGCAGAATCATCCCCGGATCGACCCCGAACAGGTTGGGCACCAGGACGGTGCTGCCGAACATGGCGAACAGATGCTGCAGACTCAGCAGAAAACCGGGTCCCAAAGGCAGCTTCTCATTGACTTGAATTTCGCGTTGCAAACCATTCACTCCTCATCATGTTATGGATCATAACGTTCTCTGTGCGCCAAAGCGCCTTTATCAGCTTAATGAGAACCTGTCCATTTGACAACTGTCTTTTCGCGTATTCTGTGAAAAATATTCGATAAAACGGTCGGCGGGACGCCGTTTTTCCAGTGCCTGGCAAGTGTTGACGTAATCAGGTGCAAGCGTCATAATTATAGACAACTTAAATTCCGGCCCCGACGGGGCATGACGGATTTATTATAGAAAGGAAACGGACACGACACGTATGGGCATAGAGCGTTTACTGGAAAAGGCCGGGGCCTACATACACGATAAGGATCTGCACCGGATTCGCGAAGCGTACGATTTCGCCGATCAGGCCCACCACGGGCAGGTGCGGAAATCGGGAGAACCCTATATTCTGCACCCGCTGGCGGTAGCGGAGATTGTCGTGAGCATGGAGATGGACGTCATCTCCATCATCGCGGCGCTGCTGCATGATGTGGTAGAGGATACTACGGTATCCCTGGAACAGATCCGGGAAGCGTTCGGAGATACCTGCGCCATGCTGGTGGACGGATTGACCAAGCTGGAGCGCATCCGTTTCCGCTCGAAGGAAGAACAGCAGAACGAGAATTACCGCAAGATGTTCATCGCGATGGCCCAGGACATCCGGGTCATTGTGATTAAGCTGGCCGACCGGCTGCACAATATGCGGACCCTGAAATATCAGTCGGAAGAGAGCCAGCGCCGGATTTCCTATGAGACGCTGGAGATTTTTTGTCCCATCGCCGACCGGCTCGGGATTTCCGCGATCAAGTGGGAGATGGAGGACATTGCCCTCCGTTACTTGAATCCGCAGCAGTACTACCGGATCGCCAATCTGATGCACAAGAAGCGGGCCGAGCGGGAACAGTTCATCGACAGCGTCATCGGTCGCATCCGCACCAAGCTGGAAGAGATGGGGATTGAAGGCGACCTTTCGGGCCGTCCCAAGCATATTTACAGCGTCTACAACAAGATGAACACGAAGAACAAGCAGTTCAACGAAATTTATGACCTGCTGGCCATTCGGATCATTGTCGATAATATCAAGGATTGTTACGCGACGCTCGGCATTATTCATACGCTGTGGAAGCCGATGCCGGGACGCTTCAAGGACTATATTGCCATGCCGAAGGCCAATATGTACCAGTCGCTGCATACGACGGTGGTGGGACCCGGAGGGGAACCGACGGAAGTTCAGATCCGCACCTGGGAGATGCACCGGACGGCCGAGTTCGGCATCGCCGCGCACTGGGCATACAAGGAAGGGACGGCGGGTACGGCCCCCAATCCCGAGAACCGGATGCCTTTTTTCCGCGAGATTCTGGAGCTTCAGCATGAGGCGAAGGATGCCTCGGAGTTTGTCGAATCGCTGAAGATGGATTTCTTCTCCGACCTGGTCTTTGTGTTTACGCCAAAAGGCGAGGTTATCGAGCTGCCGGCCGGCTCCGTTCCGCTCGATTTCGCTTTCCGCATCCATACCGAGGTCGGCAACCGGACCATCGGCGCCAAGGTCAACGGACGCATCGTGCCGCTTGACCACAAGCTGAAGACCGGAGATATTGTCGAAATTCTGACGTCGAAGCATTCCTACGGACCGAGCCGGGACTGGCTGAAGATCGCCCAGTCTTCGCATGCGCGAAGCAAGATCAAGCAGTGGTTCAAGAAAGAGAAGCGCGAGGAGAACGTCGAGAAGGGCCGGGAAGCCATCGAGCGGGAACTGAAGCGGCAGGGCTTCGAGCCGTCCGACTTCATGGCCGACGACAAGCTGACCGAAGCGGCCAAGAAATTCGCGTTCAATGATATTGAAGACATGCTGTCGGCCGTCGGCTTCGGCGGAATTACGGCGGCTCAGATCGCTACGAAGCTCACGGAGAAGATCCGCAGAGAGCAGGAGGAAGCGGCCAACCATCTGGAGCTGACGCAGGAGATCAAGGAGATTAAGGCTCCGGCGGAACGCCGGAACCAGCCGACGAACGGCGTCCGTGTCAAGGGAATCGACAATCTGCTGGTTCGTTTTGCGCGCTGCTGCAATCCGGTGCCGGGCGATGATATCGTCGGCTACGTAACGCGCGGCCGCGGCGTCTCCGTTCACCGCACCGACTGCCCGAACATTCGGGCCGAAGGCGAGGGGGAAGAGGCCGAACGGGTCATTGAGGTGGAATGGGAAGAGAGCGTGGAAGCGAACTACAGCGTCGACATCGAGATTACCGGCCATGACCGCAGCGGCCTTCTGAATGAAGTCCTGCAGGCGGTGTCCGAGAGCAAGACGAATATCTCGGCGGTGGCGGGCCGTTCCGACAAGAACAAGATGGCGATGATCCATATGACGATTCTGATCCGCAATACCGATCATCTGCATTCCGTCGTCGAGAAAGTCAAACGGGTCAAGGATGTCTACACGGTTCACCGGATCATGCAGTAAGCGGGAGGAAGAGAGATGAGAGCGGTTCTGCAGCGCTGCAAGGAAGCGCGGGTTGCCGTAGACGGCGAGGTTATCGGCGAGATCGGCGAGGGGCTGATGGTGCTGCTTGGCGTGACGCACGGAGATACGGAGAAGGATGCGCAGTATGTCGCCGCCAAGATCGCCGGACTGCGGATATTTGAAGATGAAGCGGGCAAAATGAACCACAGCGTCATCGACGCCGGCGGATCGGTGCTGTCCGTGTCGCAGTTCACCCTGTACGGGGACTGCCGTAAGGGCAGACGGCCGAACTTCATGGCGGCCGCCCGGCCGGAAGAAGCCGAGGCGCTCTATGAGCGCTTCAACGCCGAACTGGCCGCAGCGGGCCTTCCGGTGCAGACCGGACGGTTCGGCGCCATGATGGAGGTGTCGCTGGTCAATTCCGGCCCGGTGACGCTGATTATAGACAGCAGGGATTAAGAAGAACAAGAGAGGGTCCGTATTCCGAAGAGGAATGCGGACTTTTTTTGCGCCGGATAGCGGGCAGCCGGTTGGGACAGGTTATAGAATTATAAGGATGTCCCATTCGAAGAGAAGGAGCCGGTGTGCGATGCATGAATCAAGAAGAGCCCAGATCCGGCGGGCGCAGGCGGCGGAGCTGACCTGCTGGAGAGAAGCGGCGGCGCAGGCGGCGGAAGAGAGGCGGCAGGCGCCGGAAGCCTGGCCGAGTCTTCGCTGGCTGGCCGTGCCGCGTTCGTGAGCAGAGCCGCCTTTTGGCCCGTGAAAGTGCTTATAAAGGGAACGGAGCGGGTAATAGAAGAACGAGACCTTAGAACAACAGGAAGGAGAGGGAACTCTCATGAGCAAGGTAGCATTTTTGCTGTCCAGCGGCTTTGAAGATTCGGAAATGAAGGTGCCTTATGACGGAGTGACGGGCGCCGGACACCAGGCGGACATCATCGGCCTGAAGCAGGGCGAGAAGCTGGTAGGAAAGAAAGGCGAGGCCGTCTATACAGCTGACAAGGCGATTGCCGACGTGCAGGCGGGCGACTACGACGCAGTTGTCATTCCGGGCGGATCTTCGCCGGAGAATCTGCGGCTTGACAGCGAAATTCTTCGTTTCGTCAAGGAGGCGGACGGAACAGGCAAGCCGATTGCGGCGATCTGCCACGGACCGCAGATCCTGATCAGTGCCGAACTGCTGAAAGGACGGACGGTCACCTCGTATCCGCCGCTGCAGGACGATGTCGTCAATGCGGGAGCCCAGTTCAAGGACGAAGAGGTCGTCGTGGACGGCAACTTCATTACGTCGCGGACGCCGAAAGACGAACCGGCTTTTGTGCGCGAGATTCTGAAGGCTTTACAGCAGTCGGCGCCTTCACGCTGAAGCAGCGAAGAGGCATCGGCCGCTTTCTATAATATTCTGGAGGAGGCCAAGATCATGAGCAAACATATTCAAGCCTATTTCAGGTCCGAAGACGAAGCGGAAGGCGCCAAGACCGCTCTGCTCGGCTACAGGACAGATTCTCTGGAAATGTCGCCGCTGACGGAACCGCTTGGACAGGGGCGGACGCTGCTGGTGCCGATTATCCCGTACAACAGCGCCAGCATCGGCGGGACGGGAATCGGTTCCTCCTATAATGCTCCGGTGGGGCCTATCGTCGCTGCGGCGGCGACTGCGCCGGATGACCAGGTGGACGGACGCGATTCGGTGGACAAGGATCATGTGATCGCACCCGGCAGAGAGTATACCGATGCGGATCTCAGCGAACTGCATTATGTCATGAGCTTCCGGATCGGCGATGCCGATGAGGCGGATATTGTGAGCGCGCTGCGCAGCAAGAACGCGTTTGTCGAAGTGCTCGATTAGTCAACAAAGGCCGTCCTGCGGGACGGCCTTTGCGTATGGAAGAGGAATGGACGCTTGAATATTAAGCGCTTTCTTTATTGTAATGTTCCCGTAATATAACGATCATGTTTCTTTAATATAGCCGGTTTATAATAACAGCATGACCCCCTTTTTTATAATATATGTGATGGACCTTCAGCGGTATGCTGAAGGTCACTTTTTTTTGCAGAGGCTTGATGCTTGACTATGACGCGGTGTTCCGCTAAAATCGAACAATATACGTAATAGCTGTTTTGATGACGGGACCAAGTAATTCGCCCCCACATCCCCAGAGAGGATTCCCGCTTGCTGGAAGGGAACCGTTGATGAGCGAATGAATGACTTCCCCGAGAACGCACGGCGAACGGTGTCCGCAACCGAATGAGCGGGCCATTCAGTAGCCGCGGCGCGTAGGCGGGCGTTAACCGCTACTGAAGCGGAGCAAGGGGTACAGCGCAAGAATCGGCTGGCCGCGGTTCCGGAATGTGGGTGGCACCACGGGAGATAGTCGTCAACGACCATCCCTCGTCCCTAGTTGTGATACACAACGGGGATGAGGGATTTTTTGATTGCAGAAGGAGGAAGCTAGCTGTGGCAAAAGAACGATTCGAGAAGCCGACTGGCACACAGGATGTGCTGCCTGGCGCGGCGGAGAAGTGGCAGGCGGTAGAAGAGAAAGCGCGCGATCTGTGCCGCCGGTTCAATTACCGGGAGATCCGGACGCCGATGTTCGAGCATACCGAGCTGTTCGAGCGCGGCGTCGGCGAGACGACCGATATTGTGGAAGGCGAAATGTACACCTTCAAGGACAAGGGAGAACGGGATTTGGCGCTTCGTCCCGAAGGAACGGCAGGCGTCGTCCGCGCTTATGTGCAGAACAAGCTGTACGGGGAGCCGGATGTCAGCAAGCTCTACTATATGGGGCCGATGTTCCGGTACGAGCGTCCGCAGGCCGGCCGCTACCGGCAGTTCCACCAGTTCGGCGTTGAAGCCTTCGGGGCTGTCGATCCCGCCATCGACGCCGAGGTGATCTCGCTCGGCTACCAGTTCTGCAGAGACCTGGGCCTTGCCGGGGTACGCGTGGAGATCAATTCTGTCGGCAACGCCCCGAGCCGGGCGGCTTACCGGGAGACGCTGCTGGGCTTCCTCCGGCCGATGAAGGACACGCTGTGCGCGGACTGCCAGCGCCGGATGGAACGCAACCCGCTGCGCGTGCTGGACTGCAAGGTGGATCAGGCAAAGTTCACGGACGCGCCGTCCATTCTCGACAGCCTTGATGAGGAATGCACCATGCATTTTGCCCGGGTGAAGGCTCATCTGGATGCAATGGGCGTCGACTACTCCGTCAACACCCGGCTCGTCCGCGGTCTGGATTACTACACGCACACCGCATTTGAGTACAAGGCTGAAGGGATCGGCTCGATTGATACGGTCGGCGGCGGCGGACGGTACAACAGTCTGGTGCAGGAGATCGGCGGGCCGGATCAGCCGGGCATCGGCCTGGGCATCGGATTGGAACGCATTCTCCTTATTCTCGAGCACCAGGGGATTGAGCTGACCAAGTCGGCGCCGCTGGATGTCTATCTGGTTGCGCTGGGCGAAGCGGCGGATACCGAAATCTCGAAGCAGCTGTTCGTGCTGCGGAGCCGGGGCATCTCGGCCGAGCGCGATTATCTCGGACGCAAAATGAAAGCCCAGATGAAATCGGCGGACCGGCTTGCCGCCCGCTACACGGCCATTCTGGGCGAAGACGAACTGCAGCGCGGCGAGATCGCGCTCAAGGAAATGGCGACCGGCGATCAGAAGACGGTCAAGCTGGAGGAATTGGCGGAGCATCTGAAGCCGCAGGCTTAGGCTGCTGTACCGCGATTTTATATAAAAAAGGGGTAGATCAAGGATGAAAAGAACTCATAACTGCGGTCAACTGACTCAGGAGCATATCGGACAGACTGTAACCCTGAACGGCTGGGTGCAGACCCGCCGCGACCTCGGAGGCGTCCTGTTCATCGACCTGCGGGACCGCAGCGGTCTGGTCCAGATCGTCTTCAATCCGGCATATTCCGGCGAAGCGCTGACCACGGCAGACAAGGTTCGCAGCGAATACGTGATCGCCGTAACGGGAACCGTCGTTAAGCGCGATCCCGAGACAGTCAATCCGAACCTGCCGACAGGCGAGCTGGAGGTCCGGATTACAGAGATTGAAGTGCTGAATGCGGCCAAAACGCCGCCGTTCTTCATCGAAGACGGCGTAGAAGTCGACGAGACGCTACGCTTGAAGTACCGCTACCTCGATCTGCGCCGTCCGGAAATGCAGAAGACGCTGCTGCTCCGCTCCAAGGCGTCGAAGGTATTCCGCGACTTCCTCGACGGAGAAGGCTTTATCGACGTGGAGACGCCGATCCTGACCAAGAGCTCGCCGGAAGGCGCCCGCGACTACCTCGTGCCAAGCCGCGTACATGAAGGTGAGTTCTTCGCCCTGCCGCAGTCGCCGCAGATCTATAAGCAGCTCCTGATGGTCAGCGGCGTGGAACGCTATTACCAGATCGCCCGCTGCTTCCGCGACGAGGATCTGCGGGCCGACCGCCAGCCGGAATTCACCCAGGTCGACATCGAGACCTCGTTCCTGGACCAGGAAGATCTGCTGGGCATGATGGAACGCCTGATGCAGCGCCTGTTCCGCGAGACGGTCGGAGTCGAGTTGGAACTGCCGTTCCAGCGTCTGACTTACGCGGACGCCATGGGCAAGTACGGCTCGGACAAGCCGGACCTGCGCTTTGGCCTGGAGCTCGTGGAGATGAACGACATCGTGGCAACAAGCGGCGTCAAGGTGTTCGCCTCCGTCATCGAGAAGGGCGGGGAAGTGAAGTGCCTGAATGCCAAGGGCTGCGGCACCTGGCCGCGCAAGGAGATCGATGATCTCGGTCCGTACGCCGCGCGTTACGGCGCGAAGGGCCTGGCCTGGATTCAGGTGAAGGAAGGCGAATTCCGCGGTCCGATCGTCAAGTTCATGTCGGAAGACGAAATCGCCGCCATCAAGGAACGCACCGGCGCCGAAGACGGCGACCTGCTGCTCTTCTCCGCCGATAACAAGAAAGTGGTCGCCGACGTGCTCGGCGCGCTGCGCCTGAAGATCGGACGCCAGCTCGGACTGATTGACGACAGTGTATTCAAGTTCGTGTGGGTGACGGATTTCCCGCTTCTCGGCTACGACGAAACGCAGAAGCGCTATGTGGCGGAGCACCATCCGTTCACGCGGCCGCGCGAAGAAGATCTGCCGCTGTTCGACACCGATCCCGGTTCAATTCGGGCCCAGGCCTATGATATCGTGCTGAACGGCTACGAAGTCGGCGGCGGTTCAATGCGGATCTACAAGCGCGACGTTCAGGAGAAGATGTTCAAGACTCTCGGAATGAGCGATGAAGTGGCCCATGACAAATTCGGTTATCTGATGGATGCCTTCGAATACGGCACGCCGCCGCACGGCGGCATCGCCTTCGGTCTCGACCGTCTGGTCATGCTCCTGGCCGGCCGGAGCAACCTGCGCGAGACGATCGCTTTCCCGAAGACGGCCAGCGCTACCGATCTGCTGATGAACGCACCGTCTACGGTGGAGCCTGTCCAACTGGAAGACCTGCACATCAAGCTTGCGCTGAAGCCGGCCGCAGACAAGAAGCCGGCCCAGGCCTAAGGAGGAACGCCCTTATGCTGCATCAGTTCTCGCGGACCGAGCTGGCTATCGGGCCGGAAGGTCTGGAGCTTATGAAGAACAGCACCGTGGCCGTGCTGGGCATCGGCGGCGTCGGTTCCATTGCCGTCGAAGCGCTGGCCCGCACGGGCATCGGACGCATCATTCTGATCGACAAGGATGCCGTCGACATTACCAATATCAACCGCCAGATTCATGCCCTGACGACGACCGTCGGGCAGAAGAAAGCGGACTTGATGGTGGAGCGGGTCAAGCTGATCAATCCCGAATGCGAAGCGATCGCGCTGAATATGTTCTACACCGAGGAGACGTACGAGGAGCTGTTCAAGTACAAGCTGGATTATGTCATCGACGCTTCGGATACGATCTGCTACAAGATTCATCTCATTAAGGAATGCCTGGCCCGCAAAATCCCGATGATCTCCAGCATGGGCGCGGCCAACAAGATGGACCCGACGAAGTTCCAGGTTGCCGACATCTCCAAGACGACCATGGACCCCATTGCCCGGGTCATCCGGCAGAAGCTGCGCAAGGACGGCATCAAGAAGGGCGTCAAGGTGGTCTTCTCCACCGAAGAGCCGATGAAGCCCCGGCAGGACGTGACGGACAAGATTGTCTCGCCGAATGCGCCGGATATCCGCAAGGCGAAGCAGCCGCCGGCAAGCAACGCCTTTGTGCCGCCGGTCGCCGGTCTGATTATGGTGAGCGTAGCCGTGCGCGAGCTGCTGGAGCGCGGCGGAATCCGCCTGTAAATTTAGGCGCCGCTCAGGTATAGAGTTGCCGAATTACACGCATACAGGAATAGTAGGGGGCGAGTCGCCGGTAACCGGCGGCTCGTTCTTTTTGGGAGGGCCGCCCGGGCCCGTGTTTGAACCCTGGCAGAACCGGGTAATGAGCCAGCGGAATTGTATCGGAGGTTATTCTAATGACAAGCCATTTTTGGCGCGGCCCTCTCGGCCTGCAGGCAGAGGACAACTGGAAGCGGGAGTGGTCGGCAGGCATACTGTCGTACTTTGCATCCGTCTATATTGTCATGGTCAACGCTAACATTCTCCACGACGCCGGCATGCCGCTGCGGGCCGGTATGGTCGCGACCCTGCTGACCTCCATCGCAGGCTGCCTGCTGATGGCTTTTATCGGCAAAACGCCCATCGTCGTGGTGCCCGGCATGGGCATCAACGCCTTTTTTACCTATACGCTCGTCCATTCCATGCAGCTCGATTGGCGCGAGGCGCTGACCGTTGTCGTCATATCGGGGGTGCTGTTCGCCGTTGTGGCGTTTACTTCGCTCTACCGGATTCTCAGCGATGCCATTCCGCGGAATCTGCAGCATGCCATTACCGTCGGCATCGGACTCTTCCTAACCTTCATCGGACTGCAAAAAAGCGGGATCGTCATTGCCCACCAGACGACGCTCGTCGCCATCGGTCACTTCAGCGACCCAAAGGTCCTGACCTCCTGCCTGACCCTTCTGCTGGCGCTGGTGCTGTTCCTGCGCGAGACCAAGGGCGGGCTTCTGATCAGTATGCTGGCCGGGACCGGTCTGGCCTATCTGCTGGGAGCGGGACACACCTCAGGCCGGGTCGAAGCCGGGCATATCTTCACCGGTTACGGCGGCGTATTTGCCAGCATGGGCTGGGAGCGGTTCTTCAGCCTGGTCTTCTGGATTGCCGTCTTTCTGCTGCTGCTGATCATCGTCTTTGAGAACATCGGGCTGATCGCCTCGCAGACAGAGCTGGCCGGCAAGCCGGAGCGGTTCAAGAGCAGCCTACGGGCGCTCTCGCTGGCCAATATTCTGGCCGGGATCTTCGGGAGCAGCCCGGTTGTAGCCGCCGCCGAATCGAACGCCGGCATCGCCGCAGGCGGACGCACCGGGCTGACCCCGCTCGTGACGGGCATTCTGTTCAGTGCGACCTTCCTGTTCATTCCGCTGCTGACCTACATCCCCGACAGCGCTATTGCTCCGATCCTCATCGTCATCGGCGGACTCATGGTCCAGAGCGTGCGGGTCATGGATTTCTATGACCTCAGCGAGCTGTTCCCCGCATTCCTCGTCATGGTCATGATTCCGTTCACCTACAGCATCGTGGACGGCATGGCGTTCGGTTTCATTACCTACCCGATCGTCAAGCTGGCGCTCGGCCGCCGGCATGAGGTGCCGCCGGCGCTGTACGTGATCGCCGGACTGTTCCTGGCGAATTTTATTCTGCACGCGATGCTGTAGAGCGGCAGCCGCATCCATGCGAACCGTCCCTTGGAAGAGGGGCGGTTTTTATTTTTGAAGCGGGATGCGGGCTTCCGGAGCTTAGTTGGTGTCTTTTACAGAAGGGGCTTCACAGCCTTCCAGCCCTCCGTCCCGATCTTGTGCCACAGCGCTGACTTGGCTTCTGAATCGAATAGGTCGACCGAATAGCCGGAGGTTAGCTTGAACGGCTTGATATAAGCGCTCTGGTCTTCGGCGACCGCGTACATATAAGAATCGGTGTGGGCAACCTTGCCTGCTGAATCGTAGGAGCACTGAAGCACATAGAGTCGGTCAATCTTCTCGGTCCCGGGAATCTTCGCTACCGGCACGGCTTCGCTGATCTGATGGGCAACGGTGTCCAGCTTCGCCGTATCGGAGATGATATCAATCAACTCCGGCTGTGCCCGTGTAGACTCTGTTCGGTACAGTGAAACATCAATCATGGAGAGCGGCGGCGAGGATGAGCTGTGACAGGCCGTAAGCATCAAGATACAAAGAGCAAGAGTGATCGTTCTTCCAAATATGATGTTCGCGCCTCTTTTCATATGAACTTATTCCTGAACCGACAGTCAGGCTCAGCCTCCTTGCTCCGCAACACAGATCGAATCCAAATAACCCGTAAGTACGGCGGCAATCCGCTCCTTCGATAAGCGTCCTGGTTCGAGGTAGGCATGCATCGCGAGACCGTCGACGAGCGAGTACAGCGTCTCGGCTGCCAGCTCCGGATCCGTTCCCTCGCGCAGCATGCGCACCTCGGACAAGTAAGCGATAAGGCTCTGCATCCCGGTCCGCATCTCCTGCTGAACGCCGAGCGTATCCGCTTTGGGGCCGAGCGAGAACACATAGGCCAGCCAGACATCCATTTCCGCCCGCGTATCCTCGCTCCAAGGCACCACTTCAAAGAGAAGATTCAGCACTCTGGTCTTCGGAGGAAGATCCGGCCGGTCATTCGCGGTGATACGCAGGAGCGCCCGTTCCCGTACGAGCTGCATGGCATAGGCAATCAGATCCTCCTGGGTCGAGAAATAATGCCTCAGCGCGCCGAGCGACATGCCGGCCTCCTGGGCAATCCCGCGCACTGTCGCACCTTTCATTCCTTCCCTGAGTATGACCCGCCAGGCAGCGGCGGCGATATATTCTTTTTTCTGTTCATGATTCACGATTTTTGGCATGTGTTCATTGTAGCACATCGGCCCGGTTTATAAAATACAGTTGTATTGCAAAGAGGGGCGTGATATAATGACAGCGTTAAAAAGCACAAGTGTATTGGAAAGGGGCATGGATTTTGAACTTCATTGTAGGATCGATGATTGTGTGTGAAGCCGCTTTTTGGGTATTCATTATTCTTGGACTTCTTCTTCGGTATGTGCTTGGGAAGAAGGGGTTGGGAATGGCGCTGCTGTCGTTGACGCCGGTGCTCGATTTATATCTGCTGGTCGTCGCAGGCGTCGATCTCTATAACGGCGCGACGGCGACGCTGGCGCATGCCCTAGCCGCGGTGTATATCGGCGTGTCGATCGCATTCGGGAGAAGCATGATCCGCTGGGCGGATGAACGTTTTCGGTACTATGTGCTCAAGCAGGGAGAGAAGCCCGTGAAGCGGTACGGGATGGACTACGCCATACAGGATATGAAAGGCGTGCTCAGGCATGCCGCAGCCTTCGTTATCGGAGCGGGACTGCTGGTCTTCACCGACTGGGCGGTGGGCGAGGCGTCCCGAACGGAACTGTTGATTCAAACGGTATGGAAGTGGATGCTGATCCTTGGCATTGATTTTCTCATCGGCGTATCCCACTTTATCTGGCCAAAAAAGCAGAAGCCGGTCTGATCCATCCGAGCAGGGCGGCATGTAACGGGACATGAAAATTCATTCATGCCAAAGAACCGCCCCAAGAACCAGGGAGCGGTTTTTTTGGCGTGAGTTACGCCTTTCCGAATTGATATTGGCATATTTTCACTTGTTGTGATATGCTGGATACCCTTTTGCTGAAGCCAACGCAAGAAGCCTACTCGTACGCAAAACTAAGCGTATGCTTTCGAAGCGAGTTTGCTGAAGCAATGCCGGAAGCTTAATCAGCGCAAACTAAGCGTATGCTTTCGAAGCGAGTTTGCTGAAGCCAATGTAAGAAGCCTATTCGTACGCAAAACTAAGCGTATGCTTTCGAAGCGAGTTTGCTGAAGCAATGCCGGAAGCTTAATCAGCGCAAACTTTTAGGAGGTAACTGATTTGGAAGAGACATTTCAAAGTGCCTATCAAGAGGAACAGAGCAGGCTGGATGCGGTGCTGAACGAGATTGACACTCAACTCGAACGGCTGCGGAATACGCCGGTCTATACCGGACACGACTACACGGAGCAGGTGCTGGAAGGCATCCGCGAGGAGCGCCGGAACGCGCTGGCCAAGTTGCGGCAGGAGCCGTACTTCGGGCGGCTGGATTTCCAGGAGAACGGCGAAGGTCAGCGCAAGGCGCTGTATATCGGCAAAATCGGCGCCGACCGCGACGAAGCCGGCGACCACCCGATGGTGATCGACTGGCGCGCTCCGGTGGCGAGCCTGTTCTACTCCTTTACCGGCGGCCGGGAACCGATCAGCTATGAGACGCCGGAAGAAGGCCTCATTGAAGGGCTGGTCTACCTCAAGCGGAACGTGGTGATCCGCAAGCGGATTCTGGAGCGCGTGGCCGACACGTTCGACCGCGAGAGCGACGGACCGGCGGTCTCGGACGAGTTCCTCGTCTACCGGCTCGGCGAGAACAAGGACAACCGGCTGCGCGACATTGTCTCGACCATCCAGGAGGAGCAGGACCGGATTATCCGGGCGGCCAAGAATACCGCGCTCATCATCCAGGGCGTGGCCGGCAGCGGCAAGACGACCGTGGCGCTGCACCGGCTCGCTTTTTTGCTGTACCAGTACAAGGAGCAGGTCACGGCCGAGAAAATGATTATCTTCGCGCCCAACCGCATGTTCCTCGATTACATATCGGATGTGCTTCCCGAGCTCGGCGTCGGCAATATCGCCCAGAGCACCTTCGCGGACTGGGCTTCGGAGGCGCTTGGCGTGGAGCTTGCGCCGGATGCGGCCCAGGAGACCTACGACCGCTGGTTCAAGGGAACCGGCCCGATGCCGGTTCTGACGGAAGAGACGCCGGCCCGTTTCAAAGGCTCGACGGCACTCGTTCCCGTTATCGAAGAGGCGGTGGGGCTGCTGGAAGAGACGGCGGTGCCGGAAGGCGACTTCTCGCCCTGGGACGGCAAAATCCTGCCGCGCCGCATGATTCTCGACTGGCATGACCGGGAATATGCGCCGTATGCTCCGGCCCGTCGCAAGGAGCGCGTTCTCGCGCGGATTCACCGCTGGATCGAGATGGAGCTGAAGAAGAGCCCTTCCGCCGCTGCGCTCAAGGAACGGAAGAAGAGGGCAGCCCAGCGCGAGAAGGCGTACGCGGCGAAATGGCCGAAATACGAGCCGGCAGGCATCTACCGCATGATCTTCCGGGCCGCCAAGGTTCCGGCAGGCTGGCCGGTCGAAGCGCCGGACGCCATCCCCGCTTCCGTCCTGAAGGACACGCAGAAGGCCCTGAAGAAAGGGCTGCTCCGAGAGGAAGATCTGCCGCCGATGCTTTATATTCACTATCTGCTGAACGGTGACGAGAGTATCCACCGGTTCGACCATGTCGTCATCGACGAGGCGCAGGATTTCTCACCGTTTCAGATCTTCATGCTGGACCGCTATGTGAAGGGCCATTCCTTCACCATTCTCGGCGATCTGTCGCAGGGCATCCATGCCTATCGCGGCGTCCATGACTGGTCCGAAATGAGCGGTTTATTCGACCCGTCCGACACCGCTTACCATGCGCTGACTCGCAGCTACCGTTCGACCATGGAGATCATCGAGTTCGCGAACGGGATTCTGGCGCACGGCGTCGGAAGCGGGCTGCTGGCGGTGCCCGTCTTCCGCAGCGGCAGCCCGGTGCGGCTGATCCGTTCGGAACCAGCGGCGACCGGATCGGCCGGCGGGCCGGCTTCGGGAAGCGGCAATGGAAGCGATGCGCCGCTGCCCGACGCTTCCCCGCGCGTCCGGGTCATCGCCCGGGCGCTTGCCGAATTGTCCGGCCGGGAGTACCGGACCGTGGCGGTGCTGACGCGAAGCCTTGCGGACGCGGAGGCGCTGCATGCCGAACTGCTGCCCCGGTTCCCCGGGCTGAACCTGATCGACGGCGGCATGACGGAGTACAAGGGCGGACTGTCCGTGCTGCCGATCTATCTGTCCAAAGGACTTGAATTCGATGCGGTTCTGCTGGCCGACGCCGACCGGGAGCACTACGGCGAAGCCGCCTGGGATGCCAAGCTGCTGTACGTCGGCTGTACCCGAGCCCTGCATGAGCTCTGGCTGCTCGGCAGCGGGGAGCTGCCTGGCGCGCTCAAGGCCGCAGCCGGCGCGGTAGAGACGGCGGAAGGCTGGCCGGAAGCGCAACCGGAAGCCTGACCTTGACAATTTGTTACATGAGACGGAACTTTGGTATGTCTGACCGATCGGCCCCCCTTCTATAATCGAGGCATAGGCTTCTACCCGAAATAAGAGGGGTTAACGACCATCATGAATACACCGCTAAACGCCAAACGACCATTGTCCGCTGTAACCCGCCTGCTTCATTCGCTCCAAGCCAGACTCACGCTGTCTGTGCTTGCCGTTGTGCTCCTGACAGTATCTCTGCTGTCGGCTGTCGTCTACACGCGCACAAGCCGGATTGTAGAGAATCTCGTCCATCAGAATGCCGGCCAGACGATCAGCCAGTCCCGCGCCCAGCTGGACATGCTGCTGGGGCAGATGACGGAGGTCGGGGCCCGGCTGCAATCCGACCAGGAGCTGGTCAACCGGCTGAATGCCCTGTCCTCGCCCGGAACCGGTGCTTACGAACGGGAGCAGGCCGCCTCTGAACTGACCGAACTGATCGGTTCCTATGCCTCCTCCAACCGGAGCATCGGCTCCATTACCCTGTTCTCCGCCGACTTGGCGAAGACCGTCTCCACGGTCAGTACGGAGATGATCCAGCCGGGAGTCAGCGGCGACAATCCGGCGGAGAAGCGGGAGCTGGGCTGGCTGGCGGACCTTGCCGGACAGAAACCCGGAGTAACGCGGGTGCTTCCTCCGCGCGCAGAAGGCTTTGTCAGCAAAGCGGCCGAGGCCTCTCAAATTGCCATAGGCCGGGTACTCAATAATCCGATTACCGGCCGAACGATTGGCTACGCCTTGATAGAGGTTCCCCTGGATACTATCCGGTCCGTTATGGACGGTCTGTCTTTTGGCAAAGGCGGAGCCATTCAAGTAGTTTCAGCAGACGGAACCCTTGTCTATGATGCCGATGCTGCGCTCGCCGGAGAACACTACGCACCTTCGCTTCCGGCCGTACCCGAAGCGGAAGGCCAGAAGGCCGGCAGCTATGACGGCAAGGGGGTGGGCGGTGAGAAGTCGCTGTTCCTGTATGAATATATGCCGCTCTCCGGCTGGTTCCTCATCGGAAGCATTCCCCGTCAGACGCTGCTTCGGCCGCTGGATACCATTGTTCAGGCCTTTGCCTGGGTATCGGCCGGCGGGCTTCTCCTGTCGGGAATCGTACTCGGACTGCTGATCCGCCAGAGCCTGGGCCGGCCGCTGAAGCAGCTGACAGAGCTGTTCCGCCGAGGTGCGGAAGGCGACCTGAGCCTCCGGACGGATTTCGACCGCAAGGATGAGATCGGCGCGCTGGGCGGCAGCTTCAACGCCATGATGGATCATTTGTCCCGCTTCGCGGAGCAGACACAGCGCTCGTCTGAAGAGATGAGACGAACCTCGGGGAAGCTGACCGGTTCGGCCCGCAGTTCCCGCGTCGGGGCAGAGAGTATCGCAGCCGCAACGGAGAACATCGTCCGCGGCTGCGAACGGCTCGGCGGCGATGCGGAGCAGATGAACGGCCTGGTCGGCGACTTGTCGGCCCGACTGGAGGAGATGGCCGGCCGGAGCGGCGAGATGGCCGCAAGGGCCAGGGAACTGGACCACGCCGTGATTCAGGGAACGGATTATATGCAGGTGCTGACGGAGAAGACGGTCGGCGCGGAGACGATGTCCGCCCAGGTCCGGCAGAAGGTCTGGTCGCTGAGAGACAGCGTACTGTCGATCCGTCAGATGCTTCAGCTGCTTCAGGATATGGCGAACAAGACCAATATCCTCTCGCTTAACGCTTCGATTGAGGCGGCCAGCGCGGGCGCTGCGGGAAAAGGCTTTGCGGTGATTGCCGGCGAAATCAGAAGCTTGGCCGATCTGTCCAGGACGAACCTCGGCCATATCCGGGTTCTCATGCAGCAGATTACCGGGGAAGCCGATGAGGCCGCCGGGCTGGTGGAAGAAGCGATGCCCCTGTATGAATCCCAGAAAGACGCCGTCCAGGCGACGAATCATATTCTGAATGGAGTCCGGGATACGATGAACGTGTTCCTGAACGGGCTGGAGCAGGTTACAGCTTCCATGGAGCAGCTCCAGAACTCCCAATCCATACTGGGCGCAGCGGCTGCGAATATCGCCATGGTTACGCAGGAGACGGTAGCCATGTCCGAAGAGATGGCGGCCGTCGGCCGGGAACAGATGGCGGCCGGTTCGGAGATGGAACGGATGTCGAAGCAGCTCGAGAATCTGTCCGGCGTGCTGTCGGATTCGGCCATCCGCTGATCCGAAAGGGCGGTAGCGATTGATTATAACTGTTTTTGGGCTGGAGTCTCTCCGCGGGTTATGGCTTAATATAAAGTGTCCGGCCGGACGATAACCAGCGGAAAGGAGGCTGAAGGGCAATGATTTCAGTGAACGAGGTGATTTCCGTCTAACAGGCGGAAATCCGTAAGATGAGGGGGCCGAGAGGCTCCCTTTTTGCTTAAAAGACAAGGGCATGCTGACGCGCCGTTCTGAGGTGGACGCGGCGCAGGCCTGCTCTGTATAATATAACCAATCAGCGAACGGAAAGGAGGCAGGTGGCGATGGATATTCTGGTCTGTAAGACACTCGGACCCTTGGGCATGCACCTGTTAGAGGAGGAAATCAGGTTTGAGTTATGTGAACGGGCGGGATGTGCTTCCCCCTGGCCTGCTGGAGGAGCTGCAGGATTATATTCAGGGTGAACTGCTCTACATCCCCAAGAAGAGCGAACAGCGCGTCGGCTGGGGCGAGAAATGCGGCTCCCGGGGCATGATTGCGCGCCGGAATGAAGAGATCTACGGAATGTACCGGAGTGGTTCTCCCGTGCCGGAGCTGTGCCGGCGTTATCATCTGTCGGAAGAGAGCATCCGGAAGATTGTCTCCAAAATGCGGGCCCTCGCCGCAGGCGGCCGGTCCTGACAGAAGAGCAAGGCAAGAGCATGACTTCTTTCGACGCGGGTCTTACCGCGCGGGAGAAGTGATGCTCTTTTTCGCAGAACCTTCCTCCGGGTATGGTATGATAGAAAGAGCGGCTGAACCAGACTATACCCGTTTGAGGAAGTGAACGCATGGATTTATTCTCATTCAACGATGGAACCGGGGAAGGAGCCGGCGACGGCCGCCTGCTCGCGGACCGGATGCGGCCGCGAACTCTGGATGAATATATCGGACAAGAGCATATTGTAGGCCCCGGCAAGCTGCTGCGGCGGGCCATCGAAGCGGATCAGGTCTCGTCGATTCTGCTGTACGGGCCGCCGGGCTGCGGCAAAACGACGCTGGCCCATATTATATCCAACCAGACCCGGGGCGATTTTGTGCGGCTGAACGCCGTCGAGGCCTCCGTCAAGGACGTACGCGAGGTAATCGACCGGGCCCAGACGAACCGCTCGTTGTACGGCACGAAGACCATCCTGTTTCTGGACGAGGTGCACCGGTTCAACAGCTCGCGCCAGGATGCGCTGCTGCCGGCGGTGGAGAAGGGAACGATCATCTTCATCGGAGCAACGACGGAGAATCCCTTCCATTATGTCAACGGCGCCCTCATGAGCCGCTCGACGCTCTTCCAGCTGGAATCGCTGACCAAGGCACACAGCCTGATCGCCATGAAGCGGGCGCTGGCCGACAAGGAGCGCGGGCTTGGCTTCATGGACCTTCAGGTGGAGGAAGAGGCGCTGGACCATATCGCAACCATGGCGAACGGCGACATCCGGCGCGCGCTGAACGCGCTGGAACTGGCGGCGCTGACGA
This sequence comes from Paenibacillus glufosinatiresistens, assembly GCF_031470375.1. Classification (NCBI taxonomy): domain Bacteria; kingdom Bacillati; phylum Bacillota; class Bacilli; order Caryophanales; family Paenibacillaceae; genus Paenibacillus; species Paenibacillus glufosinatiresistens. Next base: position 47,246 of record NZ_JAVFHT010000024.1, read on the forward strand.
CCTCGCCGGAGGAAGGCGGGAGCGTGCATATCACGCTTGAGGTGGCCGAAGAATCGATCCGGCGGCCGACGGTCAAGGCGGACGAGTCCACGCAGTACGATGTGCTGAGCGCTTTTCACAAAAGCATTCGCGGCTCCAGCGACGCCGCGCTCTTCTGGTTCCTCTATGCCGTCGAGAAGCTCGGCATGGACCCCCTCGTGTTCCTCCGCCGGCTGATTGCGGCGGCGAGCGAGGACATCGGCCTGGCGAACCCCCAGGCGATGATCCAGGCGACCAGCGCCCTGGATGCCTACCGGAACAACGGCTGGCCGGAGGCGAAGCTGAACATTGCCCAGGCGATTCTGTTCGCCGTCGAGAGCCCGAAGTCCAATGCGGTGTACACCGCCATTGCCCGGGCGACGGACGCCATCGGGGAACTGAAATCGGCGGAGGTCCCGATGCATCTGCGCGATACCCATTACAAGGGGGCTTCGGCGCTCGGTCATGGCGGCTACAAATATCCGCATGATTATCCGGGCCACTACGTGAAGCAGGAGTACCTGCCCAAGGCCATCGCCCGCCGGGTCTTCTACCAGGCGAGCGAGCAGGGCAACGAAGCGAAGATCCGCCATAATCAGGCGCTGCGGCGGGGACGTCCGCCGGAGAGCGGAGAATAGGCGGATAATTCGGAAAGAAGGAATATAAGGTGCGCAATTTGCTGTATCTGGCGCTTGGCGCGTTCCCCGGAGCGCTCTGCCGCTACGGATTGACGCTGGCTGTGCCGGCGGGGACAGGCGGCCTGCCGCTGCCCGTTCTGCTGATTAATTGGATCGGCTGCCTCTTCCTGGGCTGGTTCTTTGCGGTGTCGCCGAAGTCCGGCCGGATTCCCGCCAGAGTGCGGCTGATGATCGGAACGGGCTTTACCGGAACGTTCACCACCTTCTCGGCCTTCACGGTTGATTCCGTCAAGCTGCTCGAAGGCGGAGAGGCAGGAACGGCCCTGCTCTATATGCTGCTGAGCCTTGCCGGCGGAATTGCGCTCTCAGCCGCCGGCGTCTGGCTGGGCAAGCGGACGATGCGAGCCGGGAGGGCGGCCGGATGAACCTCTTTGGCATCGGCATCGGCGGAGTCATCGGAGCCGCCTGCCGCTATGGGCTCGGGGGCTGGATCGGCCGGCGATTCGGCAACGCTTTTCCGTGGGGAACGCTGTTCATTAACATCCTGGGTTCCTTCATCCTGGGCGTTCTGGCCGGGGCGGGCGATCTGATCCCCCGCGGCTGGTATCTGACGGCCGGAACCGGCTTCTGCGGCGGCTTCACCACGTTCTCCACCTTTGGCTACGAAACGGTGACCCTGCTGGAGAACGGACGCTATGGCCGGGCGGCGGCTTACGCGCTTCTGTCGCTGGCGGTCGGTCTGCTCGGAGCGTGGCTCGGGCTGAAGACGGGAAGGACGCTGTAAGCGAAGAGCGTGTATGGGAAGTCAGAGCGTGCAGAGCAACCCGACGAATCGGCGCTTGCTCCCTCAGAGGCGAAGCGGACCCGATATGCCTATCTCATGCAGCTGGCCGACGGCAACCGGATTGACCTGACGCTGTGTCCGGCTGCCGAGGCCGCCCGCTGGAATGACGGCGATACACTTGCGGTTGTCTTGCTGGACAAGGACAGCCTGCTGCAGGAGCTTCCTGCTCCCGGCGACTCTCTCTACTGGATCAAGGAGCCGGGCGAAGCTGAATTCCGGGACTGCTGCAACGAATTTCGCTGGGTCTCCACCTATATCGCGAAGGGACTCCGGCGCAGAGAACTGCTCTATGCGCTGGACCATCTGATCTGTATGTCCGGCCAATGCTTATCCGCATGCTGGAATGGCGGGCCGGAATCCGGGAAGGGTTCTCGGTCAGCACCGGCAAGAACGGCAAGTACCTTGACCGCTATACACCTGCGGAAGACTGGAACCGGCTGCTGGAGACTTATCCTGAAGCGAAGGAGGAAGCCATCTGGAGAGCGCTGCTGACCGCCGGAGAATTGTTCCGCCGGACCGGGCAGGAGGTGGCCGAAGGACTGGGCTTTCGGTATCCGTTGGAAGAGGATGTAAGCGTGACGGCTTATCTGGAGCAGATGTATGAGGGGAAAGGGTAATCTCCCGCTGCAAGTTGACAAAACAAGGCCCCTGTGGCCCGAGCGAAACGCTCGGACCACAGGGGCCTTGTTGGTTGAGGGCGGCTGCATGGCAGTCCGCCGCGGATTGCCCATGCAGCCGACGCTTCTCCGGACACCTGACGGGCCTGCCGGAATGTGGGCTTACGTCAGCGGAACCAGCTTGTCCGCCGATTCAATCGTGCCTCCGCCCAGGCATTCTTCGCCCTGGTAGAAGACGACGGCCTGGCCGGGCGTAATGGCTTTCTGCTGTACGTCAAAATCCACCTGAACCGTTCCGTCCGTCCGCCGGCTTAAAGTTACGCCCTGATCGGGCTGCCGGTAGCGGAATTTGGCCGTGCAGCGCAGAGGGCCGTCCGCCAGCAGGTCCCGGCCGGAAGTCCAGGCTACGCCCGAAGCAACGAGGCCGGTGGAGTAGAGGCTGGGATGCTTGTCTCCCTGCACCACGTACAGAATGTTGCGCTCCAGATCCTTGTCGGCCACGAACCATGGTTCGCCCGTTCCCGATCCGCCGATGCCGAGGCCCTGCCGCTGGCCGAGCGTGTAATACATGAGCCCGTCATGCCGGCCCTTGACTTCGCCGGTCGCGATGTCTACCATCTCTCCGCCCTTCGCAGGCAGATAGTGGCTCAGAAACTCGCGGAAGTTGCGCTCGCCGATGAAGCAGACGCCGGTGCTGTCTTTCTTCTTGGCGGTATAGAGACCGGCTTCTTCCGCAATCCGGCGGACTTCCGGCTTGGGCAGATGCCCGATCGGGAACATGGCCTTGGAGAGCTGGTCCTGATTAAGGGCATTCAGGAAATACGTCTGATCCTTGTTGGCGTCCACGCCGCGAAGCAGCCGGAAGACGCCGTCTTTTTCCACGACCCGGGCGTAATGGCCGGTCGCCACATAATCGGCGCCGAGCTGGAGCGCCCGGTTCAGGAATTCGCCGAATTTGATCTCCCGGTTGCACATGACGTCCGGATTCGGCGTCCGTCCGGCCTTATACTCATCCAAGAAATACGTGAACACCTTGTCGAAGTATTCTTTCTCGAAATTGACGGTATAGTAAGGGATGCCGACCTGCTCGCAGACGCGGCGGACGTCTTCGGCGTCCGTCTCTGCGGTACAGACGCCGAACTCGTCGGTGTCGTCCCAGTTCTTCATGAAAATACCGATGACGTCGTAGCCCTGCTGCTTCAGCAGCAGCGCCGTTACGGAAGAATCCACGCCTCCCGACATGCCGACGACCACCCGTGTGTCCGCGATTGCCTTTGCCACAGTATCACCATCTTTATCTAAATTTGTGTCCGCCTGTGGAATACAAACGGTCCGAAAGTTGCGACTTGCTTTCCCCCTGTTGTCCGGGATATGATAACATAAACAGAGAGTATATATCGGAATAGATTGAAATACGACATTGCCTTCAAGAACAATCCATTATACTATACTCAGCCACTATTTTGAAAGAGGTGTTCCTTTGAAGATTTCAACTAAAGGACGATATGGCCTGACCATCATGATGGAGCTGGCCCTGAAATTCGGCGAAGGCCCGACTTCCTTGAAGAGCATCGCCGAGAAGAACGGGCTCTCCGAGCATTATCTGGAGCAGCTCATCGCACCGCTGCGCAACGCCGGACTCGTCAAGAGCATCCGGGGCGCCTACGGCGGTTATATCCTGTCCCGCGAAGCCGCGCAGATCACGGCCGGCGACATTATCCGCGTCCTGGAAGGCCCGATCTCGCCCGTGGACTTCACGGAAGAAGACGACCCGGCCAAACGCGACCTCTGGCTGCGCATCCGGGACAGCATCGCCGACGTGCTAGATTCTACCACGCTGCTGGACTTGATCTCCTTCAAGGAAGAGGAGCAGGTGGATAATTATATGTTTTATATTTAACCCCGCTTCGATAGGGGTTCTGTTCAACGCAAGCGAGCAGCCATTCTCCACTGACAGGAGAATGGCTGCTCGCTTTTTTCTTATCTACATTCTAGAGTGTCTTCGCCTAGCTAATTAAAAGAAAGTAACAAGGGGATAAATAACAACAAAAATGCAGAAAAAAAGATGACTTTATATTTTTGGTGGTCAAGACCCCATTTAGTGGACATTGAAAAAAACACCTAGGTTGCAAGCTGGCGTCGGTACTCTACTGGCGTCAGTTTGTTTAATTTACGCTGTGGTCGTCTTCGGTTGTAAAACCGTATGTATTTCTCGATTCTTCTTTGTGCCTCAGCCATTTTTCGGATATCATAAGGATAGAGTCCTTCCGTTTTGAG
>NZ_JAVFHT010000025.1:0-44741 GCF_031470375.1 Paenibacillus glufosinatiresistens
GGTTTCTTTTTGTATTCCACCAGCAAAAAAACGGGGCTGTCTCTCAGGTCATTTTATGACCCTTTTGAGACAGCCCCATGCTTCCTTTCAGCGCTCCATCTTTGCCGCACTCGCTCCCTCAGTTCCGGCGGCTTGAACGCGCCTCTAAAGGCGGATGGCCGCTTCGGCAAAATCCCGGATAATCTCCGCCAGCTGGTCCGGCGCTTCCATCATGCTCATATGGCCGGCGCCGGCGATCAAGGCTTGGACCACATGCGGCTTGTCTGAGGTGAATACCCGCTCCGGAGGAGCCAGACCGTCTTTCTCGCCGGCTACGAGAAGAACCGGAAGAGCGCTGGCAGAGACAACGTCTCGGCGGTCGGGCCGCTCCCGCATGCCGAGCGCCGCGCCCTCGGCTCCCTGCGGAGGCGTACGGTAACCGATCTCTTGCGCGCGCCGGATCAGCTCCGGTGCCGATTCCGCCGTCGCCGGCGCGAACAGTCCGGGCACAAGCCCGTCTACGAAGGATGTGATGCCCTGTGCGCGGATTGCGCTGACGGCGTTCAGCCGCTTCTCCTTCGCTTCGTCGCTGTCCGGAAAGGCCGTGGAATGAATAAGTCCAAAGGCGTTCAGCCGGGAAGCATGGCGCTGGGCGAAAGACAGCGCTATGTATCCGCCCATGGAATGTCCCAGCAGCACTGCCTTCTCTATCTCCAGGGCATCCAGCAGATCACGGACATCGTCGGCCATTTGATCCATGCTGTACGCGCCGAGCGGCGCATCGGATGCGCCATGCCCGCGCAGATCGGGGACGATAACCCGGAACCGGTCCTCCAGAAGCGGAACTACCTTCTCCCAGTAATAGGCGCTTCCGCAGAATCCATGCAGAAGCACCAGCGCTTCTCCTTGCCCTTGATCGCTGCAGCAGATCGGGCTTCCTTCACAACGAACGGCTTCCATGAATGCTTCCTTCTTTCTGTTCATTAAGTAGAGAATTATGTAATTCTGAGCGGATACTATTCATTAAGCCCGGTCTCCCCCGCTTGAAACTCCCGGCCTCCCGATGCCGAACCCGGCCGCCGCTGCCGCTGCGATCTGGTCGGCCATGCCCATGACCCGGTGAAGGGGCGTGGTCTGAAGCGTCCGGTACGGCTTCGGACCGGCTGCGGCCACGACTGCCGCCACACTGTAGTCTCCGACCGCCGGAAGAACCAGGCCGATCGACTGCGCCGGATGAAGGGGTCCCTCTGCCGCGAAGCAGAAGCCCACCGCCCAGGGCGGTCCCAGGCAGGCGTCAATCGCTACAATGATCCGGCCCGGCTGAATTCCCGCTGCCAGGGCACCGAAGGTATCGGCATCGCACGGGGCCGGAAGCGTGCCGATCACATGGGGAAACCCGGCCGCCGCCAGCAGACTGCCGGTCAGCGGGCCCAGTGCGTCTCCCGTCGAACGGTCTGTGCCGATGCACAGGAAGACGATCTCATCCGGATGATGCTTCTCCGCAATTTCGGCGAAGAACGAGGTCAGCCGGCCGCCGTCCATTTTGACGCGTCCGCTGCCTCCGTTGTGCTGTTCCCAGCCTGCCATACTCTTCCTCCTCTCCACCCGGCTTGTATCCTCACTCTATCACATTTCCCGGCGACGTTGCCAAACCGGGATGGTACCGGGCAGGTCTCCCATGATAAAATACAGGGAACCTCCAAGGAAGAAAGGAAGAACAGGATGGATTTGTCCAAACCGAGCCAGGAAGGCGTCGAGTTCATGATCGAGAGCATCAAGAGCAGTCTGAAGATGGCCACGGCTGCCGCCATGCAGGCTTCGGCCTTCTCGGTCGAGCAGTATGAAGATATCCGCGACATCTATGAGGTTGCAACCGGCAGCGACCGGCTCAGCATCGCGCAGGTAGAAGCGCTCGTCTCCGAGCTTGGGCGTCTGCGCAAGAACAGCTAGTTCCCCTATCTGTCTCCCCGCCCATGACACAGGCCCGCCTGATCTTCCGTTGTTACAGGAAGATCGGGCGGGCCTGTTGCGGGTCCACATGTCTCAAGTCTAAGGAAGATCAATCAGCACCAGTTCCGCATCTTCTCCGCTCCCTGTTCCCCGAATTCGCAGGTCATGGCTGCCGCGGATGCGCGCCGCATCTCCGGGTCCCAACCGGAAGCGCTCTTCCCCGCTGTCCAGTTCCGCATGACCGGAGAGGACATACAGATGGGTCCGCCGCTCGTTCGGCTGCGGGTAATGCAATTCCTGTCCGGTCTCCAGAGCGGAGACATACATCACTGCGTCTTCATTGACCGGAAGCGTCCCTTCTTCTCCTCTGCCCGAAACAATTGGCAGCAGCCGATTAAGCCGGAATTCCCGCGGATAATGCTTGGCGTCCCAGGCCGGCTGAAGCCCGGCCTGCTGCGGGAGCAGCCACACTTGCAGGAATCGGACGCTCCCGTCTTCGAGCGGATTGGTCTCGGAGTGCTGAATGCCGGTTCCGGCGCTCATGACCTGAACCGATCCCGCCTGAAGATCGGCATGGTTGCCTAAGCTGTCCTGGTGATGCAGCGTACCTTCTACTACATAGGTGACTATTTCCAAGTCATGATGCGGGTGTTCGTGCAGCCCTTGATTCGGCTCCAGTTGATTGTCGTTGTGGGCCAGCAGGCTGCCGAAATGGGCATTGGCGGGATCGTCATAATCCTTAAAGGCGAAACTGAACTCGCTGTGTATCCATCCCTTATTAGACGTATGTCTCTCCGCCGAACTCACTACCTTAATCATTGTAATGCACCTCCATGGGTGTTCAGAATTTTTGGGTAATTAGGCGCTTGATTTATGTAAAAATTACCCGTTCCGCCACTCCCTAATCAGAGGCGCTCCCCCACTCCCTCACGCCTGGCCGGAATGTTTCAGGGCAAAATGCCGCGTTTATATACGAAGTAAGATCAGCTTCAAGAGATTGAGGATTTCGCCAAAAAGGAGGCAAGAGCATGTGGGGACTTCTGATTAGCCTGATTATGGCCATTATCATCGGCATCATCGGCGATGCCATTGCCGGCGGCAAAATGCCCGGCGGCATTATCGGCTCCATGGTTGCCGGATTTATCGGCGCCTGGCTGGGTTCGTATCTGTTCGGCAGCTTCGGCCCGGTCATCGGTCACTTTGCCGTTGTCCCTGCCGTTCTTGGAACCGCGCTGTTGGTCTTCATTCTGGGGCTGTTCTCCAGAATCATACGGCGCGCCTCCTGATTCTGCGGCAATCCTACTATATTGATAAGGAGTGAATCGCAATGAACAAAGCAGAAACGGAATATCCGGCACAAAGCAGCAATACTTTTGTCAAAGGCGTATTTATCGGAGGACTGCTCGGAGCTGCAGCTGCACTCCTGTTCGCTCCGAAACCGGGCACGGAACTGCGCAGCGATCTTTCGGAGAAATTCGGCACTGCCAGCGACAAGACCAAGGAACTGACCGGCGTTGTCACCGAGAAGACCAAATCGCTGGCTTCTACCGTCGGCGAGAAGGCGTCTGATCTGGCCTCCACCGTGTCGGCCAAGGCGTCCGACATCTTCACGACCGTTGCCGACAGCAAGCAGCAGATTGCTTCTACGCTGTCGGAGACCGGCAAGAAGATCGGCGATACGGTCACCGATTCTTCCGCCGATGTAGCGGATGATGTAGCCGAAGCTTCCAAGGAAGTCTCCGACGAAGCGAAGAAGGCGACAAAGGATGTCACGGACGAAGCGAAGAAGGCGTCCGATGACGTGAAGTCCACTTACAAATCGAATTATTAAGCGCGGTAACCCGCTGCTTGGAAGCTACGATCCGACAATAGCCAGCTTACCGAAGCTGGCTATTGTTATGTAGCGTGTTATACAGCGGCATTCTAAATTGAAAGAGAGGCGATTCCTGATGCCACATCCTGATCCCAAGCCGGTCGGCAGCACCAAGTCCTATGAAGTAGACGAACATCCCTTTGAGCTTCGGCATGAGGTCAAACGGCTCAATGCCCGACTGGACAAGATTGCCGACTCTCTGGAGAAGTCGGAATTCAAGGACATTCTGGAGAATTATACCGATCCGAAGAAACGCATTATTACCAACCTGATGGCTGGTATTTCAAGAGGACTCGGTTTGTCGCTGGGGACCTTTGTCATTCTGGGTATCCTGGGCTATATTCTGAGTCTCTTCGTGGATGTGCCTGTCATCGGGCAATACCTGGCTGAAATCAAGAAATACATCGACGCCAACAGCTAAGACACACAGCGGAGCCTACCGCTGATGAAGGAGAGATTCCGATGACCGAATCAAGCAAAGGGCCGGCCGAGACGAATGTATATCCGTTTTCGACGGCCCATCATCTTTTTGGAGAGAGCGGATTCGAGAACGCCTCCGCTGCGCTCGGCGAGACTTATATTCTTCGCCTGTTCCACCCCGCCGACAGCGTGGAATATCTGTATGCCGTCCCCGGCATCCGCATCGGCAGCAATCTCGTGGTAGACTGGCAGCTCGCCGCCTTCGCGGCGGAGTCTCCGAAGCCTGCACCCGAGCAGATCGAGACGGAAGCCCGGCTGCGGGTCACCCTCTTGCGGGAGCAGCTCCAGAAGCATCGGCTGCAGGAGACCTCTTCCACGGAATCCGAATAGCGCTCCGCCAATACAGCGAAATCACCCAAAAGCCCCCGGCGCTTGTATCAGCAGCCGGGGGCTTCGCATTCCTTCGTATTAATAGGATGAATTCGACATGATTTGCTTCAATTTCTCGGTTGCGCGCTTCTGAATCCGGGATACGCTCATTTGGGAGACCCCAAGCTTCTGAGCAATCGCCCGCTGGGATTGTCCGTCCTGGAAAGCCAGCAGCAGCACCTTCTGCTCCTGCTCTTTCAGTTGGCCCAGCGCCTGCTGCAGATCCATGCGCTTCTCTACGGCATCGTAATCGTTGGCCTCGGAACTGATCAGCTCGCCGAGCGTCGCTCCGGTCTCTTCTTGAGACAGCGGGGAATCGAGCGACACATAATGATAGCACTCCCGGCCGGCCAGCACTTCCACGGTTTCTTCCACGGACAGCTCCAGGTACTGGGCAATTTCGTTCACATCCGGCGAGCGTTCCAGTCGAATTGTCAGCTCGTCAATCGCCTGCTGAACGAGGGCGCCTTTCTCCTTGATGCGCCGCGGCACCTGGATATACCAGGATTTATCCCGCAGGAAGTTCTTCATGTGGCCGATCATGCTCTTCATCGCGTAAGGCTCGAACGGGATGCCCAGGCTGATATCGTACTGCTGAAGCAGACGAATCAGAGCCATCTGGCCAACCTGGTACAGATCCTCATAGAGATCGGGCCGGTTGCGTGCGATTTTGCCGGCGGCCATTTTGACCATCGGCTCGTACTTGCGGATCAGGACCGTGGCAATCTCGTTGTCCTTGGTCTGCTGATATTCCCAAATTAGGCCTACCGCCTCATCCATGGACTCTGGGGGAGTCACATTTTCATTCATACTCGCTCCTCGCTGAGCGTAAGCCGTTTGGTGAGCGTGACAACCGTTCCTTTCCCCGCCTCGCTCGTTACGCTCACATCGTCCATCAGCGCCTGCATCAGATAGAATCCGAGGCCGCCAATCTGGACTTCGTTCAGATCTTTGTCATGCAGAGATAACCGATCACCCGAGGACTCCATACGTTCAAAGCTCTCCCCCTCGTCTTTGACCGTAATGGACAGGGCATCGCTCCCCACCTCGAATATTACGTCTACGATTCCGTCTTCCTGCCCATAGGCATAAAGAACGGAGTTGTTGCACGCTTCGGAGACGGCTACCTTCATATCTTCAATCTCTTCGTAGGAAAACCCCATTTTGGAAGCAATTCCGTATAAATTCAAGCGGACAATATCGACATATTCCGCGCTTGCGGGCAACTGCAGCGTCACTTTTTGCACATCATCGCTCATTCCTAATTCGATCCTTTCCTAGTGAGAGTTCTCTTGGGAAGCAAAAAATTTGGCAATTCCGGTCATGTCGAACAGCTTCTGAATCTGCGGCGGAACTTCCTCAACGGTGAACTTCACATCCATGCCATGTCTGGCTTTCAGAATCGAGAGCAGAATACCGATCCCGGTGCTGTCGATATATCGCAGATCTTTCAAATTAATCACAAGATCCAGTCCGGGGTCCCCGACGAGCGGTTCCATCACCAGACGAAAATCGGGAGCTACCGACAAATCCAACTCCCCGCTTAGAAAAACCGTGCATACCTTGCCCTCGGTTTGGGTTTGCGCCTGAAACTTTTCGCTTTTGTGAGTGTTCATAGACAATCTCTCCTGATTCATTGTTTTCTTTATCAATAACCCTTAATGGACAGGCTTGAATCATTAAAACGGGACATAATAACTTCCAAATTATGGGATCAGGCCAGCGAGCTGGTCGAATCCCCCTTGGAACAAGGCAGCAAGCCGGAAGGATAGCGAGACAATAAATGCCTCAGGCTCCCCAGCTTGAGCGGTTTGCTGATATAATCGTTCATTCCGGCAGCCTGGCAACGGGCCTGAATCCCCTCCATGACATTGGCCGTCATGGCGACAATCACTGCCGAATCGGCGTTCGGACCTCCCGAGGCCCGTATCGCCGCCGTTGCTTCCAGCCCGTCCATGACCGGCATTTGCAGATCCATGAGAATCATATGGTATGGCCGCTCGGCCGCATACTGCACAGCCTCCGCACCGTCCTTCGCAATGTCCGCCCCATAGCCAAGCTTGTCCAGCATGCCGATCATCAGACGCTGGTTGATCGGGTGGTCGTCCGCCACAAGAATCCGCTGCCGCTGGCGGATCCCCGCGCCCCCTCTCTCCTCTTCCTCCGGGTCCCGCGGACCGCGCGGATCTTCTTCAGGCAGTCCGGCTGTGATGGTGAAGATGAAGGTCGCCCCCCGCTCTTCCGCCGTCTCGACACGGATGTCGCCACCCATCATGCCGACCAGCGATTTGCAGATGGCCAGGCCGAGACCGGTGCCGCCATACTTGCGTGTCATCGAGGAATCCAGCTGGGAGAACGGCTGGAAGAGCCGGTCGCATTTCTCCGGCGAAATGCCGATTCCCGTATCCTTGACCGTGAACTCCACGACGACCCGGTCGCCCTCGAACCGGGCGGCATTCGCGACCAGATACACACCGCCCTGGTTCGTGAACTTGAGAGCATTCGAGACGAGATTCATCAGAACCTGGCGAAGCCGGGCCATGTCGCCGTACATCAGCGTCGGAAGCTTCTCGTCGACGAAGTAGGCAAGCTCCAGATTCTTCTTGCCCGCTTCAGCCGAGAACAGGCTGAATACTTCCTGGATACAGGAGCGGACCTCGAAGAGCTGTGACTCCATCTCCATTTTACCCGATTCCATCTTGGTGAAATCCAGGATGTCATTGATGACCGTGACCAGTGTGTCGGCGCTGCGGCGGATAATATCCGTGTACTCCTTCTGCTCCTCGCTTAGCGGCGTCTCCATCAGCAGATCAATCATCCCCACCACCCCGTTCATGGGCGTCCGGATCTCATGGCTCATCATGGCCAGGAACTCGGTCTTGGCTTTCGCGGCAATCTCCGCCGCATCTTTGGCCTTGATCAGCTCCTGATTGATCCGCTCCAGTTCCAGCGTCTTCTGTTGCAGCAGCATGGACTGGTTCTGATGGCGCTTCGTCGTCAGGTACATATCGACAAAGCCATCTATTTTGGATTTCAGAATCTGCGGAATGAATGGTTTGACCATGTAATCAATCGCACCCGCAGAATAGCCTGCGAACAGGTGCTCCGCATCCTTGCTGTTGGCCGAGATGAAGATAATCGGGATATCTTTCGTCTTCTCCCGGGCTTTGATGAGCTTGGCGGTCTCAATCCCGTCCATCCCTGGCATCTGCACATCGAGGACGATAACCGCATATTCGGCTTTTAACAAGCATCTTAGCGCTTCTTCGCCCGACCCGGCCTTGACCAGCACGTACTGCGGGCTCTCCAGCACCGCTTCCAGTGCCAGAAGGTTCTCCGGACGATCGTCTACCAGCAGGATATGAATCGGTTCTTGAACCCCCATAGGCCCCTCCTAGCAATTCATTTTACTTTACGATAGATTTTTTCCACTCTATCCAGGGGTTCGTAGCAGTCGCTGTACCTGGTGAAATGAATGGATTCCTTCGCACCGAGGACGAGCACTCCGAAGCGGCTCAGGCTCTCGTGGAACAAGCCATGGACATGGTCGCGGAGTTCGTCGTTGAAATAAATCATTACGTTGCGGCACAGAATAACGTTGAATTCGTTAAATGATGTATCGGTCGCCAGATTATGCTCGGCAAAGATTATATTTTTACGCAGATAGGGCTGGAAAATGACCGAATTATACTTGGCGGTATAATATTCGGAGAACGAGCCCGTACCTCCCGCTTCCAGATAGTTCTTGGTATATTGCTTCATCTTGCTGATTTCGTAGACGCCTTCCTTGGCCTGCTGCAGGGAACGGTTGTTCATATCGGTCGCATAGATGCGGGCTTTCTCATACAAGCCTTCTTCATGCAGTAGAATCGCCATGGAGTAGACTTCCTCTCCCGTTGAACAGCCTGCGTGCCAAATGCGGATGTACGGATAGGTACGCAGCAGCGGAACCACTTTGCGCCGAAAGGCAAGAAACAATTCAGGGTCGCGGAACATCTCGGTAACCGGGATCGAAATACTGTAGATAAAACGCTCGAAGCACTCCCGGTCATGAAGCACCTTATCCTGAAGCGCGGATATCGTAGACACATTCTCCGCATGGACATGATGCCAGATTCTCCGCCGTAGGGAAGGGAGCGCATAATTGCGGAAATCGTAGCCGTACATCCGGTGAATCCCGCTCAACAGCAATTCAATTTCAATTGTCTCCAGTTCGCTGCCGCTGACATCCTCGAAAGCCGGGTCCCCGAATTCCCAGTTATTAGTAAACATAGCTTCCAGCTCTCCCTGCGAGGCGTTGCATTCGGTTTCAGCGCCTTGAAGTCATAAACCTTGTACATGTATTACCCCGATTCTTGCGTCACGAATACAGCCAGACGCGCATTAAAGACAAAAGCTGGTCCGTGTCGATCGGCTTCTTCATATAATCGGAAGCGCCGGCTTCAATGCACTTGCCCCGGTCCTCCTTCATCGCTTTGGCCGTCAGGGCAATGATTGGCAGCTTGGCATACTGCGGCATCTCGCGGATTCTCTTCATTGCTTCGTAGCCGTCCATCTCCGGCATCATCATATCCATCAGGACGAGATCGAAATCATGGGCCGCCAGCATTTCCAGCGCCTCTCGCCCGTTCTCCGCAAATTTAACCTCCATCTGATAGCCTTCGAGCATACTCGACAGGGCAAAGACATTGCGGATATCATCGTCCACCAGCAAAATCCGCTTGCCTTCGAACAACTCTTCCTTGTTGTGCAGCTTCTGAAGAATCCGGCGCTTGTCTTCCGGCAAGTTCGCTTCCACCCGGTGCAGGAACAGCGTCGTTTCGTCCAGGAGGCGTTCCGGCGAGCGCACATCCTTGATAATGATGGATTCCGCATACTGACGGAGCCGGGTCTCTTCCTTGCTGTCCAGATCCTTGCCGGTGTAGATAATGATCGGCAGATCGTTGAGTTCTTCGTCATCGCGGATCTGGTCCAGCAGCTCGAAGCCGTCCATATCGCCCAGCATGAGATCCAGCACCATGCAGTCGTAATGCTGACGGCGCAGCTCGGCCAGCGCCTCCGCTCCGCCCGAGACCGCTGTAATGGCTACATCGTCGTAGCCGATCAGTTCCATGATGGAACGGCGCTGGATGTCGTCGTCCTCGACGATCAGCAGATGTTTCAGCGTGCTGGAGGTGTAGGCCTCGATCTGGGTAAAAGCCTGCTCCAGCGCTTCCCGCGAGGAAGGCTTGCGCAGATAGGCCATGGCTCCCATCATCAAGCCCTGCTTCGGTTCGTCGATCACCGAGACGACGTGAACCGGAATATGCCGGGTCTCCGCCGAGCTCTTGAGCTCGCGCAGGATGCCCCATCCGTCGATGACCGGAAGCTGGATATCCAATATAATGGCATCCGGCAAATAGGTCTTCGCCATTTCGAGTCCGACATCGCCCTGAAGGGCGGCCAGTGCCTTGAATCCGCGGCTGCGGGCCATATCCAGCAGAATCTTGGCGAACTTGACGTCATCTTCAATTACAAGCAGCACTTTATCGTTCGCCGCCAGTTCTTCCCGGTCGTCGGGAATCCGCAGCGGCTCGGCCGCTTGGGAAGCCGCCGCCTCGGTCACAGCCGGGATCGGATACACGGCCGTCGGCAGACCCATGAAGGTCTCGGCGCCCGGCTCTTTCGCCTTGCGGACGTACTCGCCGTTGACCGGCAGGAACAGCGTGAATTCGCTGCCTTGACCCGGCTCGGAATCCAGTACAATCGCTCCGCCGATCAGGCGGGCCAATTCCCGGCTGATGGACAGGCCCAGGCCGGTACCGCCATATTTGCGGCTGGTCGTGCCGTCCGCCTGCTGGAAGGCTTCAAAGATGAGATCGCGCTTGTCCTCCGGTATGCCGATGCCGCTGTCTCTGACGGATACAGCCACATAATCCCCGGCGGGCAGCCCGGCCGGCAGAAGCTCTTCGCCGGCCCGGGCGATTTTGAATTCTACAAAGCCTTGGCTCGTGAACTTGAACGCATTGGAGAGCAGGTTCCGCAGAATCTGCTTGAGCCGGTGACCGTCCGTCATGAGGACATCCGGCAGCGGCTCGTCGAACAGAATGCGCAGGCTCAGATTCTTCTTCTGGGCCACCGGAGCAAAATTCTGCTTCACAAACGTCTTGATTTCGACCAGCGGGACCGCTTCGCGGTTCAGTTCCATCTTCCCGGCGTCAATCTTGGACAGATCCAGAATCTCGTCAATCATCTTCAGCAGGTCTGCGCCCGAAGTGTGGATGGTCTGCGCGAATTCAAGCTGCTTCTCGGTGAGATTGCCGTCCTTGTTCTCGCTTAAGAGCTGCGACAGAATGAGCAGACTGTTCAGCGGCGTCCGCAGCTCATGCGACATATTCGCGAGGAACTCGGATTTGTACTTGCTTGTAATGGAGAGCTGCCGGGCCTGCTTCTCAAGCTGGCTTCGCGCTTCCTCGATCTCGCCCCTGCTCTCTTCGACGATCTGCACCTGTTCTTCCAGGGAACGCGTCTTGGCGATCAGTTCCGTATTGTAATGCTCCAGTTCTTCCTGCTGGCGCTGCAGCAGCTCTTCGGAGCGCTTCAGCGCTTCCGTCTGCTCTTCCAGATTCTCGTTGGAACGGCGCAGCTCTTCCTGCTGCGTCTGCAATTCCTCGGACTGGCACTGCAATTCTTCCGTCAGCGCCTGGGATTCGCGGAGCAGCTCCTCCACCTTCAGGCGACGGCTGATATTATTGAGAATAACGCCGAGATTCACGGCGAGCTGTGCCAACAGCTCCTGATGCAGCGGCGTGAACGCCGAGAAGGCGGCGAATTCCATAACGCCGAGCACTTCTTCCTCGAAGACCAGCGGGTAAATCGCAACATGTCCCGGGAGATGCTCGCCCGAAGCCGAGGTTACCTTGAGGTAATCCGCCGGCGTCTCGTCCAGCACAATCGTCTTCCGGTCCACTGCGGCCTGCCCTACAAGTCCTTCACCGATATGGAAGCTCTCGGGACGGCTGCTGTCCATCGCATAGGACCCGGCCAGCCTCAACCGGTCGGCGCGGCTCTGTTCCTTCAAATACACGGCGCCGAACTGGGCGCCGAGCACCGGCGTGAACTCGCTGATGAACATCTGGGCGATCTGGTCCAGAGAATTGACGCCCCGGAGCAACTCGGTGACGCGGGCGACGTTCGCATTCAGCCAGGAGCGGTCGCGCTGGGCGTCGGCGTAGGCTTTTTCCAATTGCTGCTTCTGCTCAATATCTTCCGCCATCTTCTTGAAGACATGGGCGATCTCGCCGATCTCGTCCTTGGAGGCGATCCGGATGCGCCGAATCGCCTTCAGCTTGCCGCTGCCGAAGCTCGAGATCATCATGGATACCGTGTTCAGGCCGCGGGTGATGCTTGGCAGCACCCACAGAATCACGCCCAGCCCAAGCAGAAGACCGACGATCATGATGACGGATACCGCCTGAATGGAACGCTCATACGCTGACTTGGAATCGCTGATCTCATCGGAGATGGCCCGATCCTCGAAGTCCGCCAGGCTGTTCAGACTGTTCAGCATTTCAATTTGGGCCGCCAGACCGGTATTGTTCCGGTAAGCGTTGGCCTTGACGCTCTCGCCCCGGTCAAGCATCTCCAGCACCTGCACACGGTAGGTCTCGAACGCATTCCAGGAGTCTTCCACCTGCCGGGCCAGCTGCTGCTCGTCCGCCGTCTTCTCGGCATCGCGAAGCGTCTTCAAGTATTCCTGCGCTCTGTTGAGCATCCGGTTCATTTCGCTGCGCTGGGCATCGCTGTCCGTCGCATCCGGATTCAGCAGCAGGTTGGCCAGTACGCGGGAAATATCGTTCGCCTCGCCCCGGAATCCCGAGGAGGCGCGGATCTTCTGATAACGATCCTGGTAGATGCTGTCAAGCTGATGGTTCATAAATTTAAGCCGATCGAAGCCGACCATCGTCAGGGCGAGCATAATGACAAGCAGCGCGCTGAAGCCGATCAGCAGTTTGGCCTTGATCTTCATTCCTTATCGTTCCCTTTCTCCTAGCGTTATCCATACCAGACACTTGTCGTCGTCCCGATTGCTCTGGGCGCCGGTAAGGAAGGTTTCCCGCATTTCCTTCTCTCTCCATCCGTGTTCGCCTCTCAACCGCTCAATAAGGAACTCCAACTGGTCTTCCTGGCCGCCCTCGGCCATCTCCAGCAGACCGTCCGTATAGAGCGTCAGATGGCCTTCTCCCTCATAAGTGAGCGTCTGCGGCTGAATCTCAATCCGGTCGAACAGTCCGACCGGATGGCTGTTGCTCTCCAGCAGCACGGGACGTTCCCGGCCGTCTTCAAAGAACAGCGCCGGCGGATGGCCGGCGTTGACATAGTCAATCCGCTTCAGCCTTGTGTCTATAACCATATAGATTGCCGTAAAATAATATTGGATCAATTGGTTCTCGATATAGAGCTGATTGAACCGCCGGTTAAGCTCCTGGACCACTTTCGCCGGTTCGACAAAAGTAGTAACGGTATCCTTCAATACAGACGCAATGAACATGCAGAACAGCGACGAGGAAATGCCGTGCCCCATCATATCGAGCAGTACAACGCCGTACCGGCCGTCGCCGAGCGGGTACCAGGAATACAGATCCCCGGCCAGCTCGTAGGAGGGCTGATAGAGAGCGTGAACCTGAAATTCCGGCTCTTCAATCGGGAGGCTGAGCACCGCGTTCTGAACGAGCGCCGCCAGCTTCAGCTCATCCTGAATCCGCTGATCCCGTTCCTTGTGCCAGTCTTTCTCCTGCTTAAGCCGGAGCGCCAGACGGATTCGGGCCATCAGTTCCACCTTGTTGATCGGCTTGGTTACATAGTCGACCGCACCGGCGTCCAGCGCTTCGGCCAGTTTCTTGGAATCGCCGACAGCCGTCACCATAATAATCGGAATATCGCGCAGCACTTCATGCTGCTGAATAATGCGGCAGGCTTCGATTCCGTCCATCTCGGGCATCATCATATCGAGCAGAATCAGATCGACATCGGACTTCCATGGACGTTCGCTGCTGATCTGCCGGTCGGCTCCAAGCCGCTTCAGCATATCCCGGGCTGAGGACTCTGTAACAATATTCCGGTAGTCCTCTTTCTTCAGAATCTCCCGGATAATAATGATATTGGTTGGATTATCGTCCACAATCAAAATTCTCATGGGTTCACCTCGCAAAGCGATATATAGAGAAAAGACAAGTATTCTTCAAAAATCGACCCACTACCATTTAACTATATCACAGCCTGATTTGTTCAACAAAGCAACCTCCAGCCCCACTGGAAGTGGTTCTGGAGGTTCCCTCATTCACCATATGTTGGGAGGCATATAGGCATCAAGACCGGGCCGCCTTCTTGGCTACCAGAAGAACCTTGCCCTGGTTCAATTCTTTCTCATAGAATTCAGCTTCGGAGTCGCTGAAGCCGAGAGAAGCAATCTTCGCGCGCAGCTCGCTGCCGCGGGAACGGAACAGATCCGCTACTATACCGAGCAGGCCTTCTTCCTGCCTTCCGACCTCATTCGCATCGGCCGCTTCCGCGATACGGTCCTCTCGGTCCTGATCGTAGCTGATGACATAGATCTCCTCCTTCGTATAACCGCCGTCCTTCAGACGGTTGATCTCCTCAATGGCGTTAACGCCGTTCTCCACAAGCTTGGCGTAAGCCTGAGTACGAATGGGATCCATGACTGCATTCTCCTTTACGCTAAAAGTTCCGACTATTCATTAACCGGAGTACCGGGAAATGAAACACCGTTCAGGAGGAAAATTCATCGAACAAATCTATGCCTTCCCAAGCTCCGCTCGACGGATTGCGGTAAATTTTCAGTGCCGCCGTACCGCGCATATAGACGTCGCCGTCTTCTGCGGCATAATCCACCCGGCCCAGTACGCTCCGAAGATCCGAAGCAAGCGGGTCAATGGTTCGTCCATTGATAACCAGCCCGTACTCCCTGGCCTGCTGCGGCTCTACATGTACATACACGACCAGCCCTCCTTCCACGCCGACCGTAGCATCGGCGTAGCGGTAAGCCTCACCGCCGGCAATCGGGTCCGGCATAATGGAGACAGGGTCCCCCTTCGCCTGGAGCAGCTCTTCACGGCTGGAGAAGAGCGCAGCTCCGGCCAGCGAGTCGAAGCTGGACAGATAAAGGTCCGCGCTGCCTGCCGTCAGCAGAGAATAGACCGGAGCAGCGATGTTCCGGACTTCCCGGGGCGGCTCTGTGCCCATTGCGGAATCCGGTGTCTGAAAGAAAGGGAACACTAAACTCAGAAGCAGGAGAACTGTATGCATGCGGCGCCGCCTTTCTCTCGGTAACCGATACCGTTATTTGACCCGTGCCGTTATTTCCGGTATTTCTGCCACAGGCCTGCCGCAACGTCGACGCCTTTCATGACGGCCGTCAGTTTGCCCGTGTTCTTCTTCGGATAGGAAGCCTCGTAGCTCTTGAGCGTCCGCTCTTCGGCCGGCGACAGCGGAGCCTTGTCGATGGAGATCGCTTCGCTCTTCGACTTCAATTCCCGGCCCTTGCGGAATTTCTCGATTACCGTAACCGAGACCTGCTTGACGGTCAACGTCAGTTCGCTCAGCACTTCACCCAGATTCTGAACAGAATCCATAATCGGATCGATCTTCTGGATCTTCCCTTGGACATCGGCTGTGATGTCGTTGGCGTGCCGTACGGTGGTCTTCACTTCATAAGTAAGCTCATCAATGGTCTTCTGCACTTCCTGAAGCGTCTGGCTGACTTTGTCGAGCGAGGTCTTCGCGGAGTTCAGGGTCTTGACCAAGAAGAAGACCAGGACGGCGAATGCAATGGCTACTAGTGCGATACTGAGATCAATAATCATTAAGGGTGTGCTCCTTCCGTTCGGTTCGTATTTGTGTCTCAATATTGACTAGTTACCCCTGCTTTCCGGGACCGAAACAACGGTCCGGCGCAGGCTTTCCGGCGTCATCTCCCCTTTGTTTCAAAGCCCGAGGGACGCGTTTATAGATGGACTACACCAACAATTGAAAGGGTGAACCAATCATGCTGAGATGGTCTGTGCTTCTCCTTGTAATCGCGCTGATCGCCGGAGTATTCGGATTCTTCAATATTGTGGCGGCATTGGTCGGCATTGCCAAAATTCTGTTCTTCGTCTTCCTCGTCCTGTTCGTCATTTCGCTCTTCACGGGACGCCGGGGACGAACGATGTAGCCGGTTATCCGGCCCCAGCCGCTTCAATCTTATGTATATGCGCCTGCCAGTGCTCGAATCGCCCCGGCCGCGCCGCCCAAGCCCGGAAATTTCGCAGGCCCGGAAGCCGCCGAATCTCCGGGTTTTGTGCGTCCGGGAAGTATACTCTCCCCTCCTTCGAAGAGTCCTCAAATTTCTTGCAGCGAAAAGATGGTTCATCGTGCCCAATTTATGTTTACTAGGATATTGATCACACGGCATCTTCTATAAACCATAGGGAGGTAATTGATTCATGAAAAAGTTCGCAACAATCGCAGCAGCCATCGGCTTGACCGCAGCGCTGGCCGGAACGGCCGCAGCAGCCGACACCGCAACCGGAACAACAGCTACGACTTCCACTGTGACCGGCAGCACATACACGCTGGTGCCGGAACCGGTAATCACTCCGGCTGATCTGAAGCCTGCCACGCCGATGATTATTCTGACTCGTCCGGCAGCCTTCTACCTCTCCAGCACTTCCCTGACTCCTTCCGGCGTTCTGGCTCCGCAGACAGTTGATACCACAGGCAACGTCATGACCGACGCGATGGGCAACGAGTGGAGAGAAATCTACACCTGGCTGGGCAAAGCCTGGATCAAGGTCCCTGCTTCCGCTTATGTAATCACGCCGTAAACGGAGCGGCACCGCTTCACCGGCACTCCAACTTGTCCTGACCATAGAGTCTCTACATAACCGGGCAGCCAGGCCGTCAGGTTCCGGCAAAGCCCTCCAAGCGCAACCGGTCGGGATGTTCACACTGAAGAAGGGTATTTCCTCAGCCGTACCCGGCCGTGGAAATACCCTTCTTCCGTTTAAGCACCCGTCACAAACGTGTACCGCGTCCGCTTCCCGACTGCTGAATATTTATATTTCAGTGGATGACCGAACCTCCGTACAGGAATCGGTACGTCCAAGAAGCGCTGATCGTATCCACACGCACCCCGCCTGAAGCCTTCGAGTACGTATGAAGCATCTGTCCATTGCCAAGATAGACGGCAACATGAGTGATGACGGCGGCGGACTTGTCGATCCCGGCGTAAGCCGAAGCCGAATTGCCTCTGTAGCTCATAAAGAACATAAGGTCCCCGCGCTTCAGACCGCCAATCTCCGAAACCGCCTTGCTGTCCGACAGAATCCAGGCGCCTTGAGCCCGGGAATCGGCCGGCAGCGTAAGCGATGCGGCTTCCTTGAAGATCTGCCGGACCAGATCCGAGCAGTCGAACGTAGCCGTGTCGCTTCGGCTGGAGCCATATTCGTACGGCGTTCCGAGGTACTTCATTCCGGCACTAATCACTTGTTCGATTCTCGCTGCCGCATCTCCTGCCTGTCCGGCAGAAAAAGCCGATGCAGGTTCTGCCGGAGCAGGCGAATCGCCTGCGGCCGGTGGCAGAAGCCGGATGTAACGCTCAAGCGAGCTCGCGTAACCGATCCGGCCCTCCGGTGTCCGAATCTTATAGAAGTAATCCGTCGGCTGATCCAGTATCGTAACGGTGCTTCCCTGTTTCAAATACGTCAGGAACCGCCCTTCCAGCGAAGGCTGGTCGCGCAAATTTACCGTAGAGACAATGACTGCGCTGCGTCCGGCCAGCGTAGCCGGCGACGCGGAGTTCCCCGCCGCGTGAACCGTTGCGGCGCCTGCCGCACTGCCCGCGCCGGCTGCAATGCCGACTGCCCACAAAGCGGCAGCCGCCTGTCTGATCCATTTATGCATAATGTCGTTCCCCCGATGACTGAAGATCCGAAATCCAACAAGGCGCGCGCAGCCGTCATTGTTTTTCTGCCCTCATTATAGGCTTCGCCTCCGTCCGGGAGCATGAACCAAACTTCATAAATCCGAGTGCCAATTCATGGAACCGGAGTGAGTCTACAGTCTCGATTCCTCCTTGGAATTGGTGGAAATTACAGAGAATTAGGAAGAGGCCTCCGTCTTCGGTTCCACATGGACATGCACATTGAAGATATTATGATGCTTGCTCATCCGTTCTTCAATCGTGTCGCTGATAAGATGGCTCTCCATCACCGTCAGTCCGGGATCGACCTCGACCACGACATCGACCAGCACCAGATTGCCGTGAATACGAGCCTTCATGTCCTTGATTCCCTCCACGCCCGGGATCCGGGCAATGGTGCTGCGCAGGTCCAGCAGCTTGTCTTCGTCGAATCCGTCGGTCAACCGGTACGTGGAATCCCGGAAAATGTCCCAGGCCGTCTTGACGATCAGCAGACCGACGAGGACGGCGGCTGCCGGGTCCAGCCAGGGCAAGCCCAACTGGGCGCCGACGATTCCCACCGCGGCGCCGATGCTGACCATCGCATCCGACAGATTATCCTTGGCCGCAGCCATCAGCGCGCTGTTGTTGATCTTCAGCGCCAGCCGGCGATTGTACAGGTAAACTCCCAGCATCACCACAGCGCAGACCACGGCAATCCCCGCCGACCAGATATTCGGGTCTGCGCGTTCTCCGCGCAGCAGAGAGCGCGAAGAATCCAGAATAACCTGAAAGCCCACCATCGCCATAATGAAGGAGGCCAGCAGCGCCGCCACCGTCTCCGCCCGGAAGTGGCCATAGGCATGGTCCGAATCCGGCGGTTTGCGCGAGATGCGCAGTCCGATCAGGACGGCCAGCGACGCTACAATATCCGTAAGGTTATTGAAACCGTCGGCCAGCAGCGCGCTGGAAGCGAACCAATAGCCGCTTATCAGCTTCAGGGAAGAGAGAATGAGATAAGCCGCAATGCTGATCATCGCTCCCCGCTCGCCCTTGCGTATGTCTTCATAGATGTCTGTCAATTGCCGACACTCCCCTGCTTAAGTTCATTCACCTATCCTAGCAAACGGCGGACTGGTGGGTCTAGAGAAACAGTTTTGCCGCTCCGCAAAGAAGATGGCCCCGTCCATTTGCCTTGGCCGGCGCTTCCCGCCGGGAACAGCTTCAACTATTCTTGCCCTTGTAGACCTATTTAAAAACCTTTAAAATCAAGGTGTATGCCAGAGATTGCCGCATTCCTTTGACGGAGGTTACCCAAGATGAACGAGAGCAATGACAGACCGAAAGTGAATCTCGCCGACGCCATTAAGGCCAAGCTGGAGCAGAAGAAACAGCAGAACAGCGCGAAGCCCGGCTCCTTCCAGGCCGGAACGGCCAAGACCCTGAAGACCCAGAACAACAAGAAGCCGAACAACCAGCGCCGCCGCACCGGCGGGTCCTGATTGCCCGCGCCCGGCTTGTCCTGTCCGCCAACAACGCAGGATTGACGCAAGGCCTGCAAGAAACCGTTCCTTCCGCTTCTGTCCTCACGAAGCGGGGAACGGTTTTTGTTAGCAGCACATACGGAAGGGGCCGTCCCCAGCCATTGAATGGCGTGTGGGACGGCCCCCTTTTTTGACAGATCTTACACTTCCACCGGATACATCCGCTGGCGCAATTCCTTGACCTCGTCGTTCTCCAGATATTCGTCGTAGGACATGACGCGGTCGATAATGCCGTTAGGCGTAATCTCGACGATGCGGTTCGCGATCGTCTGGATGAACTGATGGTCATGCGAAGTGAACAGAATCGTGCCGTCGAAGTCGATCAGCCCGTTGTTCAGCGCGGTAATGGATTCGAGATCCAGGTGGTTCGTCGGCTCGTCGAAGACGAGGACGTTCGCGCCGTTGAGCATCATCTTCGCCAGCATGCAGCGCACCTTCTCGCCCCCGGACAGCACACTCGCCTTCTTCAGCGCTTCTTCTCCGGAGAACAACATCCGGCCCAGGAATCCGCGCAGGAACGTCTCGTCCTGATCTTTGGAATACTGGCGCAGCCATTCCACGAGATTCATCTCCACGCCGTCGAAGAACTTCGAATTATCCTTCGGGAAATACGCCTGCGTCGTCGTAACGCCCCATGTATATTCGCCTGCATCGGCTTCCTGCTCGCCCATAATGATATCGAAGAACGTCGATTTCGGCAGCCCGTTCGGGCCGACGAACGCGATCTTGTCGCCTTTGTTGACCACGAGTCCGAATTCGTCCAGCACCTTCTCGCCGTCCAGCGACTTGGTCAGACCGGTAACCGTCAAAAGCTGCTTCCCGGCTTCGCGCTCCGGCTTGAAGTTCAGGAACGGATATTTGCGGTTCGACGGACGGATGTCGTCGAGGGTAATTTTGTCGAGCTGCTTCTTCCGGGACGTCGCCTGCTTCGACTTGGAGGCGTTGGCGGAGAAGCGCTGAATGAACGCCTGCAGCTCCTTGATCTTCTCTTCCTTCTTCTTGTTGGACTCGCGCTGAAGCGCGAGCGCCAGCTGGCTGGACTCGTACCAGAAGTCGTAGTTGCCGACGTACATCTGGATTTTGCCGAAGTCGATGTCCGCAATATGCGTACAGACCTTGTTCAGGAAGTGACGGTCATGGGATACCACGATAACGGTGCCTTCATAGTCCATGAGGAAGTTCTCGAGCCATTGAATCGATTCCAGATCCAGATGGTTGGTCGGTTCGTCCAGCAGCAGGTTGTTCGGACGGCCGAACAGCGCCTGGGCCAGCAGGACGCGGACCTTCTCGTTGCCGGACAGCTCCGCCATCTTCTTGTCGTGCAGCTCGCGCGGAATGCCGAGACCGATCAGGAGCGCGGCGGCGTCCGGCTCGGCGTCCCAGCCGTTCAGCTCCGCGAATTCGCCTTCCAGCTCGCCGGCGCGCAGGCCGTCCGCTTCGGAGAAGTCGGATTTGGCGTACAGCGCATCCTTCTCCTTCATGATCTCATACAGCCGGGTGTGGCCCATGATAACGGTCTCCAGCACCGGATATTCGTCATACTCGAAATGGTTCTGCTTCAGCACGGCCATCCGTTCGCCCGGCGTAATATGAACTTCGCCCGTGTTCGGTTCAATCTCGCCGGAGAGAATCTTCAGGAAGGTCGATTTGCCGGCGCCGTTCGCTCCGATCAGACCGTAGCAGTTCCCGGGAGTGAATTTTATATTGACATCTTCAAAAAGTGCGCGCTTTCCGTAGCGGAGGGTCACGCCGCTTGTACTGATCATGTTCGCATTACCATCCTTTTCACATAGGTTTCCGGCCTATTATAGCATAAAACCCGGCGGCCCGGTTGGGATGGACCGCGCGGAATTTGAGATTGCCCGTCCGGCTTCGTAAATTACTCAAAAATAAGATAAACTAAAGCTATAACCGCACGCAAGGCAGGCGACACTACGGGGCGGCGCACCCGCCCGAAGGGAGACCGACATGAAGATAACCTTTATTGAGCCGACGCCGAGTCCCAACACCATGAAGCTGCATCTGGACGAGAGTCTGGAGCCCGGCGTCCGCCGTACCTATACCCCGGATACCCTGCGCTCCGCTCCGGCCTGGGCGCGCGAGATGCTCGCGATTCCGGGCGTGGACAGCGTCTTTCACACCGCCGACTTCGCGGCGCTCGAACGGAGACCCCAAGCCGACTGGGCGGCGATTCTGCGCGAGGTGCAGATCCGGTTCGGCGGCGAAGGCCTGAGCGGACCCGATTTTGACCCCGGCGACGAGAACGCGGGCGCCCACTTTGGAGAGGCGCAGGTATTCGTCCAGATGTTCCGCGGCATTCCGATGCAGATTCGGGTCAAAACGCCGGGCGGCGGCGAAGAGCGGATCGCCCTCTCTTCCCGGTTCACCCAGGCGGTGACGGAGGTCGCCAGCGCGACGCTCATCAAAGAGCGCAAGCTGACGGATTACGGCGTCCGCTACGGCGAACCCGCCGACATCGCCCGGGAAGTCGAGCAGGAGCTGGAAGCCGCCTATCCGCAGGAGCGGCTGGACTCGGTGGTCCGGCAGGCGATTGCCCACGGGGCGAAGGGCGAGTTCGTCGAGCAGCGCAGCAAGCGGCCGGAAGCCGAGCTGCTCGCTGCGCTCGGCAGCGGGGACTGGCGCGAGCGCTACGCCGCGCTGGAGGATCTGACGCCGAAGCCGGAACTGCTGCCGCAGCTCGCCAAGGCGCTGCGCGATCCGAAGCTGCAGATCCGCCGGCTCGCCGTTGTCTATCTCGGCGATCTCCGGACGCCCGAAGCGATGGAGCTGCTCTATGAAGCGATGCGGGACAGCGCTCCGGCGGTCCGGCGCACCGCCGGAGACACCCTGTCCGATATCGGCAATCCTGCGGCGACGAAGGTCATGCTCTCGGCGCTGTCCGATTCCAGCAAAATCGTCCGCTGGCGAGCCGCCCGCTTCCTCTATGAGGTCGGCACCGCCGAAGCGCGGGACGCCCTCCAGGGAGCGGCGGACGACCCGGAATTCGAGGTCGGCCTCCAGGCCCGCATGGCGCTGGAGCGGATCGAGTCCGGCGAGGAGGCGGCCGGAACCGTCTGGCAGCAGATGTCGGAGCGGCGCCGTTCCTAGCGAACGGAATTCCGTTAATTGTCATTGCTTCCCGCCGGGTCTTCGGCTATACTGGCAACTGGCAGTTTATAAACGAATGAAGAATGATACGCCTCATCATACTCACGATGAGGTAGAGGTCGCGGAGATCAAGAGTACGCACGGGGAGACGCAGCAGCCGTCAGTGAGCCGTCCGGAAAGGGAAATCCGCCGAAGTCCGTCTGTCGCTGGTGAACAGACGGGCTGGGGCCGTTGCCGAAAGGGACGGAACTGTCACGCTTCAAGGAGAATCTGCCGGGCATCGCCCGGTTCTGGTTGTCCCTGCGGCGTGTTGCGCTATCTTCACGGGAGAGTACGATGCGGCAGCCGATACAGGATGAACCGCAGCGCTGTTGCTCTGCGGTTCTTTGTTGTTTCCCCGCAGCTTCCACCCACTCCCCTTTTATGAACTTACCGTATCCCACATCACGAACAGAGGAGTGTTCTGCATGACCCCTACCACGAACAGCGGCGGCCTTCGCAAGAGCTTCAAGGCCCGCCACATGACCATGATCGCCCTCGGCGGCTCGATCGGAACCGGACTGTTCCTTGCCAGCGGCGGCGCCATTGCCTCGTCCGGACCGGGCGGCGCCCTGCTTGCGTACGCCGCCGTCGGCCTGATGGTCTTCTTCCTGATGACCAGTCTCGGCGAGCTCGCCACTTACCTGCCGGTATCCGGCTCCTTCAGCACCTACGGCACCCGGTTCGTCAGTCCGGCCTTCGGCTTCGCCATCGGCTGGAACTTCTGGTACAACTGGGCCGTCACGATTGCAGCCGAGCTGTCGGCCGCCACCGTCATCATCAAATACTGGTTCCCGGGCAGCAACTCCATGCTCTGGAGCCTGCTGTTCCTCGTGCTGATGTTCGCGCTCAACGCCCTGTCGGCCCGCGGCTACGGGGAGTCCGAGTACTGGTTCGCCCTCATCAAAATCGCCACCGTCATCGTGTTCCTTGTCGTCGGCGTCCTGATGATCTTCGGCATCCTCGGCGGGAAATCCACTGCCGGGCTGGATACCTTCAATCTGGGCGGCGGTTCCTTCCACGGCGGGTTCTTCGCCTTCGTCGGGGTCTTCATGGCCGCCGGCTTCTCCTTCCAGGGAACCGAGCTGATCGGCGTTGCCGCCGGCGAGAGCGAGGACCCGCGCCGGAACGTTCCGATCGCCATCCGCCGCGTGTTCTGGCGCATTCTGATCTTCTATATCTTCGCCATCCTGGTGATCGGCATGATTATCCCGTACACCAATCCCGACCTGCTTCGCGGCGGGGTCGATGACATCGGCGTCAGTCCCTTCACCATCGTCTTCAACAAGGCCGGGCTCGCCATTGCCGCCTCCGTCATGAACGCGGTCATTCTGAGCTCGGTGCTCTCGGCCGGCAACTCCGGCATGTATGCGGCCACCCGGGTGCTCTACGCCATGGCCCAGGACCGCATGGCCCCGCGCGCGCTCGGACGCCTTACCCGGCGCGGGGTTCCGCTCAATGCCCTGCTTGTCACCACCGCCGTCGGCATGCTTGCCTTCCTCGCCTCCCTGTTCGGCGACGGAACCGTCTACACTTGGCTGCTGAACGCCTCCGGGATGTGCGGGTTCATCAACTGGCTGGGCATTGCCCTCTGCCATTACCGCTTCCGGCGCGCTTTCCTCGCGCAGGGGCGTTCGCTGGATGAGCTGCCGTACCGGGCAAAGTGGTTCCCGTTCGGCCCCCTCTTCGCCTTCGCGCTCTGTCTGATCGCCGTGCTGGGCCAGAATCTCGGCGCCTTCACCGGCGGCTCGGTCGACTGGTACGGCCTGCTCGTCTCTTATGTCAGTCTGCCGCTCTTCTTGGCCGTCTGGATCGGGTATGCCTGGAAGCGGAAGAGCCGGATCATTCCGCTCACCGAATGCGATCTGACCCCGCATCCCGAGTAACGGACGGGTGGTCCGTAACAGCCGGCAAGCAGCGGCAGAGACGGTCTTCCGCCAATCCTAGAGAATAAGAAAGCGGCAGCCCCGGGATTGCTCCCGGAGCTGCCGCTTTCTTGCGTCGTACAGCCTGCCCGCAGACAGGGAAGGAAGCCGTCAGCTCTTCCAGTTCACTTCCACCTTCAAATCATTCGTCCCTGCAAGCCGCTCCGCACTGTAGGAGAGACTCTCGAATCCGAGCTTATAGAGCTGCTGCAGATCCGACTTCAGACTGCTCTCGCCGCCCCGGTAGCGGAATTGGACCGAAGTTCCGCCTTCTGCCTTCTTCTGCAAGGCCAGAATGCCGAGTTCCGCCGCCGAACCGACCGCCTGCTCCTCGTTCAGAATATCATAGCCCAGATCCTTCTCCAGCGCCCGGTAGACGGCGGCTTCGCTGCCGCCCGCCGCGGCCAGCTTCTCCAGCGTCCCGGCATACACCGTACCGGCTGCGGGGTAATCCCGCGTCCAGCTGTGGTCCTGACGCATCTGCGCATCGCTCAGCAGATAGTAATTGGTGGAGGCTTCCCCGCTCCGGTCCGGCAGCGGGTCATCCCAGGTCGTGTCCAGATGATACCATTTGCCCTCAAGCTGAACGAGATTCCAGGCATGGGACTGGGATCTTCCGTTCTGCCGGGCGGTGCCTTCCGCAATCCGGACCGGAATGCCCGCCGCCTTCAGCAGCTTGTAAGTCAACAGCGAATACCCCTGGCAGACCGCGCTGCCGTCGTGAAGCGCCTCATAGGCGGTATAGCGGGTATAAGAGAGATCATATCTCAAGTTCAGCACCACCCAGTCATGGATGGCCTTCACCTTCTCATGCGGGTTCATGCCCGGATGGACGATCTTCTGAAGAACCGCCTTCACTCTGGCATCGACATAAGCCGTCTCCTGGAGACTCTCCCGGTATTTCAGCTTAACCGATACCTGTGCCGATTTGGACCCGCCCTGATACGAATAGGCATAGCTGTCTACAATGTAATAGAGATACGGATCCCTTGCCATCGCCTGCTCGATAGAGGTCTTGATGGCCGCCTTCAGGCGGGACGTCGAGCCTGCATAGGCGAAGCTGACTCCTTCTCTCCGGTTAGTCATGGCCCCCGCCAGCCGGGCCGTCATTTCGGCGGTGTTCCGCAGCGCCGCATCCTTGGAGGCAGCGTACGCTTCGTCCCGCCCCCAGTACACGACTGGAGGAACCGCCGCGGCGACCAGCATGCCGAGCAGAACGGCCTTTGTTATTTTTCCCATCCTCTTCAGCCTTCCCGCTTCTGGTTTGGTCTTCGGCCCGGACCGTAAGTGGGTCCGGACTCACATACTTCCATATTTTACTTGGGATTATCGGAGTTTCCAATGCGGCCCGAGCGCTAACTTTGCGCCAGGATGGCACGGTGTTCAGACCTACCTTTATTATCGGTACTCACAGCGCGCGGAATAAGACCCGCTTCGGCCAAAAAAAGAGACGGCTCCACAGACCGTCCAAAGGACTGTCCATAGAACCGTCTTACGGTGTTCAGAGGGGCGCGGCTCCGGGCGAAGCCGTCCAGACCCGCGTCTCGCCGCTCTTCATTCGGTAGCTGCCGTCCGCTTCCGGCTGCGCTCCGCCGGCTTCGGCCAGCTCTTCCCCTCCGCCGCAGCGCAGCCGGAGCTGGCCGTCCCGGCCGGCCGTAATCCTCACGGACCGGATGGTTCCTTCCGCCCATTCCATATCGACCGTGTAGCCGCCGCGCGCGCGGAGACCCTGCACGCGGCCCGACGCCCAGGATTCCGGGAGCGCAGGCAGCAGATGAAGCTCGCCGAGATGGCTCTGCAGCAGCATTTCGGCGATGCCCGCCGCCGCCCCGAAGTTGCCGTCGATCTGGAACGGCGGATGTGCATCGAACAGATTCGGGTAGACCGACCGGGTCAGGAGCGTGCGGACGAAGCGGTAAGCGCCCTCCCCGTCGCCCAGCCGGGCGTGAAGGTTGATCAGCCAGGCGCAGCTCCAGCCGGTATGGCCGCCCCCGCTGGCAATCCGGTACTCCAGCGACCTCCGGGCCGCTTCCATCAGTTCAGGCGTATCCCGGGCATTGATGAGATCGCCCGGATACAAGCCGTACAGATGGGAGACATGCCGGTGGCCGGGCTCGGCTTCGGAGAACAGCTGCGACCATTCCAGCAGCCGCCCGTCTTCGCCGATGCGCAGCGGAGCCAGCCGGTCCGCCGCCGCCTTCAGCTCTTCCCGGAACTCTGCGTCGATTCCAAGTCTTTCGGCTGCTTCCATGCAGTTCTCCAGCAGTTCCCGGATCAGCGTCATGTCCATCGCCGATCCGGCCGAGATCGAGCAGCTGACCCCGTCCGCGGTCAGGAAGCGGTTCTCGGGCGAGGTCGAAGGATTGGTGACGAGGAAGCCGTCCGGCGCTTCCACCAGCCAATCCAGACAGAAGAGCGCGGCTCCCTTCATCAGCGGGTAGGCCGTCTCCCGGAGGAACGGCTCCGAAGGGTGAAAAGCATCATGCTCCCACAGATGCCGGCACAGCCAGACGCCGCCCATCGGCCAGAAGGCCCAGCTGGCGTCCCCGCCGGTCGGGGACGTCATCCGCCACAGATCCATATTGTGATGGGCGACCCAGCCGCGCGCTCCGTAGTGGATCGCGGCCGTCCGCGCTCCCGTCCGGCTCGCTTCGGCGATAAGGTCGAACAGCGGCTCATGGCATTCGGCCAGATTGCACACCTCGGCCGGCCAGTAATTCATCTGGGTATTGATGTTGGTCGTATAATCGCTGTTCCACGGCGGCTGCACATGGGGATTCCAGATGCCCTGCAGATTCGCCGCCTGGGTTCCCGGCCGCGAACTGGCCATGAGCAGATAGCGGCCGTACTGGAACAGCAGCGCTTCCAGCGCCGGGTCTGCGCCTCCTTCCCGATAGGCCGCCAGACGCCGGTCTGTCGGAATATCGTCCCGTCCGGTTCCGCCGAGATCGAGGTCCACCCGCCGGAACAGGGCCTGATGCTCCCCGGCATGCCGGCTGCGCAGCTCTGGGTAGGAGCGCCTTCCCGCCCGAAGAACGCGCTCGGCCGCTCCCGGCAGCCGGGCGCTCGGGCGGGCTCCCTCCGAATCTGCCGGGAGATGCGCGGCCCGCCGCCGGAGTTCTTCATAATTCGTCTCGGCCGCAAGCAGCAGCGTGAAGCTGTCCGCATTCCGAATCGTCAGGACGCCATCCCTGGAGACGACGCTGCCGCCCTGGGCGACAGCATGAATATGAAGCGCAAAGGTCATGCCGAGGTTCTCTTCGTACAGTACCGAGAGCGGATGGTCGCCGAAATAGTTGTCGGCGATGTTCGAGGGCGCGCGTCCCTTCATGACCAGCCCGGCTTCCGGCAAGGAAGCCGTCTCATAGCGGAGAGGGCTGTCTGCCGTCACCCGGGCGTTCAGGCTTCCAGCCCTCCCTTCCACCCGCACTACGCACACTCCGTCGGGGACGCTAACGAACGCTTCCCGAAGGACCGGATGGCCTCCGGCCTCCGCCTCGACCCGGGCGATGCCGCTGTCCAGATCGAGGAGACGCTTGTAGGCGCGGCCTTCCCGCCCGCCTTCCAGCTCCAGATGCAGATTGCCGAGCGGCATATACGCCTGGCAGTTCACGCCCAGCATCCGCGCATTGACCCATTCCTGCGCTTCCGCATACTTGCCGGCAAATACCAGCTCGCGCGCTTTGCCCAGATGGCGGACGGCCTCATAATTGTTCGTGTCCCGGGGGAACCCCGACCACAGCGTATCCTCATTGAGCTGCACCAGCTCGCGCGCCCCGCCGCCGAACAGCATCGCTCCGAAGCTGCCGTTCCCGAGCGGCAGCGCCTCTTCCCAGACCGATGCCGGCTTGTCATACAGCAGTCTCCAGTTCCTGCCTTCCGGCTTCTCCGCATTCCCGTTCATGATCCCCATCCCTTCTCCCTTTGCCGGCGGCTGACGCCCCCGGAATGCGCAAAGACCCTGACGCAAGGTCGGGGTCTTTGCAGTTATCCTTCATTCGGCCAAGCGGCTGTTGCCTTACAGGGTCTTGCCTGTGAACAGCTCGACTCTCTTCTTCACGAGCTCCGTATACTGGGCTTCCATATCCTTGGCGCCGGCTTTGTCCAGCTCCTGCAGGAAGCCGTCGTATACTTTGTCAAAGTCAGTCGTCTTGGAGAGAACGGCTTCCGGGATCCGCTTGCGGACGATGTCCTGCGTCTTCTGGTAGATCACCTGATAGTCGCCGTCTGTCGGAACCGCCATGTTGTACAGCGCGCCCCATGCCTTCGGTTCGAAATCCGATTCCTGCGGGAACAGGTCTTTCCAGGTAGTCGCTTTATAAGCAGCCAGCGATTTCTTCTCGGCTTCCGAGTAGCTTGCCGTAATCTGCTCAGGGAAGTTCGTGGTGTAGTAGTTGCCTGTCGAATCCTTCACGCCGTCGCCGTAGTGCGGAGCAAACGCCGTGTAGAGGCCGATGCCGGTTTCTTTGGCAAAGTTGGAGTTGTCATTGACCTTCTTATCCAGCACGTCGGCCGGAATCGTGCGTTTGCCGTTGGCGTCAACCGTGTAGTGTTTGCCTTCAACGCCCCAGTTCAGCAGAACCTGGCCTTCTTCCGAAGCGAGCCAATCCAGGAACTGAATGGCGCGAACCGGGTCCTTGCAGTTCTTGCTGATGCTGATGCCGTAGCCGTCCACCCCTACGCTCTGGAAGGAGTGATCTTTATACTCGGAAGACATCGTCACCGGGAAGTGGGCATAGGTGTATTGATCCTTGCCGGCCGATTTCAGCGCGTTCTCGGCTTCCTGGTACTCCCATTCCTGCGAAATCAGGCCCAGTACGCGGCCGCTGGCGATCTTGGCTTTGTATTGGTCATCCTTCTGCACGAAGGTGTCTTTGTCGAGCAGGCCTTCATTGTAGAGCTTGTTGAGCCAGCGGAAGTATTCTTTCTCTTCCGGACGCTTGTAGTGCAGCTGGGCTTCATACGTCTCCGGATTGACATAGTATTCGCCGTCGTCCGGCGCTCCGGTTGTGATAAAGGCCGGGTTGGTTACCGTAATCATGATCTTCCAGTCATCGGCGTTCAGCGTCAGCGGAATGGTCGGCTGGCCGTCGGTCTCCGGATGCTTGGCTACATAATCCTTCAGCGCTTTCTCGTAGTCTGCTACCGTCTTAATCTCCGGATAGCCGAGTTCTTCCAGCACGCGGTGCTGAAGCTCGAAGCCGCCGCCGGCGTCAAAGGCTACGCCGTCCACGCCTACGTTCGTCGGAATGGAGTAGATGGCCTGGTCGTCATTGCTGTACTTCAGACGGTTCATGTTGTCGCCGAAGATCTTCTTGATGTTCGGCGCATGCTTATCGATCAGATCGGTCAGATCCAGCAGCTCGCCGGCATCGACCAGATATTTGATTTCACTTTTGCCGAACAGAATGTCCGGAACTTCGCCGCTGGCGGCCATCAGCTGAATACGGCTCTGTCCGCCGCCGCTGCCTACGTCATATTCGGCGTTGATCGTAACGCCGGTCTTCTCGGTGATGACTTTGCCCACGTCGTCCTTCATCCCGTTCCAGTTCGGACTGGCGTCTGCCCCGAAGAACGAGAACGTGATTGGCGATGTATCCATCTTCTCTGCGCCTGCAGAGGCGCCCGCGGAAGCAGCGGCCCCGCTGTTGGTGGCCTTGCTGCTCTCTTTGTTATTGTTGTTGTTGTTTCCGTCGCCGCAGCCGGCGATCATGATAGAACTGGCGAGCGTCAGCATAAAGACGGAACGGATGCTTTTGCTTTTCATGGTTCGATCCCCCTTGATAATGTTAAATCTGGTTCATCTATGCATGGATCAGGCAGTGCCTGGCTATGCCGATACTTGGGTAACGCTTACAACACCAACTGTAAAAAAGGGTTGAAGGCAAGAAATCATTTTATAATTTTTCCGGTTGTTAGCAGAGATTCAGGGAGCCCGGCTGGCTTGCCGGACTTCCCTTTCCCCCTTGAATACTGGCTGTTCCTAGGCTTTGACCGCCCCGAGCGTCATGCCGCCTACGAAGTACTTCTGCAGGAACGGATAGACGAGGAGAATCGGTACGGTAACCACGATGGTAATGGCCATCTTGATGGATTCCGGCGAGATATTCGCCATCTGCTTCGCCATGTCGTTCACATTGCTTACTGCGCCGGCGCCGCCCTGGTTGGTGGTAGCCAGCACTTTCATCAGCTCGTACTGCAGCGTCGTCAATTGAGGCTTGCTGCCGTTGTAGAGATAGGTGGAGAACCATTCGTTCCACTGGCCGACGGCCAGGAACAAGGCGATCGTCGCAAGAACCGGCTTACAGAGCGGCATGATGATTTTGTAGTAGATCTTGAAGTCGTTCGCTCCGTCCAGCTTCGCGGATTCCTGCAGGGCGTATGGCAGTCCGTCCATGAAGGAACGGATGACGAATACGTTGAAGGCGGATACGGCGCCCGGGAGAATGTAGACCCAGAACGTGCCGATCAGATCGAGCTGTCTCATCAGGATGTACATCGGAACCAGACCGCCCGAGACGTACATCGTCAAGGCCAGGAAGGTAGACAGCGCCTTGCGGGCCCGGAATTCCTGGCGGCTGAGCGTGAAGGCCAGCATCGAGGCACTGATAAGACCGATGATTGTGCCCGCCAGGGTGCGCAGAACCGAGATTTTGAAACCTTGGATCAGACCTTTATAGGCAAAGATGCGCTCGTAGTTCTCCAGTGTCCATTCCCGGGGCCAGATGTAGATGCCGCCTCTTACCGTATCGACCGATTCGTTCAGCGAAATAGCCAGCACGTTCAGGAAGGGATACAAAGTTACGATCATGATGATTGCGAGAAAGACGTAGAGGAAGATGTCGAAGAGGCGTTCTCCCTTGGTCATGTTAAAAGCCTTGGTGTTCATCTTTGGTCCCCCCTTACATGATGCTTTCTTTCGTGAATTTCTTCATCAAGCCGTTGGCGCTTAGCAGCAGAATGATGCTGACCACGGAGGTGAACATGCTGATTGCGGTGCCGTATGAGAAGTGTCCGATCTGTATGCCGTATTTAAGCGCGTACAAATCCAGGACTTCCGAATAATCGGTAACCAGGTTGTTGCTGAGCTGGAACTGCTTCTCGAAGCCGATGCCGACCAAATGGCCGATCGACATAATCAGCAGGACCATTACGGTAGAGCGGATACCCGGAAGCGTGATATGGAACATTTGCTTGAACCGGCCTGCGCCGTCGACGCGGGAGGCTTCATACAGTTCCTTGTCGATGCCTGTAATCGCTGCCAAGTAGATGATGGCGTTCCAACCGGTTTCTTTCCACAGGTCCGAGGCGGTTACAATGCCCCAGAAGTATTTCCCTTCCGCCATGAACTGAATCGGCTTGTCGATGATATTCGTCCACAAGAGGAGCTGATTGATAATGCCGCCGTCGATCGAGAGCATCTTGGTGACGATCCCCGCAACCACGACCCAGGATACAAAGTGAGGCAGATACGATACGGTCTGAACCGTGCGCTTGAACTTGTTGCCTCGGAGTTCGTTCAGCATAACGGCGAATATAATGGGAACGATGAAGCCGAATACCAGGCCGAGTCCGCTCATGACGAGCGTATTGCGGAGTACCAGATAGAAACGGTCATCCTGGAACAGCCTGGTGAAGTTATCGAATCCTACCCACTTTTGTTCGCTGAATGACTTGGCCGGTTTGTAATTCTGGAAAGCCATCGTCCAGCCCCACAGCGGTACATAACTGAAGATAAACACCCAAATTACGAATGGAATTGACATCATATACAGATACTTCTGCTGAACAATGCTTTTCCACAATCCATTCGACCGCTTCTTGCGCGGGGTAGAGGAGTTTACGCTTTCATTGGCCGATACACTTGGCTCGGTTAGCGCTTCCACTTTCTACATCCCCCTTCGTTGTTATGCCTTAATGATAACGAAAAGGATGCGCTTTCAGTACCCGGCAGATTGCACGTAAAATCATATAGAAATTTGACATTGATCCAGAGGCCGGGCCCTGTTACTGAATCGGTTCGGCCACTCTCGGAATGCTGAATTCGATTGTGGTGCCCTCTCCTTCCCTGCTGTCGATATGCAGTCCGCTGCCCTCCCCGTAGTACAACACAAGCCGCTGATGGACGTTGCGGAGTCCGATCCGGTTCTTGGACTCTTCCTCCGGCCGGCCGATAACGCTGCGGATCTCCTCCAGACGCGCCTCCGTCATCCCCGCTCCGTCGTCGCTGACCCGAATATCGATATATTCGTCCCGGCACAGAATGCACACCTTGACCTGAACCGTGCCTTCCTTGTTCTCAAGCCCATGGATGACCGAATTCTCCACCAGCGGCTGGACAATCAGCGGCGGAATGAGAGTAGCCATGCAGTCCGGGTCGACATTCAGCGTGTACGCCAGACGGTCTTCGTAACGGAATTTCTGAATTTCCAGGTAGGAGCGGACCATCTCGATCTCATCCTTGATCGGAGCCATATCACGGCCGACCTCAAGGTTCTTGCGCATCAGCTTGCCGAGCAGCCGGACGGTGTTGGCAATTTCCTTCTCGCCTTTGATATGGGCGTTCATCCGGATCGACTCCAGCGCATTGAACAGGAAGTGCGGGTTGATCTGGCTGGCCATCATCTTGAACTTGATTTCCTTCTGGGCCAGCTCCAGCTTGTTATTCCGCTCATTGGTCTCGACCACCCGTTCGATCAGCTGATTGATGCTCCCGACCATGTAGTTGAACTGCCGGCTGAGCTGGCCGATCTCGTCGTTGCCGTCGATATTGGACAGCACGCTGAAATTGCCGAGCGCAACCTGATTCAGCTGGCGGCTGAGCCGGAGCAGCCGCTTCGTCATGAGGAACGAAATGGCGTTCACCATGCCCAGCGCAACGACCAGAACGCCGAGAATGATGCCCAGACCGAGCGCGCTGACGCGATTGGCATCGCGGACAATATCCTCGGTGGCGAACACCGAGATAATTTTCAGCTTGCTGATGCTGTAGAGGGGCATAAGTTCATCGACAATCACATAGGAATTCACGCCCTTGACGGTTGTCTTGATGACCTTGCGCGTATCGTTCGACAGATCGACTCCGATGTCCAGCGAATCCAGCGTCCGGCCGACCTGCTCCTGGCTCTTGGCGGCGGCGATATAGCCCTGCTGATCCGCAACCAGCGTCTCAAAGGGCTCCTGATACAGCATGCGGGCCAATACATCGGGCTTCATCTGAATCATCAATATCCCGGTCCGCTTATACTCCTGGTAGTTCACCTGACGAATCAGACTCAGCTTGTTGATCGATCCGGTCGAGCTGGAGCTGTAGATGTCCTTGTCGGGGATGTACAGCCAGTACGTCCCTTTGTTCTTCAACACCGAGTTGTACCAGATGCTGGACCTGATCTCGTCGTTGATTGGAGCGATGGACATATTGTCGACCAGCGTCGGATTGTCAATAAAGAAGCGGATATTCGAGATTTCCTGATACTGAAGAACGTAATTGTCAAAAACCTCGTAGGCGTGGTAGGCCTTCGTGAGCTGCAGCGGACTCTCGTACCTGGTATTGACCAGCTCGCTTAGGTTCGAATCAAAGACGAGCAGACTGGAGATGTTCGTCGGCACCGTCAGCATGGAGGACATCTGGCTCTTGATCTTGGCTACGTTGTTGGTCGCCTGGTCAATGGCTCGGCTCAGCGCCTCCCTGCGGTAGTAGCTGGTCAGACTGATGCCGACCACAAGCACGGGGAGCATGACGAACACACAGTAGAACAGAATCAGCTTGTTCTTCATCTTCATATCATTGATGGCGCGAATCAGCTTTTTGATGATACCCACCCCTTCGCCGGGCTCGTGCCCGAGGTCCTATACTATCATAATACCCGATAAAAAAACACAAGCAGAGCGTCTCCGTCCGCGGGGCGGAGACGCTCTGCTTGCTTGGTTACCGCGGCCTTCGGCCGGTGCGCCGCTTGGACGTCAGAGCGCAAGGGCAAGCGGTCCGCCTGCCTTTGCACTGGTGTGCCGCCTAGCATTCCTTGCGGTAGGCTGTCGGCGACATGCCGACATATTTCCTGAATTTGGCATTAAAATAATCCGGGTTGACGTAGCCTACCCGCTCCGCCACTTCATACACTTTCATGCCCTGCGCCAGGAACTGCTTGGCGTTCTCGATCCGCACCTTGTCCAGATACGTATTGAAATGCTCACCGGTGTAGTTCTTGAACATCTTGCCGAGATAGGCGCTGTTGTAATTGAACATATCGGCCAGCGTGCCAAGCTTGAGATTCTCGCTATAGCGGCGCTGAATCAGATCCAGAATCCGCTTGAGCTCGTCTCCCCTTCCGGCGGTCAGCCCTTCCGCAACCCGCTCCAGGTAGGCAATCAGCCGTTCGCGGAACTCGCTCAGGTAATCGGCGGTATACGCTTGGCTCAGCGCCGGTTGGTTCTCCTCGATCATCGGGCGGGACTCCGGATAGGCGCTCTCCAGCCGCGCCGAAATGCCGCTGACAATCCGCATCAGCTGGTCCTTGACGGACCGTTCCTCCTGCTTGTCTGCGGCCAGCCGGCCAAGCAGGGACGTTACCGTGTCTTCAATGGTTCCGGCGCTGCCGCTCTCAACGGCCAGCAGCAGCCGGTGCTCCTCATCCCGGAGAGAAGCCTCTCCCGGTTGAACGGGAGGCAGCGGCCAGGAGGAAGAATCTCCGCTTAAGAGCTCGCCCTTCGCGCCGAAGAACCGGACACCCAGCAACTCGCGAGCTGCGGCGCAGGAACGAACGGACAGCCCGGCGCCGGATACCGCTCCGCCCGCAGCCGCGAAGAACTCCAGATTCTCCTTGAGCATGATTCGCTCCAGCTCTCCCCACAGCGCAGCCCGGGCCTCCTGATCCTGGAGCGGTTCCGTCAGAAGCAGACCGAGATAAGGCGGATAGACGAAGAACAAGCCGCGTTCGGGGTCGGACCAGCGCCGCTGCAGCGCCTGTCTGGCCCGCTCCTCCCGTTCTTGGCGTTCTTCCTCCTTCTTCAAGGGCCGCTTCAGCTCGATCAGGACCACCTCGGTCTCGCGGCCGGCTACGCCGAGCAGCACAGCCGCCTCATCGGCGGCTTCGCGGCTTCCTCCCGGCTGAAGGAGCTGATACAGCAGCGTGTCCCGGTCAGGTCCGCTCTGCTCTCTCAGGAGCGCTTCGTTCTGAATCGTCTCCCGAAGCTTGTTCAGATAATCGATCAGTTCGTCTTCATCCACCGGCTTCAGCAGGTAGCCGTCGGCCCTGTGCGTGATGGCCTGCTTCGCATATTCGAAGTCAGCATGGCCGCTCAGAATCAGCACATGGCACTCTTCTCCTCCCTGCCTCAGCTCGCTCAGCATCCGCAGGCCGTCCATTCCGGGCATGCGGATATCGGCGATGATCAACTCTGGAGCAAAAAGCTGATATTGTTTAAGCCCCTCGATGCCGCTGCCTGCAGTAGCCACCACCGTATAGCCCAGTTCCTCCCAGGGAATGAGCAGGCGCAGCCCCTCCCTCAGCTTGGGCTCATCATCCACGATCAGCACTTTTATCATAGGATTACCCCTTCGTCGCTGGTCCGGCGGGTGATGCCGGGCTCTGTTAGTTGCGGAATTCAGCGAGCCGGCGGTTGAGTTCCTGTGTCTGTCCGTATACTTCGCGGTACAGCGCATAGATCTTCTCATAGCGCTCCGCCTGCTCCGGGTTCGGCTCGTAGCGGCCGGCTGTCCGGATGAAGGCGGCCGCGCAGTCGCCGAGAGAGTCGAACCATCCGGCGCCGTAAGCTGCCAGCATGGCCGCTCCCAAGGCAGGTCCCTGCTCGCTCTCCAGCCTTATTATTGTAGCATTGAATATATCGGCTTGCATCTGGAGCCAGTCCGCATTCTTCGCTCCGCCCCCGATCGAGACGATCTCGGTAACCGCCTTGCCGGAACTCCGCACGATATCCACCGACTCCCGCAGGGAGAAGGTAATTCCCTCCAGCACCGACCGGGCAAAATGCTTCAGCGTGTGGCCCGAATCCATGCCGATGAAGCTGCCCCGGATGTCGGAGTCCGCATGAGGCGTGCGTTCGCCGACAATATAAGGCGTGAACAGCAGACCGCCGCTTCCCGCCGGAATCCGGTCAATTCCCGCAAGCAGCCCGTCGAAGCTCTCCGCTGCGGCAAACGTCTCCTTGAACCAGGTCAGGCTGTAGCCTGCCGCCAGGGTCACGCCCATGATGTAATAGCCGTCTTTCTCGGCATGGTTGAAGAAATGGGCGCGGCCCCCAAGGTTCAGCGTCTTGTCGCTCTCGTAGGACAGAACGACTCCCGAGGTCCCGATGCTGCACATCGTCTTGCCCTCGCCGAGAATCCCCGCTCCCAGCGCGCCGCAGGCGTTGTCCGCACCGCCCGCGAACACCTTGGTGCCCGGCTCAAGTCCGGCCGCTTCGGCGATCTCGGGCAGCAGGCCGCCCGTCTGGCCGAAGGATTCGGTAAGCGGCGGGCAGAGCGACAGCGGCAGGCTGAAGGCATCGGCAATCTCCGCGCTCCAGCTTTTGGAGGCGGCGTCCAGCAGCAGCGTTCCTGCCGCATCCGAATATTCCGCGCCGTATTCGCCGGTCAGGCGGTAGCGCACATAATCCTTCGGGAGCAGGAACAGCTTCGCCTGATCCAGCAGTTCAGGCTCATTCTCCTGTACCCAGAGCAGCTTCGGCAGCGTGAAGCCTTCCAGCGCCTTGTTCCGGGCAATGTCAATCAGCTTGGCGCCGAGCGTGCTCTCAATTCGCCGGCACTGCGCCGTGGTGCGCGTATCATTCCACAGAATCGCCGGGCGAAGCGGCTTGCCTTCCGCATCCACTAGCACGAGTCCGTGCATCTGCCCCGAGAAGCTGATTCCGTCGATCTCGGCGGGCCGGACGCCGGTCTTCTCGACCAGCCGGTTCAGCGAGACAAGCGTTCCCTTCACCCAATCTTCCGGGTCCTGCTCGCTGTAGCCCGGCTTGGGGCGCATCAGCGGGTAGCTCTCCGAATGTTCGCCTGCCACATGGCCTTCGCGGTCTACAAGCACCGATTTCACGGCACTGGTTCCCAGGTCGATCCCGATTACATAACTCATGAACGTACCTCCTGTATTTGGCTTGAATCTTCCTCTGATAATGGTCCGCTCCCCGGCCGTTCTCCGCGGCGCGCCGAATGTCAAAAAGCCGGGAGGGAGACGGTTCATCCGCCTCGCCGCCCGGCTTCACGCGAGCCTTCTATTCCGCCAGAATGTATTGGTTCAGGACAGCCTTCAGCATTTCCTGACGCCCGGATTCGTTCTTGCGCGGGTTCTCGTTGTTCAGGGCATATTCGGCCAGGGAAGCCAGCGTGGCCTTGCCTGCGACGACGTCCGCTCCAATGCCTTCCTTGAAGGAGCTGTAGCGTTTGGCGATGAAGTCCTCGAATACGCGGTCTTCAATCAGCTTGGCAGCTACTTTCAGCCCCTTGGCGTACGTGTCCATACCGGCGATGTGGGCCAGGAAGAGATCCTCCGGCTCGAACGATTGGCGGCGGACCTTCGCATCGAAGTTGATGCCGCCCTTGCCGAGACCGCCGTTCATCAGCACTTCATACAGAGTCAGCGTGGCGTCATAGATGTTCAGCGGGAATTCATCCGTATCCCAGCCGAGCTGCGGATCGCCCTGGTTCGCGTCGAGCGAGCCCAGCATGCCGTTCAGACGGGCAACGCGCAGTTCATGTTCGAATGTGTGGCCGGCCAGTGTCGCATGGTTCGCTTCCAGGTTGAGCTTGAAGACCTTGTCCAGCTCGTACTTCTGCAGGAACGAGATGCAGGTAGCGGCATCGAAGTCGTACTGGTGCTTGGTAGGCTCTTTCGGCTTCGGCTCGATCAGGAACTGGCCTTCAAAGCCGATTTCCTTCGCGTAGTCGTTGGCCATATGGAACAGGCGGGCAATGTTGTCCAGCTCCAGTCCCATGTCGGTGTTCAGCAGGGTTTCGTAGCCTTCGCGGCCGCCCCAGAACACGTAATTCTCTGCGCCCAGACGCTTGCCGACTTCCAGACCCTTCTTGATCTGGGCTGCGGCATGGGCGTATACATCGGCGTTGCACGTCGAACCTGCGCCGTGCATGTAGCGCGGATTCGTGAACATGTTGGCCGTATTCCAGAGCAGCTTCTTGCCCGAAGTCTTCATTCCGGCTTCCAGCAGATCCACAATGGTGTCAATATTGGCGTAGAATTCGCGCAGCGAGCTGCCTTCCGGAGCGATGTCTACATCATGGAAGCAGTAGAACGGCAGCGCCATCTTGTCCATGAATTCAAAAGCCGCTTCAACGCGGGCTTTCGCTTTATCCATACCGCTGTATTTATCCCATCCGCGAATGGCGGTTTCTGCGCCGAACGGGTCCGATCCGCCGGCTGTCAGGGTGTGCCAATAAGCCATCGAGAAGCGCATATGCTCTTCCATCGTCTTGCCGGCTACCACTTCTTCGGGGTTGTAAAATTTGAATGCGTAAGGGTTGGTGGAACGGCTGCCTTCATACTTGATCTTGCCGACCGTTTCAAAGTATGCCATTTGGTAAAATCCTCCCTGGTCTTCATAATGGAGCGCCTGCATCAGCAAGCGTTTGCAAAATCATCATAGCATATGGATTTGACTTTGTATATTGGTTAAACTAAGTTTAGTCAAAAAATTTTATTCCCCCGGAACCGGACGGGACTTGGGTGTGAAATCTGTTGCATTTTGCCGGAGACCGTCCTAGACTTAGGGGCAGCAACTGGCCGACGCGGCCTGTAACCAACGATACGATACGAAATGGGGCATCTCTCTGTGAACGTCACCGGCGATCAGGCACTCGTCAAAAAAATCAATAAATCGCTTGTCCTCCGCACGATTCGCGGCGCATCTCCCCTCTCCCGGACCCGGGTCTCCCAGCTCACGGGACTGAATAAGGCCACGGTCTCCAACCTGGTCGCCGAGCTGTGCGAGGATAAGCTGGTCATCGAAGCCGGACCCGGCGAATCCAGCGGCGGGCGCAAGCCGCTGATGCTGCATTTCAACGAAGGCGCAGGCTGTGTGATCGGCATGGAACTGCGGGTTAAGGAAGTGGCCGGCGTGCTGTGCGACTTCGGCGGCCATATTCTGCAGGAGCGCGAGGCGGCCCTCCCCTCCCACCGGCCGGAAGAGGTGCTGGAGACGCTGATCGCGCTGGGCCGGGAACTGACCGGCCTCGCTCCGGCGACGCCCCATGGATTGGTCGGAATCGGCATCGGCGTCCCGGGCATGGTGGACGAGGACGGACTGATTCTGCTTGCGCCCAACCTGGGCTGGGAGAGCGTGGATCTCAAGAGCGGACTGGAGCGGGCCTTCGGCGTTCCGGTCACAATCGACAATGAAGCGAACGCCGGCGCGCAGGGCGAGCTGAATTACGGCGAGGCGCGCGGCGTCCGCCATCTGCTCTATATCAGCGCCGGCTCGGGGATCGGTTCGGGCATCATTATCGGCGGCGAACTGTACAAGGGAGCCCGCGGCTATGCCGGCGAGACCGGTCATATGACCATCGAGGCCCAGGGCCGGTCTTGCAGCTGCGGCAACCGCGGCTGCTGGGAGCTGTACGCGTCGGAGAAGACTTACGACGACGCCGACCTGCCCGCCCGTACGACCGGCGGGCTGACCCGGCTGGCGGCGGCCGGCGATGCAGTCGCGGCCGGACATTTTGCCCGAATCGGTGAATATCTCGGCATCGGCATCACCAACCTCATCAACAGCTTCAACCCCGAGCTGATCGTCATCGGCGGCCCGCTCTCCGAAGCCCGGGAATGGCTCGGCGAACCGCTGCGCCGGGTCGTCTCCGAACGCACCCTGCCC
This sequence comes from Paenibacillus glufosinatiresistens, assembly GCF_031470375.1. Taxonomy (NCBI): domain Bacteria; kingdom Bacillati; phylum Bacillota; class Bacilli; order Caryophanales; family Paenibacillaceae; genus Paenibacillus; species Paenibacillus glufosinatiresistens. The sequence continues at coordinate 40,045 of NZ_JAVFHT010000025.1, forward strand.
TATCACAAACGCGAACTGACCATCGCCTTCTCGAAGCTCGGATCGCGCGGAACGATGATCGGAGCGGGCATCGCCGCCCTGCTGGCCTATCTCGGCGAAGTCCGGGTACGGGTGTAGGGGAAGCACCGTGGAGACTCTGATCTTCTGGAACCATGTCGGCAGGGAACACGGCGGACTGGAATACGCCCCCGATATCCGGAAGAACCCGCCGGATGTCATTGCGCAGGCTCTGGCGCTCAAAGAGCGCCGCTGCCGGGACAATGCCGCTTCCACCCGCTATATCCGCTATGACGATGTCACCCTGCTGGAGCTGCCGGCATCGCCGGCCGACCGGCCTTTTCTTATCGTGTACCGCCTGGACCTTGGCCTCCAATACTCGCTGCACTACAAGACCCGGTACCCCTGGTGGTTAATCGACATTGTTGACATCCAGGAGATTCGGCCGAATGTCTTCTGCGTGCATGACCTGTTCATCGACGTCGCCCTAAATCCGGACGGCAGCTATCAGGTACTGGATCTGGATGAATACCGAACCGCTATCCGCCTGGGCGTGCTTGGCCCCGAACAAGTAGATGGCAGCCTGAAGTCGCTGCATCTCATTCTGTCCGACCTCCATTCCGGACACTTCCCGAATGAATGGCTGAACCAGCTTCAGCAGACCTTTTTTGAATAACGCTGGATAACAAAGAACAGGCCTATCTTGGCGGGTACGGAGCCTGCCTTGGTGGCCTGTTCAACTTGAAGCATGGATGTCTCACCACTGAAATAAAGATGTTCTTATACGGGTACTAGATGGGTTCACCCGGCACTGGGTAGCCCCACCACCAAGAATGTCTTCAGCTTTGTATCTTTTCTAAAAAATCTTCATAAACTTTTTTTGTCGCATCCCCCAAATTAGGGATGAGCTGATAAATCCTTTGTTGAATTGAAGGGTTTTTTAATATCAATTTTTTACCTTCAGTACTGGTAAAACTTCTTAATGCATCAATACATAATTCGAATAACTCTTCATCATCAGTGCCAAGCAATCTTAAAAGCACATTCAATTCATTCATGCTAGATTCATTATGCAAACCGTATGCTAATTTTCTTTGCCACTCTATTGGCTTATTTAACATGCAGTTTGATAATTTTTCCCAATCCGGTGGAGTGAATTGCAATAACATCTCCTGGGCAATTGAAAAACCTTCATCATACCAATAATCATCTGTGAAATAGCCTGATAGATAGTCATCAAATTCTGTAAACATTAAAGACCTCCTTTGGGTCAGATTTCAAGTAAAGGTGCTGCCATTAACAGTTCCTCTATGAAGAGTCGCTCCATCCGAAGCACGAACTCCAACCGATGCTGTGTCACCAATGTCTTTTATACCACTAACAATTTGCGAATCACTCCAAGTATCTGGAAATAGAGTGCTCGTTTTAATGTTGGATAAGTTGCCATCAGGGAATTGAGTAGTAAATTTAACTTTTCTTGTTCCATCTGCATCTCTGGACTAATTACTGAAGAACGAGAATTACCCGCGCCCTCAACTCCCGCCTCTATCTTCCGAACCCAATCAGCCTCCGCCTCGCTCACCGGGATTCGGATGCCTTCGGGCGTAGTGAGTACAGCGCCCGGTTTAGGCAAAAGCTCTCGGGCCTTTTGGGCTAATGTCCCGGCCGTCTCCAGCGTGGCATTTAGCGCCTCTTTTCCAAGCGCTCCTGCTCCCTTTGTGAGTACAGCGTCCACAGCTAACTCTCCGGCCTTTTCCCCAAGCACTCTCGCCCGATCTTCCGGGCTCATCTGCTTAACGGCAGTATAGGCTTGCTGTGTCATCTGATAGGCATTCGTTGCGGTTTCCTTTGTTCTGCCTGATCGCTTGTCCCACTTTTCAGTCCGCAAATAAAAGATAACAAAAATCAGGTCAATCATGGTGGTATCTGACCATAATCGACCTGTTCAATAGAGCATAATAGCATTATTTGGGGTAGAAGTGTAAAGCGTTGCCGTGCGTACAATTAAAATGACGAAATCCTTATACGGGTATTTCATGGGTTATATGTGTAATTGGTTGAATGATTGAGTCATTCGGCACTAGGTAGCCCCCAACGAAAAAACTTTGAAAGGCACGAAGCCTATCAAGGCTGACCTACTATATCTTTTCAATCGAAATTGAAGTGCAAAGTATTTCTGCGTTAAGAGGGGGCATTAAGATTTTGCAACTTAGCAAACTATGACCCTCACTTTGAACATCTGTTACTTCGATATCTTGAAGAAAATAAGGAATTTGTGGTCTAGTCAACTCTCTTAAAGGTTTTATCCTATCATCAGCACTTGTAACAAAGGAAAAACTAGAACACCCAATAAAGGACAACTTGACGTTAAACTCTTTGTCCTCAAACACAAGGGTTATTTCATCACCAAAAAAACTTGAATCAAACTTTAATACTCTAGCATCCCAGTAGTGCATTGCCTCAATTTCGGATAGAATTTTTTCAGCTTTCACACTAATCACCTCACTTTTTATATGGGATATGAGCATCAGGGCTTTTTCTGTCAACAACATTCAGGTTTACATCAATTGGATTACCACTCTCATCAAACAAATGAACATGGTCATACTTTGTAACCTTATCAGGTGGGTCAATTTTCATTCGGACGTTCCCATTAGCATCTCTAATGTGAACGAAACCATTGTTCTCAGTATACTTCCAATCCTTCGGCAAGCTATCTAAGATTTCTTGCTCAACTCCCCCCTCTATCTTCTGAACCCAATCAGCCTCCGTTTCGCTTACCGGGATTCGGATGCCTTCAGGCGTAGTCAGTACAGCGCCCGGTTTAGGCAAAAGCTCTCCGGCCTTTTGGGCTAATGTCCCGGCCGTCTCCAGCGTGGCATTTAGCGCCTCTTTTCCAAGGGCGCCTGCTCCCTTTGTGAGTAGCGCGTCCACAGCTAGTTCTCCGGCCTTTTCCCCAAGGACTCTCGCCCGTTCTTCCGGGCTCATCTGCTTCAAGGCCGTATAGGCTTGCTGTGTCATCTGATAGGCATTCGTCGCGGTTTCCTTTGTTCTGCCTGATCGCTTGCCTCACTATTCAGTCCGCAACGGGTATTACATGGGTTATATTGAGTTATGGGTTGAATGATGAATTCATTAGGCACTGGGTAGCCCCACCAAAAAAGAAACCTTGAAAGGCATAAAGCCAATCAAGGAAATAAAGCTTTAAAGATTAATCTTGTTTCCGACCTTATATTTATTGCTTAATTTTCTCTCAATGGAAATGACGATTTCGTTAACTAAACGTAGAAAATCCTCTCTATCTTGTTCCTGAGCAAATCCCTTAAATTCAAAATTCACTTCATTATCCTCAAACAAGCTATCATACGTTTCTTGAATTTCATCTAACGCTTTAGCAATGAAGGAATCATTCTCAAGTTCAATAGCAATATTATTGTCAACCAACTCACCAACTTCATCGTAAATCCACATTGGATAGCACTGATACTCTAAGTATAGTTTTATTTTTTTCATATTCCCTCCTATTTTATCGACACTGAATTTGCACCTACAATAAATCCATTGTTGCCTGTAGTTATTGCAACCCTTTGCGTCTGTCCATTGAAGCTGACCTCGTAAATTGGTCTGCCAGTTCCCTTGCCTTGATATCCCACAATTTTCCCATCACTTACTGCCTTCAAGCCTCTACGTGCGTACAAATGACGAAATCTTTATACGAGTATCATAAAGGTTAAGATTGTAGTTGAATATACGATGGGGCATTCGGCACTGGCTAGCCCCCACAAAAAAAGAACCTTGAACGGCACGAAGCCAATCAAGGTCAAATTCTATTACCAGTTCCCTTTATCAAAGTCCTCATTATCAATCTCTTTGATGTACACCGAAATCCATAATACAGTATTTTCAACAGGGTCAGTCTCAATATAAATCCCTTTAGGACTACAATATACTTCTTCAAAATCATCGTATTCAAAACTAGGCTCTATTTCCAAAACCTCGTCAATAGACATACCAATATGAATCACATCAAATAACTTTCCAGTATAGTTCTTTAATGCGGTGATTTTGAACAACTTCCCATTGAATAAATTAAACCACAAACAAACTTCATCTTTAATTTCATATCTCACTAGTGATTTTCCTAATAGAGCATCAGCATCATTGAGATTATTAATATGTCATAAAATTCTCTAATATGGCTGTAAAGTTTCACTCCACCCATTCCCTCCCACGGGACAATAGGGGCATTCAACAACACCATAGTTAATTACCTCCTGTGAAGATTATTGTTGCTGTTGCTGTTGCTTTTCCATCTGTCTTATAGGCACTTTCAGCACCATCAACTACCTTTACGATACCTTGGTCATTCGTACTAATTTTTACATACGGGCTTCCTCCGTGTCTCCCACCTCCGGGCGATACTTGAACTTGAGTAATATTTCTATCTCCGCCAGTATTATTTATCTTGATTGGATCGTCTACACTTAATTGGACAGAAAAAATAAGGGCTTGTAGAATAAACCTATGAAGCAAAGGAGCGGATCTCTACAATGCCTAAGCAAGAACGACGCACGTTTACAACCGAATTCAAAAAACAAATGGTCCAACTCTACGAGAACGGGAAATCCAGAGCAGCCATTGTGGAGGAATATGACCTCACGGCTTCTGCTTTAGACCGCTGGATCAAGCAAGCCAGGAAC
>NZ_JAVFHT010000026.1:0-44723 GCF_031470375.1 Paenibacillus glufosinatiresistens
ACCGAAGGGTCCTGGGAGAGTAGGACGCCGCCAAGCACAGATAACCACTGCCGATCTTTCGGCGGTGGTTTTTTGTTGTAGAAGAGGAAATAATAAGGGTGCCCTTTCCGTTGCGGTGTCCTCCATAAGCAGACAAATGTGTGTGAATTCGCTTCCGCCACGCAGGATAAGGTGATCCTGGAGAGGTCCGTGTTAATTTCTTGACAGGGTAGGGGGCCTTTGCTAAGATGGCAATAATAAATTTTGGGGACCGGCATTTTCAATTCGGGATGGAGCCGCAGTCTGACCGGACTGCGGCAGCCGAAAGGACTGTCCATCCGAGAAGGACTGAACTTGAAGATTCTTCATTTTGGCAGAGTTTGCAGGCCCGACAGTTGAACCATTTGAAGGAGGAATGACCCAGGTGTGGGAGGACAAGTTTGGCAAGGAAGGTCTGACGTTTGACGATGTGCTGCTGGTGCCGCGCAAATCGGTGGTGCTGCCGAAAGAGGTCGATGTTTCGACCCAGCTCAGCAAGAATGTGAAGCTCAATATTCCGCTGATCAGTGCGGGCATGGACACCGTTACCGAAGCGGCAATGGCGATTGCCATGGCACGTGAAGGCGGCATCGGCATTATTCATAAGAATATGTCGATCGAACAGCAGGCGGAGGAAGTAGACCGGGTAAAACGGTCCGAGAGCGGCGTCATTACCAATCCTTTTTACCTGAATCCCTCACACAAAGTTACAGACGCCGATCGTCTGATGGGCAAATACCGGATTTCGGGTGTTCCAATTGTGGACGAAGAGAACAAGCTGGTCGGGATTATTACCAACCGGGATATGCGCTTCATTCATGACTTCAATGTTCCGATCAGCGATGTCATGACACGCGACAATCTGGTTACCGCTCCGGTGGGAACGACGCTTCAAGAAGCGGAAGTCGTGCTGCAGAAGCATAAAATTGAGAAGCTGCCGCTGGTGGACGAGAACAATATCCTCAAGGGGCTCATTACCATTAAGGATATCGAGAAGGCCATTCAGTTCCCGAACGGAGCGAAGGACGCACAGGGCCGCCTGCTGGTTGGCGCAGCCATCGGGATTTCCAAGGATACGTTCGATCGCGCCGAAGCGCTGGTCAAGGCAGGCGTCGATCTGATTACGGTCGATTCGGCGCATGGCCATCATATCAATATTCTGGATGCCGTCCGGAAGCTGCGTGAGCTGTATCCGGAGCTGACCATCATTGCGGGCAATGTCGCCACGGGCGAAGCCACGCGCGATCTGATCGAAGCCGGCGCTTCTGTGGTGAAGGTCGGTATCGGTCCGGGCTCGATCTGTACAACCCGCGTTATTGCCGGGATCGGTGTACCGCAGGTAACGGCCATCTACGATTGTGCGGCTGTGGCCCGCGAGTACGGGATTCCCATCATCGCCGACGGCGGGATTAAATATTCGGGCGAGATTACCAAAGCGATTGCAGCGGGCGCCCATGCCGTTATGCTGGGCAGCCTGTTCGCAGGTACGGAAGAGAGTCCTGGCGAATCGGAGATCTATCAGGGACGTAAATTCAAGGTATACCGCGGCATGGGCAGCATGAGCGCCATGAAGCAGGGCAGCAAGGACCGGTATTTCCAGGACGACGACAAGAAGCTGGTTCCGGAAGGAATCGAGGGTCGGGTTGCTTTTAAGGGGCCGCTCTCCGATACGGTTCACCAGTTGATCGGCGGTCTTCGCTCCGGCATGGGCTATTGCGGTACCAAGTCGCTCGAAGAACTCCGCAATGACACATCGTTCATCCGGATTACGGGTGCCGGTCTGCGCGAGAGTCACCCGCATGATGTGCAGATTACGAAGGAAGCGCCCAATTATTCCCTCTAATAAATAGGTACGAAGTCGGTGGCATCGGAAAATCGGCGAGGCAGCAAGCAGGCGGACAGGACGAATTGATCCTGTCCGTCTTTTTTTGAACATACCCCTGTGATAGAATAGAACAAGCAATGGATCAGTACCATAAAGGAGCGTAAAGGCATTGAAACTCAAGAAGCACGACAAGACGAAGAGAAGGAATCTCGTTAAAAAGACGGCAACCACGGGTTTGCTTATCAATATGCTATTATTCTCGGCCGTTCCGGTAATGGCTTCCGCCAGCTCTCCGGCCCCCAGCGCCCAGCCCGCAGCTGTGGCTGCACCCGCTGCGAAGCAGACGGTCAAACTGCCGACGGTAGAGTCGCTCAATCTTAATCTGCAATCGGCCATTCTGATGGAGCCGACGACGGGGCAGGTGCTGCTCTCCCTCAATGCCGACAAGCCGCTTCCTCCGGCAAGCATGACGAAGATGATGACCGAGTATCTGGTGGCGGATGCCGTGAAGAACGGGCAATTCGGTTGGGATACGCAGGTGACGGTAGGGGAGAATGCGTCGAAGCAGATCGGTTCGCGGATTTTTTTGGCGCAGGGCGATATCCACACGGTGAAGGAATTGTACATAGCGATGGCCGTCGGTTCGGCCAACGATGCGACGGTGGCACTGGCGGAGTTCATGTCGGGCAGCGAGCAGGAGTTCGTCAGCTTAATGAACCAGACCGCGCAGAAGATGGGAATGAAGACCGCGTATTTCATTAACTCGACCGGGCTCAGCCGGGCCGATATGCCCGAGAAATTCCGGCCTCAGACCGATAAGGAGACGGTGATGTCCGCCAAGGATGCAGCGATCCTCGCTCAGCATATCGTAACCGAGCATCCAGACTTCAGCGAATTTACAACTATTCAGTCCTATAAATTCCGGGAACGCGATACGGCTCCGATGATTAACTACAACTGGATGCTGGAATCGAACAAGAATATTCCGAACTTCAAAGCCTACGCCTATGAGGGTCTGGACGGTCTGAAGACCGGACACACCTCCAGTGCCGGCAACTGCTTCACCGGTACCGCCGTTCGGGACGGCATGCGACTGATCAGCGTCGTCATGGGCGCCGATTCGGAAGCGCACCGCTTCACAGAGACGAAGAAGGTATTGGACTTCGGGTTCAATAACTTTGAGGTGCAGCAGGTGGCCGCTCCGAAGGCTGTCATTGCTGGACATGAGACGGTTGCCGTCGATAAGGGCAAGAAGAGCAAGGTGGGCGTTGTAACAGACGCAGGAGCCACATTCATGGTACTCAAGGGTACGAATGCGCCTGCCATTGCGACTACAGTGAAGCTGGACGAGAACTCCAAGCTGGTAGCGCCGATCGCCCAGGGGACCAAAGTCGGCAAGGTGACGTATGTCTATACGATAAACGGCATGCAACCCCAGCAGACGACAGTAAATCTGATTACTTCGGAAGAGGCAGAGAAGGCGGGGTGGTTCAAATTGTTGATGCGCGCCATCGGGGATTTGTTCCGCGACTTGTTCAAAGGCATCAAAAACCTGTTCTAGAATTCCGAGTAAATTCGTTGTATATTTGACCGTTCTGCGGTAAAATAAAAAGTTAGATTTAGATCGATTAATCGGGAGGCTGGAACGATGGAAACGGGAACTTCGAGAGTTAAAAGAGGAATGGCTGAAATGCAAAAAGGCGGCGTCATTATGGATGTCATGAACGCCGAGCAAGCTAAGATTGCCGAGGCTGCCGGCGCAGTTGCCGTCATGGCCCTGGAACGCGTGCCTTCCGATATTCGCGCCGCCGGCGGTGTTGCCCGGATGGCCGATCCGACTATTGTCGAAGAAGTCATCAAAGTGGTCAGCATTCCGGTTATGGCCAAGGCTCGTATCGGCCATTATGTAGAAGCGAAGGTGCTGGAGTCGCTGGGCGTCGATTACCTGGACGAGAGCGAAGTACTGACACCGGCCGATGAAGTGTTCCATATCGACAAGAACGACTTCACGGTACCTTTTGTCTGCGGAGCCAAGGACCTGGGCGAAGCGCTGCGCCGCATTAGCGAAGGCGCATCGATGATTCGTACGAAGGGCGAACCCGGAACCGGCAATATCGTGGAAGCCGTTCGACATATGCGTCTCATCAACAGCCAGATCCGCAAGGTGCAGAGTCTCTCGAAGGACGAGCTGTACGCCGAAGCCAAGAACTTGGGCGTCTCCTACGAACTGCTGCTGGAGGTGCACACCCTTGGCAAGCTGCCGGTAGTGAACTTCGCGGCAGGCGGTGTGGCCACACCGGCGGATGCAGCGCTGATGATGCATCTGGGAGCGGACGGCGTGTTCGTCGGCTCGGGGATTTTCAAATCGGACAACCCGGAGAAGTTCGCCCGCGCCATCGTCGAAGCCACCACGCATTATACCGATTACCGCCTGATTGCCGAAGTCTCCAAGAATCTCGGAACGGCAATGAAAGGGATCGATATCGCGACCCTGACCCCGGCCGAACGGATGTCGACACGCGGCTGGTAAGAAGAGAGAAGGTAGCGGCATGAAGATAGGAGTTCTGGCGCTTCAAGGCGCTGTGGAGGAACATAGAGTCAGCCTGGGACGCGCGGGTGCGGAGAGCATGCCCATCAAGCGCGTGGAAGAGCTGCAGACTGTAGACGGTCTCATTATTCCGGGCGGGGAGAGCACGACCATCGGCAAGCTGATGCGCAAGTACGGCTTCATTGAAGCGATTCGCGATTTCGCTGCCCAGGGAAGACCGGTCTTTGGCACCTGCGCCGGTCTGATCGTGATGGCGAAGCGGATCGACGGCGGTGAGCCGGCGCATCTGGAGCTGATGGACATGACGGTATCGCGGAATGCGTTCGGCCGTCAACGGGAAAGCTTTGAATGCGACCTTGAGGTCAAGGGAATTGACGAACCGGTTCGCGCCGTCTTTATTCGCGCCCCGCTGATCAGCGAAGTCGGCCCGGAGGTGGAAGTGCTCTCCACCTACCGGGATGAGATTGTGACCGCCCGGCAGGGGCATCTGCTGGCGGCCTCCTATCACCCGGAGCTGACGGAGGATTACCGGCTGCATCAGTATTTTGCCGATATGGTAGAGAGCAGCCGCCCGGCAGGGTCGATCATCTGACCTGTTGGGACACATCTGCGGTAATTGCATAATAGAAACAACCTCGACTCTTTCATACGGCCTTTACAGACCGCTTGAAAGAGTCTGGGCTGTTTTCAGGGAGGAATTTGTAGTGTTGGATGTTAAAGTATTGCGCGGCGATTTCGCGCGGGTGGAGCAGGCGCTCCAGAACCGGGGGAAATCGCTCGATATGATTGCCGGATTTCCGGAGCTGGACCGGCGCCGCCGGGACCTGCTGCAGGAGACGGAGAGCCTCAAGAGCCGGCGGAACACCGTCTCGGGCGAGGTAGCCAAGCGCAAGAAGAACGGCGAACCCGCCGAAGACCTGATTCTGGAGATGCGTACCGTATCGGACCGGATCAAAGAACTGGACGACGAAGTGCGCGAACTGGAAGTCAAAACGCTGGAACTGACCTCGAGTATCCCGAACATTCCGCATGAGTCGGTTCCGGTCGGCAAGTCGGAAGAGGAGAATGTGGAAGTCCGCCGCTGGTCGCAGCCGCGGGAGTTCGGCTTCACGCCGAAATCGCACTGGGAGGTTGCCCAGGGCCTCGATATTCTCGATTTTGAAGCAGCGGCCAAAGTGACGGGTTCCCGGTTCACGTTCTACAAAGGTCTGGGAGCCCGGCTGGAGCGTGCGCTCATCAACTTCATGATGGACCTGCACAGCGGAGAGCACGGCTACGAGGAAATGCTGCCGCCTTACATCGTCAACAAGGACAGCCTGTTCGGCACGGGGCAGCTTCCGAAGTTCGAGGAGGACCTCTTCAAGCTGCGCGATACCGAATATTATCTGATCCCGACAGCGGAAGTGCCGGTAACGAACTACTACCGCGAAGAAATTCTGGACGCATCCGAATTGCCGAAGTATCATGTGGCCTACAGCTCCTGCTTCCGTTCGGAAGCAGGCTCGGCGGGACGCGACACCCGCGGGCTGATCCGCCAGCATCAGTTCAACAAGATAGAGCTGGTGAAGGTCACAACGCCCGAGAAGTCTTATGAAGAGTTGGAGAAAATGACGGCGGACGCCGAACGCGTTCTGCAGCTTCTGGAACTGCCGTACCGCGTGCTGTCGCTCTGTACCGGCGATATGGGCTTCACTGCCGCCAAGACGTACGATCTGGAGGTATGGCTGCCGGAGAGCGGCATGTATCGCGAGATTTCGTCCTGCTCCAATACGGAGGACTTCCAAGCGCGGCGGGCCAATATCCGGTTCCGCAAAGAGCCGAAGGCCAAGCCGGAGTTCGTGCATACCCTGAACGGCTCCGCGCTTGCGGTAGGCCGGACGGTTGCCGCCATTCTGGAGAACTACCAGCAGGAAGACGGCAGCGTCGTGATTCCGGAGCGCCTGCGTCCGTACATGGGCAATGTGGACGTTATCCGCCCGAAGACAGCCAAGTAAAGTGGTTGCGCTGCAGAGGGAGCGTATGGTACAATTTCTAGTGCATGTCTGAACAAAAGAGATGCACCAAGGAGAGGTACCGAAGCGGTCATAACGGGGCGGTCTTGAAAACCGTTAGGGGGCAACTCCACATGGGTTCGAATCCCATCCTCTCCGCCATTCAATTCTACATCCATGCCGTTCCCCCGAGGGAACGGCTTTTTTGGCGTTCGCTGCCCTCTCGCCAAGGCTACAGCGCATAAAACCTCCTTCTTCTTCGCACTGTATAGAGGAAGGAGGCTGATAAGAATGGAACAACCCTTGAATACGGATCAAACGACGCTGGTGGCCGCTTGGCAGGAACGCCTGCCGGATGTCATCGACGGCAACGACAGCTTCACGGTGCAGGCTGACGCCGCCAGCCCGAACAGTCTGCTGCTTCATTTCAATGCAGCGGGTCGTCAGGAGTACTCGCTTGATTTCCGCTGCACGTATGTGGACAACCGCGAAGTACAGGTTCAGTTGGTAGATGTGGAGAAAGCCGGCCGGCATGAGGATGAACATACCGCTGCGGTGCAGCAGCTGGCCAGTCATTATACCCGTCAGATTCATGAATGCGCCCAGTCGCTTCAGGATCTGACGAATCCGTAAGCAGACGAGGAGGGCAGCAGCCATGAGCAAACCGAAGAGCATGCCCGCACCGGGTTCCCATCCGGGCAGCGGCCAGAAGGAGCGCCAGGCGGGCCACAGCGGCGGACAGGAACCCTTGTCCGGCTCGAAGAAGGTCAAGCAGGCGAACCATGTCGATCACCATAATCGGCAGGGTTAGAGAAAAAAAGGACGCTTTTTCAAATTAAAGGGTTTCCCCGGTTTCCCAGATGGTTTATCATATATTGGGGGAATATGATTTCTCAACTGGGAGAGGAGAACTGAGATGTTCAAGAAATGGGGACTATCCGCAGCCGCTCTGCTGCTGACGACGGCTGTCGTCCTGCCGGGTTGCGGAAAAAAAGAAGAGCCTAAGGAAGCGCTCCAGCAATCGGCTTCCAAAGTGGCTGCCATGGAATCGTATGGATTGACAAGCAAGCTGGTAATCAACAACCTTACGATCGACACGCCGAATGAAGATGCGGATATGACGCAGGTGCTCAGCATGCTGAAGAATGCAGAACTGAGCGTAACCGGGGTGTACCAGGCGAAGCCGATGCAGACCGAAATGACGATGGTATTGAATCTTAAGGGCGATATGGCGATGAGCTTCACTGTGCCTATGGTCATGACCACGGAGAAGATGTTCGTTAAGATCCCGAGCATTCCATTCCTGCCGCTTCCGGAGACGGTAGTAGGCAAGTTCCTGGAACTGGATCTGAAGGAACTGGCCGAGCAGGAAGGCGCCGAGTTTAATCCGGCTACGATGGACACGAAGAAGACCCAGGAGCTGTCCAACGAAGTCATGACCACCCTGCTGGATCAGTATGACCAGAAGAAATACTTCAAGGACATCTCCGTCAAAGACGCCAACCTTCCGGAAGGCGTAGACGCCAGACAGGTCGTGCAGTTCCAGGTAACCAACGACAACGTCAAGGAAGCGATCACCATTCTGGTGAATGATGCGCTGCCGAAGATCATCGACATTCTGTCGAAGGAAGAATACCGGAACATGCTGCAGATCGATCAGAAAGACCTGGATCAGGCCAAGAGCGAAATCCAGAGCGGCGAAACGCGAAGCGAGCTGGACAAAGGTCTGGCCGACCTGCACAAATACCTGACGGTCAACAAATTCGTCGTGAATACGGCGATCGACAAGAAGGACTATCCGGTCTATCAGGATGTCGATATGGATATCAACATGAATAACCCGGATGACAACACGAAGATTGGCCTCTCCATGAAGGCGAGCAACCATTACAGCAAGATCAACGAGAAGCCGGTGTTCCAGTACGGCATTCCTTCCGGCGATGAGGTCATTACCCAGGACCAGCTGATGGAAGAGTTCGGAACGTCGAGCTACTAATGGCATCGGATTGAGGCAAAAGCAAATCCCCGGACCAGGTCGGTCCGGGGATTTTTTTAGGAAGAGCCGTCCGCTTCAGCCTTCAGGTCTTCCGCGAGCAGCCCGTAGATCCGGTGGTCCTGCCACCGGCCATCAATCTGCAGCAGACGCCGGGCGAGTCCCTCCGGCTGGAAGCCCACCTTCTCCAGCACCCGGCGGGAGGCGTCATTGCCGGGCAGAATGACGGCCTGAAGCCGGTGCAGGTCCAGCGAGCGGAAGGCAAAGGCGGCGGTCAGTCTTACCGCGGCCGTCATGCGGCCTTGTCCCTGCCAGGCCGGGTCCATGCCGTAGCCGATGTCGGCATACTGCGCGGCACCGCGGACGACATTGGACAGCGTAAGCTGTCCAATGAGCTGTCCGGCGGCCGTGAAGATGCCAAGCAGGTAGGCCCGGTCCCGGGCGGCCTCCCGGGTGCGCTGAAGCAGCAGCTGCCGCTGCCCCTCCAGCGTATAGAAGGATTCATCCCGCAGCGGTTCATAGCGCGAGTTGGCCTCCCGGCTGCGGAGCCGAAGATCAAGCAGCAGCCCGGCATGGCGGGGCGTCAGCGGAGCCAGGCAGAGATCGCGCGGGGTATCGTGAAGCCGGAGCCCGCTCCAATCGCCGATCACGGCGTGTCTCCTTCAGCCGGCAGGAGCGGGCGGGACCGCCGCTTACGGAGCTGACGGAAGAAGCCGGTGAGCAGTTCGGCGCATTCCTGCTGAAGCACGCCTGAGAGAACGACAGTACGGTGATTGAACCGGGGATCATCCAGCAGATTCATCAGCGTTCCGGCGCAGCCCGCTTTGGGGTCCGGAGTCCCATAGACAGTCAGCGGCACCCGGGACTGAATCATAGCGCCTGCGCACATCGGGCAGGGTTCCAGCGTCACATAGAGCGTGCAGTCCAGCAGACGCCAGGAGTTCAGGGCGGCGCTGGCCTCCCGGATCGCCACCATTTCGGCATGCGCAGTCGAATCCAGCGTCGTTTCGCGTAAATTATGGCCTCTTCCGATAATTTCGCCGTTGTGCACGACTACAGCCCCAATGGGCACCTCGCCGAGCGCCTCAGCCTTTCGGGCTTCGGTAATGGCTTCCCGCATCCAGTATTCATGTTCGTTCATCGCTTATCCTTTCGGTATCCGCCATTGTCCCGCGAACGGATATTCCGTTCTTAACAGAATGTGCACAACTCTGTGGATAACGCCTTGGTTATACACATTATTATTCACAAAAGCGCAAGGGAAAACGGGGATATGTTTATAACTTGTGGATGATTCCTTTACAATTGTAGAGAAAAGAGAAGGGTATTGCAACGGCGGGGCCGCCGCCGGAAATGCTTTTCAAATAAGTGGGCAACAGGTATGATAAGGAGGAATCCGAGAGGATTTACCAGCTCACATAAAGGGTGAAGAACCACCTTGTCTATCAAAACCAAGCTTTCCGCCATTATCTTCGGCTCGGTGCTGTTGTTCCTTGCCCTTCAGATAACGTATAACTCGATTTCTACAAGAGAGAAGCTGCGCGAAGACAGCGAGCGCAATATGAGATCCGCCGCCATGCAGGTGGCGGTATCCGTCGAACAGAGCAGTCACAACTCGAAATATGTCGAGGAGCAGATCGCCCATTACCTGCACCTCGCAGCCGTAGTGGCATCCGAGGAGCTGGACCCCGATATCGCGAACGTGACGCCTGCGCAATTGAAGGCGCTCGCCGCCCGGCTGGAGGTCTCCAACATCTCGCTGCTGGTCCGCACGCCCGATGACATCATCATTGCCAAATCCTCCGACCCCAACGAGGTCAATCTTTCGACCCGGGGCTGGGGATTTTGGCATTCCGCTTTTGAGGAACTGTTCGATCTGAAGCCGGTGAGCCAGGCCAAGGGCGAGGCCATGGACCATTTCTGGTCCGGGCCCTTTGAATATTCCTCCTCCAGCCCGGAGTATATTGAGAAGTGGGGATATTATTACGATGGACGCGCCAACTATATGATCGACCCTTACCTGCGCAGCACCTCCATCAGCAATTATGTCCAGATCTCAAGTCCGGAAGAGGTCGTTCGCCTTACCCGTCAGGTCAACCCGAATATGCTGGAGATTACCGGCATCAATCCGGACACCTTCGGCGGAGCCACGATGGCGGCCAACGGTAGCGATTCGGCGAATACCAAGCTTCGCAACCGGCCGATTAAATTCGGAACGTACCGATACAGCGATGTGAAGGACGACAAGACGGCGATTGCCCGGGCGATGGTCCGGAAGCAGCCGGTAACCACGGAGACGGTCATTAACGGACGCCGGGTGCTCAAAAGCTTCATTCCCGTTACCCAGACGGATACGGGAACCTATCTGATACGGGTCGTTGCCGATTATTCCGGCATCAGTTCGGCTCTGGGCAGCCAGCTGCGCCGCAGTCTGTTCGCTTCCATGGTCCTGCTGCTGCTGAGCGTGGTCGTCAGCCACCTGCTGTCCAATCTGATTACCCGTCCGTTCCAGGCTATTCTGGCCAAGGTCAATGCCGTCTCGAGGGGCGAGTTCGAACCGCCCCTCGTGGTCGGCAGCCGCGACGAGCTCGGCCAGCTGGCGCTGCGAATCAATGCCATGACCCATAATTTATCGCAGCATACGACTCAGCTCGGTCGAACCCTGGAGGAGAACCGGGCGGTTAAGGAGCATCTGGAGTCTGTCATCAACGGAACGACCGATGCCATTCATACCGTCGACCTGACCGGGAGAATACTCAGCGTCAACCGGGCGTTCGAAGAGATTTACGGCTGGCCGTCGGAGGAGGCTGTCGGGAGAAAGGACGAGCTGGTGCCGGAATCGTGCCGGGAAGCGGAAGCGGCCCGGTTGGCCGCTATTGAGCGGGGGGAGCAGCTGGCTCCCAAGGAGACGGTGCGGCAAAGGAAGGACGGCACTTTGGTCGAAGTCAGCGTCAGCACTTCGATTATCCGGGACGATCTCGGCCGTCCGTTGTCCTTTGTCCATGTGTCCCGCGACATGAGCGAGCGCAACCGGATGGAGGAGCTGCTCCGGAATTCGGAGAAGCTGACGACGGTCGGCCAATTGGCGGCGGGCGTTGCCCATGAAATCCGCAACCCGCTGACCACCCTGCGCGGATTCTTGCAGCTTCAGCGCGAGCGGCGCAGCATCGATCTTCAGCATGTCGATCTTATGCTCTCCGAGCTGGAGCGGATCAACCTGATTGTCGGCGAGTTCCTGATTCTGGCGAAGCCGCAGGCGGTCCTGTACCAGCATAAGAGCCTTCGGCGGATTCTCGGCGATGTCTTGTCGCTGCTGGACAGCCAGGCCAACCTGCACGGAATTGTGTTCCGCACGCTTTGGGAAGAGCAAGATGCCCAAGTATACGGCGAGGAGAACCAGCTGAAGCAGGTCTTTATCAATGTTCTCAAGAATGCGATTGAAGCGATGGAAGACGGAGGTACGATTACGCTGGAGCAGTACAGCCAGTCCGGCAGCGTAGTCATTATCATTACCGATGAAGGGGAGGGCATTCCCGAAGAGCTGCTGCCCAAGCTGGGCGAGCCCTTCTTTACCCGCAAGGAGACAGGGACCGGACTCGGCGTCATGGTCAGTCAGCGTATTATTCAAGCCCATAAAGGGACCATGGACATCACCAGCAAGGCCGGGGAAGGAACCCGGGTTACCATCATCCTTCCGGCAGCCCCGGAACGCAGGAATGACACAGGAGGAGCACAGCCCCATGAGAATCAATAAGTTTATCAGCGAGACCGGATATTGCTCCCGGCGGGAAGCGGACAAGCTCGTCGAAGAAGGCCGGGTAACCGTCAACGGCGTGAAGGCCGTTCTGGGAAGCCAGGCGGAGGCCGGCGATGAAGTGCGTATCGACGGCCGCCCGCTGGCGGCGGAGAACCGGATTGTGTATATTGCCCTCAATAAGCCGGTGGGCATTACCTCGACGACCGAGAGCCAGATCAAAGGCAACATCGTCGACTTTGTCGGACACCGGGAACGCATCTTCCCGATCGGCCGGCTGGACAAGGATTCGGAAGGTCTGATCCTGCTGACCAATGACGGCGATATCGTGAATCGCATTCTGCGGGCGGAAGGACGTCATGAGAAGGAATATGTGGTAACGGTAGACCGGCCGATCACACCCTCCTTCGTACAGGGCATGTCGAGCGGCGTCCGGATTCTCGGTGAGCGGACGCTTCCTTGCCAGGTCACCCGCATCAATGAGCGCGTCTTTCGCATCATTCTGACGGAAGGGAAGAACCGGCAGATCCGCCGGATGTGCAGCGCCTTCGGTTATGAAGTCCGCCGTCTTCAGCGCATCCGGATTATGAATATCCGGCTCGGCAATCTCCCCGTGGGACAATGGCGGGATTTGACGGCCGACGAGAAGGCCGTTCTCGGAGAAATGCTGGATTATCGGCTGCTGGATTAGACGGAACAGCACTGGACCAGGCCAGGCCAGGCAAGAAGACGCCGCCCTCTCGCATAGAATGCGAAAGGGCGGCGTCTTCTTCTTACCGGCGCTATTCCACCGTACTGACGGCAGCGGTGCCGGGGTCTGCGGTGCTCTTGCTTGCAGATCCCGCCGAGGACGGCGACGAGGGCGAGACCCCGTTGAAGGTAGTCTGAGAGCTTGCCGCAGCCTGGTATTTCCGGATAATGGACACTTCCACGCGCCGGTTCTTGGCCCGGCCGGCGGAAGTGGCGTTGTTCCCGATCGGGTGGTATTCCCCGTAGCCGATGGGGCTGAATTTCGTGGGGTCGAGATGGTTGTTCAGCAGCAGAATCTTCATAAATTCCAATGCCCGGGCAGCGCTGAGGTCCCAGTTGGACGGGAACTTGCTGTTCGAGATCGGAATATTATCCGTATGGCCTTCCACAACGACGTTATAATCCGGGAAATGCTCCAGCATCGTCGAGATGGACTTGGCCAGCTGGCGGGCACTGTCCTTGACGGTGGCTTCGCCGGAAGGAAAGAGCGCGTTGTCCGTGATGGTAATCGTCAGCTGGGACTGGTTAAGCTTCGTCTCGAGCATATCCGTTAATCCGTTGTTCTTGATATAGCTGTCGAACTGCTTCTTCAGCTTCTCCATGTCCTCCTGCTCTTTCTGGCGCAGCTTGGAAATCTCGGATTCGCTGGTGCTCTGATCGACCACACTGGTCAGCTTCTTGGCCTGGCCCTGATCCAGATTGCTCTCGGTCGGCGCCATGGAGGAGTAATCCAGGATGCCCGAACCGCCGTTCAGCGCAGAGTTGAAGGCTTGAGCCATCTCCTCGAATTTCTTCGCATCGGTAGCGCTCATGGCGTAGAGAACGAGGAAGAGCGCGACCAGCAGAGTCATCAGATCGGAATAGGGAAGAAGCCAGGATTCATCCGCGTGCTCTTCATGTTCCTCATGACGCGTCTTTTTGCTCACTGGCGCCACCTTCCTTCGCGTTCAGTTTGGCACGCTCCGACGGGCTGAGGTATACGGACAGCTTCTGGTTGATCGCAATGGTGGACACACCCGACTGAATGGACAGAAGGCCTTCCAGCATCATCATCCGCAGCTCGATCTCCTGCTTGGAGAGCCGCTTCAGCTTGTTCGCCATCGGGTGCCAGAGGACATAACCGGTGAAGATCCCGAGCAGGGTTGCGATAAAGGCGGCGCCGATGGCATGCGCCAGCTTCTCCATGGCGCTCATGTCCGCCAGCGCGGCGATCAGACCGATAACGGCTCCCAGCACCCCGAGCGTCGGCGCGTACATCCCCGCCTGGGAGAACATCAGAGCGCCGACCTTATGCCGGTCTTCCGTAGCGTGAATATCTTCCAGCAGTACGTCACGGACGAACTCTTGGTCGTTGCCGTCGATGATCATCCGCATGCCGTTTCTTAGAAAATCATCCTGAATCTCTTCAACCTTCGATTCCAGCGCGAGAAGCCCTTCGCGTCTCGTAATGGAAGCCCATTCCATGAACATCGTAATAATGTCTTCTTTCTTGGCCAGCTTCTGGCCCAGAAAGAGAATTTTGAAGAGCTTCGGCATCTTCTTCATTTCCGACATCGGGAAGGCCATGAACAGCGAAGCCAGAGTACCGACAATGATGATCGTGAACGCAGCCGGATTCTTGAGCGCGATAATCGGCGCTCCTTTCAGATACATCCCGAAGACAACTGCGACCAATCCGAGAATTATTCCAACAAAAGATGATATTTGCATGCATGCACCTCGTCCATGAGAATGAATAATTGCGGCGCTTGTCCTCCGCGCCTTCCTTCTTGAATAACCGATCCTTGCGCCAACTGTCGATCCGCTGTCGCGGTACATTCTTATTTATCGACAATCTATTCTTTTTTGTGAAGGCAATTTTTCGGCTATAATGAGGAGGCAGGGCCGGATTCATAAGCGAACATAAATGGAGTGATAGACGTGGGAGTCAAGCATGGCAGAGATTACGGGGATATTCTGGTTGATTTTACCCGGGCTGTCGGACGAATTCCGGACAGTTATCTGTTCTTTGAAATGGAGCCGGAGGAGTGGCGCGAGTTGCCGGAGGAGTCGAAGCAGGAAGTATGGGAGGCGCTTGCGGAGGATCTCTTCTTCGCCCTGGGCGATGAGCCGGTGATTCATGTCGGCAGCGGCGTCGTGATCTACGACAAGGAAGCGCACCGGATCAATATTCTGGCCGGAGACGAGGATTTAGAGTCGGTCTCCTTGATTTAGCGGATCGGCAGTGCCCTTAGGGCGGTTTGCCGCGGCGGGGCCGGCCGTGTTAGAATAGGAGTGTCTCAAGAGACGCGAACTTCACACCCGATACATGGAGCATCCCCTGGACCTGAGGCTAAGGGATGCTTGTTGTCATGCCGGGCAGCCGGCCGCTATGGCGGGGAGAACGCGAGCAAGGGAGGAACCCACATTGCTGTACACCGATGGAGAGCTGGATGAGCAGCTCAGACAGTTGGAAGGCTGGAAACGGGAAGAACATGTATTGATCCGCAAATATACGTTCGAGGAATTTATGAAGGGCATCGCCTTTGTGGATGAAGTCGCCGCGATCTCCGAAGCGTTCGGACGTCATCCCCATATCACGATTGACTACCGGAACGTTACGCTGCATCTGGCAACGGACCGGGAGAACGGGATTACCGCCCAGGATATTCGGCAGGCGCACGAATTTAACGAAGCCTTCGACAAGACGCGCTGACCGCGCGATGAATGAGAAGAACAAGCCCCGTCCGGGCATCCGGGCGGGGCTTGTTCACGTCTTGCGCCGCTGGCGCGCTATTTTTGATACACCATGCAGTAAAAGGGCTTGACCCCCGTGGGTGTCTGCCGCTCATAGGCATCGGTAATTGTGAATCCGCCTTTCTGATAGGCCCGGATGGCCCGCTGGTTCCAAGTCAGAACTTCCAGGTCGATCTCACGGTCCGGATAGCGGCGGAGCGCCTCCTGTACAATAGCTCCCACGAACAGATGGCCGGTGCCCTGCCCGCACATATCGGGACGCATGCCGATGCCGAGACGGACGACGGAAGGCTCTACCGGAAAAAGCTGGGCGAAGCCGCATAGAACGTCCTGGTCATTGACTACGGATACATACTGCTCCTCGCGGATCTTAGGATCGCCGAACTCGACGCCGAGCGCTTCAAGCTGATCCCAGGGCAGCCAGCCGTATATGTTATAGGGGGGCTCATACTGCCAGCCGCAGATTTCGCGGGCATGCGCAACATCCATCGGAAGAGCGCGGTAAAGCTCGGATGAATGGATCAAAGGTCATACTCCCCTTTCCTGTAGCGTTGCTCCTGCTTATTATGACATACCGGACGGAAGGATAGAGCCGCCGCGGCAGCAGAACCGAAAAAAATATCAAGCGGGCCGGCAATTCGGGTTTATCTTTCGGAAGCAGGGGTATAAAAAGGGTAAGAGGGACAAAAAATCCCCCCTGCCGGAACGGCAGGAGGGATGGTGAAAGTCCTACTTCGACACGGGCTTATTGCACGTCGTCGTTATCTTCGGAATCGACGGCTACCGACTTGTAGGCTGTCGTGCTCAGTACCCGCTTGGCTCCAACGTAACGGTTCACATAGTAGCTGTCGCCCAGGGAGCTGATGGTAACGCCCTTGCTGGAAGAAGCGTGTGCAAAACGGCCTTCGCCCACGTAAATGCCGACATGGGAGACACCCCGTCCCGTCGTGTTGAAGAACACGAGGTCGCCAGGTCTGAGATCGCTCTTCGCTACCGCGTCGCCAAGCTGATATTGGGAACCCGACTGGTGCGGAAGATCAATGCCGATCTTGTTGAACACATACATCGTGAATCCGGAACAATCAAACCCGCTGGTCGAGGTGCCGCCGGAAGAATACTTCGTTCCAATGGCCTTGTCGATCACCTTGTCGATCTTGGAATCGGCGAATGCGCTTCCTGCTCCGAGCGTAAGTGCAATGGACATGCTGAGAAATGCTGCTGCGAATTTCTTCTTCAAAGAGATTAAACTCCTTCCAAGGCCTGCGAGGTTAGCTTAAGGATTCGGTTGAAGGTCCCCTATGACCCCTCTGTGAATAGGAGGTCAATTCACCCAACGTGGTTCCCCCGCTCCCCCAGTAATACGGGGAATTCGGCACAGTATGTATGATGTCTTGCCGGCAATCGTGACAAAAACGTATAAAAAAGGGGAAACAATCATTACAAAAATGTTACTAAAAACTCACTGGCATCATTGTAACAAACCTGAAGACGGTTGGCAATCACTCTAGACTCCGGTTTGTGAACTTTATGTAGCGCTTTCATTGCAAAAAAACGCTTTATAGCGCCTTTTTTTCCCTACATAAAGGTTACCTCAAAAAAATTTGAAGAAATCGGAGAATAAGAGAGAGAGAACTGTTTCACCAGGAAGAAAAAGGGTTAATGAACAATAAGAAGGCCCGAAATGCTGGGGAGCAGCAGACTCGGGCCACAGAAAGCGAATAAGCAGCTAAATGGATGTAGAAACGATAATCAATCGTAAGCGACGGCCTTGAATGCAGTGGAACTCATGACGCGTTTGGCGCCGACATAACGTTTGGACCAGTAGGACTGGCTCAGCGAGCTGATATTCACGCCGCGTGAAGACGAAGACTGCGCAAATTTGCCGTTGCCGACATAAATGCCAACATGCGAGACGCCGCTCCCCGTCGTGTTGAAGAAGACAAGGTCACCGGACCGCAGATTGCTGCGGGAAACCGTTGTGCCCATTTTGTATTGTTCTCTGGAAGTTCGAGGAAGGTTAAGTCCCAGCTTCTTGTATACATACTTGGTAAATCCCGAACAATCAAATCCGGCGGTGGTAGAGCCGCCTACTTTATAAGATACACCGATCGTTTTGGCAATAACGCTGTCCATTTTGGAGTCGGCGAAAGCGCTTCCGGATCCCAATGATGTGAAAACAACCACAAGTCCCAGCGTCGCTGCTGCGAGTTTTTTGCGAAATTGTGCCTTATTCAAAACGTTAGAGCTCCTTCCAATGCCTGCGTGGTTAGCTTAAGGATTCGGTTGAAGGTCCCCTATGATCCCTCTGTTACGAGATCAATTCACCCAACAAATGGTTCCCCCGCTCCCCGGTGCCCGGGAATTTGGCTTGTTATGCACCTTGTTATGGCATCCAACGGTACGACAACCGGCAAAAGTGACGAACCGGCTTTGAAAGATTACAAACTTGTTACCAACTGATGTCCTCATTTTAGCAGAGGCATTACTCTTTTGCAAACTTTGGTGTGCCGAAAATCGACAAAAAGAGCCCCTCTTCTGTGTCAGAAGAATGAACTCTTTGGAAGAGTAGAACATTTGTTTCTCTTCTGTTCGCTGTTACCGGAAGAAATGGGGGCATAAGTTCAGTCAGAAATTCCCTCCTGCCGGGCACGCCAATGATGATATTGCGCAGCGATCCCCCATAGAGCGAACAAGGTTGCCGGCAACGGCGCAGCCTGGCGAATGAGCAGGGCGGGCAAGCCGGGAAGAAGATACCCGGAGGCTGCGCAGAGCGCGGCGGTCAGCGCGCCTCCTGCGCCGATGAGCAGCCGGAGCGAGGCTGCGGGAATGAAATAGCGGAGCACATGGCCCAGCGAGGAGAGGACCCGGCCGCCGACGTAGCCGAACTCCAGATAGAGCCAGATGAGCCGAAGGATGAACAGATAGAGCAGCCAGGGCGCAAGAAGGGGGAGCAGCCCCCACAGGCGGGAAGAGTCAAAATAGGCGGCGAAGAGCGTTCCTCGGGCTTGCGGAATGATCCAGTACAGCGGAAGCAGGGCGAAGGCCCATTCGGCCATGCTGAAGAGCAGAATCGGCAGGCCGTATTTGCGCATGCCCGGAAAGAAGAACAGACCACGTTCTCCCAGACTCTCCTGCCTCAGTTCGTGCAGCAGCCCTGCCCGGATGAAGGAAGAGATCAGCAGCCTAGTCAGAAGCAGGAGGGCAAGAATCAGGAGCCAGCGGCGGACATCCGGGCTCCCCTCCAGCCGCAGGCGGCCTTCGAGATAGAACAGCACTCGTCCCATCGTTGTTCCTCCGGCTTCAGCAGCCGGATAGCGCAGGAGCAGGGGGACAATTGCCGACCGGAGGAACCCGTACAGAAAGTAGCCCCACAACAGCCGGTACAGAAAGAGAAGAATGAGAATATAAGTCTGTTCTTTGGTGCTTCGCCAGCCGCATTTGATCCAGGTTCTCATGTGCGCTCACCTCACCATGACAGAATGCCGAGCAGGGCCTCGATTCCTTGCGCCACACCCATCGTCCAGCGGGAGACGGAGGCTGCGGGAAGTTCCGCTCTTCGGAAATTGTTGACATGCGCGTTCTCCAGCAGGATCTCGTGTTCCGGATCAATCTCGGCCGAGAGGAGCGGGGAAGGGTAAGTCAGCTTAAAGACCGTTCCTCTGCTGTATCCGTCCCAATCTTTAAGAATGCTCCTGCCGTCCGCGAAGGTGAACCGGACCTTGACTCTGCCGTACAGCGAGCCGGCGTTGGAGAGGGTGACCTCCGACCGGTACAGGACCGAGGCGCCCTTGGCCGGTTCCCGGACGATCCGTATGCGGTCGACGGCAAAGTCCGGGACGCCGCCGCTGTAGACGTAACGATCGAAGTAGGCCTGCCACGAGGAGCCGGTTACCTTCTCGACCGTCTTCTGAAAGTCGGCGGTGGAGGGATGACGGAACCGGTATTTGCGCGCATAGGCGGATAGAACCGCGTCCATCTTGGCTGTTCCCATTTCCCGCTCCATGTCTTTGAGCAGGAGTTTTCCGCGGATGTAGACATTTTGGGTATAACCGCTGCTGCCCCCATACTTCCATGCTTCCAGGTCCATGGGCTTCGGCTTTGTCACGAGACTGGCCTGCAGCGCAAGGTTCGGCGTCTCTCCGTATTCCTGCTCCATCAGCTTGTCTTCGGCATAGGAAGTGAAAGCCTCGTCCAGCCACGGCTCTTCGAACTCATTGCTTGCGACCATGCCGTAGAAATACTGATGTCCAATCTCATGAATAACCGTTCGTTCAAGGGAAGTGTCCGGCGCGGCCTCCTGGGCGGCCCAGGCGGTAACCAGCGTCGGGTACTCCATGCCCCCGGCCCCATTACCGTTCGAAGGCGGCACCACAATAGACAGGGTCGTGTAAGGATAGGAGCCATACCATTTGCTGAAGTTGGCCAGGGCAGCCTCGGCTGCCTGGAAATAACGCTCCTTGAGTCCCTTGTGGAGGGGATCCAGATACAGTTTGATTCGTACGCCGGGAACTCCGGGAGAAGAGAAGGCTTTGTCCGCAACGACGAAGTCGGGAGAAGCGGCCCAGGCAAAATCGTGAACGTCATCGGCATAGAACTGGTAGGTCTTCTCCCCTTTTGAAATGGCAGGAGTGCGTACCGGGAACCCGGTTGCCGCCACGGTATAGGTCTGCGGTACAGTAATCGCGACGTTGTAAATACCGAAATCACTGTAGAATTCGGAATTGCCGTGATATTGGTGCAGGTTCCATCCTTCCTCCAGCCGCCCGCGGGTACCCGCCGGTTCATAGACGCTGAGCTTCGGAAACCACTGGCCGGCCATGACAAAACGGCCGTCGCTCCCCATCCGGGCGAAGATTGCAGGCAGCTTCAGCTCGTAACGGAGGTTCAGCGTGACACTCTGCCCGGCGGCGACCGGCTGGGGCAGGTGAATGCGGACGAGGGTCCGGTCCTTGGCGTTGCCGTCATCAGGCTGGACAACCTGGACCCGGTGGGTCAGAGAGACGCCGTCCGGGGTGTGAACGTCGAGAAGAGTCATGGAGCCGTAGCCGCCTTCAGGCATGGCATCGCTTCGCAGCCGTCCGCCCGATTCCTTCATGAATGTAGTTTCTGACGAGGCGAAGGCATTGGGGTACAAATGGAAGTACAGATCGCGGACCGGTCTGCTGCCCGGATGCGTCCACGTTACCGTCTCCGTTGCCGTAATCGTATCTGCCGCCGCGTTCAGACGGGCATTGAGATGATATTCCGTCACCCGGCGGCTCAGTGCCTGAACAGGGGAGGGAGTGCTGACAGGCGGCAGTACCGAACCGGAGTCTGCCGCCGTTAGCGAGGCGGGGGACTTGGCCGATTTCGGAATGTCCGGAACCGCAGGAGCCGGGGCGGCCGCAGAGGATGCCGTATCCACGGCCTTTTGAACAGCGGACAGATGCCAGCCCC
Source organism: Paenibacillus glufosinatiresistens (assembly GCF_031470375.1). Classification (NCBI taxonomy): domain Bacteria; kingdom Bacillati; phylum Bacillota; class Bacilli; order Caryophanales; family Paenibacillaceae; genus Paenibacillus; species Paenibacillus glufosinatiresistens. Next base: position 21,052 of record NZ_JAVFHT010000026.1, read on the forward strand.
ACCCGCCTGCGGCCAGACAGAGGGCGGACAGAGCCGCGCTAAGGAAGACGGTACGGATCGATCGTCGTTTCATACTGGAACTCCTCCCGTTGACAAGCATCTACGGGATGTATATGTTTGCATTCCGGACATTATTAGCTAAAATTAAAACGAGGAATCAGAAACGTTCTATGGAGAGCAGGAAGGGTGAGTGAAGGTGGAACAATCCGGAGCGGAGGGCAAGAAGCCGATTGCCTTGAATATTGTGAACGCGAAGAGCAAACATAAAGGGTTCGGGGCGGGATCCATCGACCTTAACCACGTGTCGCCCGTCATTATCGACGGCGGAGAAGCGGTAATCGACATCGGCGCGATGCATGCGAAGAGCAAGGTGGAACGGGGAATCAAGTTCACGGCCAACCGGGAGGAAGTTCCGGGCGGACGCCGGGTATGGGTCGTCTGGGTGGCCGTGGACCGCACACCTGAAGGCCAGCACTATGCCGGCCTGACGGCCTGCGAGATGCAGATCGACAGCGAGGCCAAGAAGGGCTGGAAGATTCTTGCCGACCACGTGAACAAGCTGGATGCGGCGCTGAAGAGGAAGGTCATTCTTGAAGGACTTGGCGCTGCCGAGAAGGACGCGCTGCGCAAGCTGCTGATCAGCCACAACGAGCAGTGGTGGGCGGACTCGCCGGACAGTCTGAAGGAAGCTCTGCAATAGGGTCTGCTTGAAGCAGGAAGAACAACAAGGCTTCGGCCGCTTCCAAGGAAGCGGCCGAAGCCTTGTTGGCGTTTCCAAGCAGATCGGAACGGCTGCCCGAATCAGTCGGCAACGGGCCGGGCGGGCGGGATTTTGCGCTTCAATTGACTGACCCGGGCCTGACTGATGCCCAGCAGCCGGGCCAGCTCCTTCTGGTTGGCCCGCGGATGCTCCGCAATGGCCGCTTCCAGACGCCTGCGCATTTCATCTGTCTTGGAACGAAGTCCGGAGGCGGAATGATTGGGAGCAGGGATTGCCTCCGGAGGAGGGGCAGGCAGCTCGGCGGTCTCTTCCGGGCGGCTCGGATCGGCCAGTTCTTGCAGACAATGATTACATATAAATTGATCTCTGAAATAGCTGACATTATCCAGACTGCGGCAGAATGTGCACTCGGTGGAGGTGTATTTGCGCAGCACAATAATGCGGTCATCGAGAATAAAAAATTCGATCGGGTCCCCGATATCAATGTTGCGTGTCATGCGGATTTCAACGGGAACGACAATGCGTCCAAGACTGTCCAAGTTCCGGATCATCCCAGTGTCCTTCATCCCATGTCCCCTCATTAAAATTTTATTTACGTTATTTATTCAGTATAACATTAATTGTAAGCGGAAGGGTAGCCATTTTTTTCCCGAATTTTCCCGCTTATCGCGGCATAAAAAAGCCTCCGCCTTTCTCGCGGAAGGGCAGAGGATTTCCTTGGGGTTAATTCTATATTACCCCGGGCGAGCCGGGGTGAAACGCTTCCACCGTAATTTGCTTAACCCGGGTAACGGACGGCGGCCGGATCAAGGACCGAGACATAAGGATTGTCCCTCAGGTAAAATCGCCAGGGGCGGGCCGCATATTCTCCGGCATACGGGATGTTGATGCGGGGAGCCTGCATAATCTCCAGGCTCTTGGGGTCGTCACCCCGCTCAAGCCAGAGCGGACTGTCGCCGGGGCGGTCCAGGCGGCAGCCGCCGAGGCTCCGGTCGATGCGAAGAACCCGGCAGAGCCGCCCGGGGCCGCCCGACAGTTCGGCGGGGCGGCGCGGGGCTCTGCCCCGGTGAGCCGCCATCCGGGCGGCGTCCTCCGGCGAAAGAGGCTGCACCGCCCGAATCAGAACGGCCTGCGGATCGTCTGCCTGGCCGGTAACGACATTCAGACAGTGGTGCATGCCGTAGATCAGATAAATGTAAGCAACGCCACCGGCATGGAACATGATCTCTGTGCGGGCGGTGCGGCGTCCTCCGGCGGCATGGCTGCCGAGATCCTCGGCGCCGCCGTAGCTCTCCGTCTCGACGATCCGGCAGGCGATCTCGCCGTTCCCGGTCTGCCGGATCAGTATCTGGCCGAGCAGAAGCGGGGCCGCAAGCAGCGCCGGAGCGGCGAAGAGAGCGGAGGGCAGCGGCTCGCCGCTGCGAAGATTGGCAGGGGTCATAGCGAATTCCTCCTCCCGGCAGAACTGGTATCCTTTCATTTTACCCGTTCCGGGGGCGGGCTGCCAGAGGCCGCTAATTCATCCACCAGCGTTTGAGGTCGCTCCACCAGGAGCGGTCTTCTTCATCTGCCGCCTGCTGCCCGGCCGGACTCGTCTTGGCCGGCTTGCCGTGAAGCGGACAGTAGTCCTTCGGCTCCGTTCCGGCGATGAAGGCCATCAGCTTCTTGCCGGGGCAGTCGGCTGTGGCCAGTTTGCCCGACTGGGGATCGATATAGAGGCTGACGACCCCTTGCGGAATTGGGAAAATTTTGGGCGGAACGCCGGCAAGCGCCTGCTCCGTATACCGGGCAAAGATCGGAGCGGCCCGCCGTCCGTCGGCCGTTGCAATCTCCCGGCCTTTGTCGTAGCCGACCCAGACCGCCGTGGCGAGCTCCGGCGTGAAGCCGACCATCCAGGCGTCCGTATCGGTCGTGCCGGTCTTGCCGGCAACGGGGCGTTTGAGCACCGAGGCAACGCGGTTGCCGGTTCCGCCGGTCTCGAACACGCCCTCCATCAGCCGGGTCAGAACATAGGCGGCGGCCGGATCAACCGCCTGCTCCGCCTTGGGGGTGGGGGCGCTGTAGAGCGTATGGCCGTCGGCATCGGCGATCTTCAGAATGGCGGTCACCGGGAGACGGGCGCCTCCGTTGGCGATGACGCCGAAGGCCGAGGCCATTTCCAGCGGACTGACCGGCGACGTGCCGAGCGCAAGAGAAGGGACGTTGCCGAGCGGACTGTCGATTCCGAGCTTCCGGGCCGTCTCGATGACGCGCTCCGTACCGATCTTCATCATCGTGTTCACGGCGTAGATATTGTCCGACGCCGCAATCGCTTGGCCCATCGTAATCTCGCCCAGGTACTTGTCCCCGAAGTTGCGGGGCTGGTACGTCTTGCGGTTGTGGTCATAATGGAACAGCGTCGGCTGGCTGTTGAACACGGTCAGGCCGGTCATTTCCTTTGAGGCGAGCGCAGTCAGATACATGACCGGTTTGAAGGAGGAGCCCGGCTGGCGGGTAACGGCCAGCGCATGGTTGTACGAATTGGTCCGGTACTGCACCCCTCCGACCATCGCCTGGATATAGCCTGTTCGGGGATCGACCGATACCAGCGCCGTCTCCAGACCGGTAGCGCCGGCCATGCCTTGGGCCACGGCGGTCTCGGCGGCCCGCTGTTTGTCGGGATCGAGCGTCGTGTATACGCGCAGGCCGCTGTGCTCCATTTCATCGACGCTCATCCCCAGCAGCGACGCCGCCGACGACGCGACATAATCGCGGAAGTAGGGAGCCGGATCGGCCGCGGCGGCGCCCTCGCTGCGGGGCTTCAGCGCCAGGCTCTCAGCCTTGGCGCTTTTGGCCTGCTCGGGTGTGATTTTGCCGAGGTCGGCCATAATTGACAGAATCAGCTCCTGACGGCGCTTGGCATTGTCGGGATGCGCGTATGGCGAATAGTAGGTCGGTCCCTTCGGGATGCCGGCCAGCAGGGCGCTCTCCGCCAGATTGAGCTCCGATGCGGATTTGCCGAAGTACATGCGGGAGGCTGCCTCAATTCCGTAGGCGCCGTGACCGTAATAGATTTCATTTAGATACATATGAAGAATGTCGTCCTTGCTGTACTTCATTTCGATCTGGAGCGTATACATGGCTTCCCGCATCTTGCGGGTCCAGGTCTTCTCATGGGAGAGATAGAGATTGCGGGCAAGCTGTTGGGTCAGCGTGCTGGCGCCTTGGGAACGCCGTCCGCTCTCCAGGTTGGCCAGCACGGCCCGTCCCATTCCTTTGAGATCGAACCCGGCGTGGTGATAGAAATGACGGTCCTCGATCGACAGCGTAGCCTGAATAAGATAAGGAGACACGGCGTTCAGCGGAACCGGATCACGCGTCTGGCCGCTGCCGGAGAAGACCGCAAGTTCCTCGCCCCGGACATCGTACAGCCGGGAGCGCAGGTCGTCCGGTATGGGCGGGAGGTCTTTATGCGACAAATAGAGGAGCAGGCCTCCTGCGCCCAGCAGCAGAAGCAGCGTGAAGGCCAGGGCCAGCCGCAGCAGACGGCGCAGCGGGCGGCGGCGGGCGGAAGAGGGACCGGTACGATGGGCCATGGCGTCAGGCTCCTTTTCGGCAAAAGTGGAAGTTCCTTCTATCCATTATGGGAAATGCCGGCCGGGGATATTCAGCCCGGAGAGAAGCGGCAAAAGGAATCATGAAGAAACTGACGCTCTTTTGTTACCGCTCGAAGGTGGCGGCAGCAGGTCCCGGAGGGTATAACAGAGAGAAAGAACGACAGGGAGGGTATCTAATGAAGAAAGACAACCGGCATTCCTGCAGAACCGCCGTCACTTTGAAGGCCCTGCTTGCCGCAGTGCTGATCCTCGGCGGCGCCGGACCCCGCCCCGCTCCGACGGCTTCGGCGGCGCCTGCTTCCAAGACGTCCGCTTCCTGCGGTACAGGAGACCACGGGCTGCTTCAGTCCCTGCAGGCCGGTGCGGCCGCAGAGAACACGGCGCTGCATTTTACGGATTTGGATTTTCTAAGCGCAGGGACAGGCCGGGCGGCCGGACCGGGATTTCTCATCGGGACCTCGGACGGCGGCTGCAGCTTTCAGACGATTTATCAGGGACAGTGGCAGTTCGCGGACATCGAATTCCCCAATAATGTGGAGGGCTGGGCCCTCGCTTCAACAGCTTCCGGGACGGGCCGCTATCTGATCCGCACGGCGGACGGCGGCTCCACCTGGAAGCGGATCGACGGGCTGCCCCTTACGATGAGCCGAATCGACTTTCCGGACCGCCGCACCGGATTCGCCTATGACTGGGCGTCTGCCTACGTTACCGGAGACGGCGGCTCGACCTGGAGCAAGCTGCCCCTTCCGGCCAATACCCGGGGCGCCGCCTTCGCAAGCCGAAACCTCGGATATGCGTCGGTTGTCGTCCCGGGAACCGGGTACCGGGTGATGAAGACCGCAGACGGAGGCAAGCATTGGAAGAAGGTGCTGACGGTCCCGTTCGATTCCCCCTATTATACGGAGATCCGTATCCGCGGCAGTCAGGTATGGGCGGTTCTGTACGGCGGCGTCGGCATGTCTCAGACTTCGTATTCGCTCTATGCCAGCAGGGACGGCGGATCGCACTGGAGACGCGTCATCGCGGCGGACAGCGCGGGGGGCGGCCCTGCTCCGGGAACGGGTCCGGCGCTGCTTACGGAAGGACCGGCTGCAGGGAAGCCCGGCAACCTGTCGCTCGCCTCCGGCGGCGCGGCATTCCTGCTCGGCTATTCGCCGGCGGGAGAGCAAATCGGCGTCGGCCGTTCCACGGACGGCGGCCTTACCTGGAGCAACCGTTCAGTGCTTCCGGGTTACGACGGCAGCATTTCCTTTGCAGGCCCGACCACCGGCTGGATGGCTGCGGACACGCCCAAGGGCTGGGCGCTCTATGCTACGGGTAACGGCGGCATGACCTGGTCCAAGAAGTTCTCTTTCCTCAAGCGGGAAGAGTAGGCACACTGGAAGAGGAAGAGGAAGAGGAAGAGGAAGAGGAAGAGGAAGAGGAAGAGGTCGGGGGTCGGTAGGGCGCGGGGCAGGTGCAGGGAGCACAGACCCGATTCGGGCAGGCACAGGTCGAACTCGCCAGAAACAGACCGGAAGCGGGCAAGCACAGACCCGACTCAGACGTAACAGACCGGAAGCGGGCAAGCACAGACCCGGCTCAGACGTAACATACCGAACTCGGGCAGACACAGCCGGAGGAAGCAGGGGTGGCCCCCCTGCTTTCTCCGGTCTTTTGGCGCGGCTGCCGGATTTCAGCGGCCGGTTCGTTCCCCGGTTCCGCCTGCTCCGCCGGTGTGATACAATGAGGAAATCTGCGGGTTCCGGGATTGAATTGCGGCCCGTGACTGGATATAGTGTACAATGATAAGCGATAACGGGCTTTAGGATTGGTGCCGCCGGCGGACGACGCTGCGGCGGATCTGCGGCCCGGCCAGAATGGAGGACAGGCTGTGTCCGAGCCACAATCCCGCCCTTACCCCGTCGCCGTCCTGCTGGAGAGCATCCGGGATGGACAGCGCAGCGTAATTCGGGCCTCCGGCGAAGCCGTTGAGAGGGGAACCCAGCTCTATGTCCGTTTCGAGGAGAAGAGTGAAGGTCCGCGCGGCGAGTCTTTATCGGTACGAACAACGATTAAGGCCGGCCAAGGCGAGCTCAAGCTGATTCGCCACGGAGCGGTAGAATCGGAGCAGACGTTCCGGGAAGGCGGAAGCCAGCCCGGTTTTTACCGCTCGCCTTATACGCAGTTCAATTTGTCGACGGAGACCGGACGGCTGGAGATGGTCCGCTCCGGGCGCTCGCTGCAGGCGAGCTGGACCTATGAGCTGTATGTATATGGAGAAGCATCGGGATCATTTGCGATCAGTTTGGATATACAGGAGGAACCGAAATGACGACACAAGACCACAACCCGCTTCATCAGATTGAAGAACGGGTGAGAGAAGCCATTGCCCGGGCGGTGGAAGCAGCCGGCCTGGTGGCCCGGGAAGAAATGCCCGCCATCGTGCTGGAGGTGCCGCGCGACAAGGCTCACGGCGACCTGGCGACCAATGCCGCCATGCAGCTGACCAAGATTGCGAAGAAGAACCCCCGCCAGATCGCCGAGGCGATTCTGGAGCATCTCGACCGGGATGCCGCGGGCATCCAGTCGGCGGAGATTGCCGGACCCGGCTTCATCAATCTGACGCTGTCCAAAGCGTACCTGTACGAGGTCATTCCGCTCGTCGCCCGCCAGGGCGCCGATTATGGACGGACCGGCGCAGGCGCGGGCCGCAAGGTTGAAGTGGAGTTTGTCAGCGCCAACCCGACAGGCAGCCTGCACCTGGGCCATGCCCGCGGCGCCGCAGTCGGCGACGCGCTGTGCAATGTGCTTGATTTTGCCGGCTATCAAGTAACGCGCGAGTATTATATCAACGATGCCGGGAATCAGGTGGCGAACCTGTGCCGGTCGATTGAAGCCCGTTATCTTCAGGAGCTGGGACAGCAGGCGGAGATGCCGGAGGACGGCTACCACGGCGAAGACATCAAGGGCTTTGCCCGGGAACTGGTCGCCGAGAAGGGGACTGCGCTGCTGGAGATGGAGCCCGGCGAGCGCGCCGCCTTCCTGAGAAGCTACGGTCTGGAGAAGGAACTGGACAAAATCAAACGGGACCTCGCCCGTTTCCGCGTCTCCTTCGACATCTGGTTCAGCGAAACCTCGCTGTACGAGAACGGCCAAGTTCTGCGATCGCTCGACGATCTCCGCGAGCGCGGCGAAGTGTACGAGCAGGACGGGGCAACCTGGCTGAACACCACCAAATACGGGGACGACAAAGACCGCGTTCTTATCAAAAACGACGGAACGTATACGTATCTTACCCCGGATATCGCCTACCACAGCGACAAATACGGCCGGGGCTATGACCGCATGATCAACATTTGGGGTGCCGACCACCACGGCTATATTCCGCGGATGAAGGCGGCGATGTCGGCGCTCGGCTACGATCCCGACAAGCTCGTGGTGCTGATTGCCCAGATGGTCAGTCTGTTCCAGGACGGTGAGAAGGTCAAGATGTCCAAGCGCACCGGCAAGGCGGTTACGATGGAGGACCTCATGGAAGAGGTCGGCGTGGACGCCATCCGCTATTTCTTCACCATGCGGAGCATGGACTCGCATCTGGATTTCGACATGGACCTGGCGATTTCGACTTCGAACGAGAATCCGGTCTTCTACGTGCAGTATGCGCATGCCCGCGCCTGCAGCGTATTCCGCCAGGCGGAAGAGCAGGGCATCGCTCTGCCGGACCCGGGGACCGTCGATTACAGCAAGCTTACCAGCGAGCATGAATTCAATCTCCTGCGCAAAATCGGCGAGCTGCCGTCCGAAATCGACACGGCAGCCGAGAACTACGCCCCGCACCGGCTGATCCGGTACGTCTACGAGCTGGCGTCGCTGTTCCACAGCTACTACAAGGCCGAGCGCGTCATCACCGAGGATGCCGCCCAGACCGCAGCCCGCCTCGCGCTGCTCGGCGCGGTGCGCCAGACCATCGCCAACGTGCTGCGCCTCGTCGGCGTCTCCGCTCCCGAGCGCATGTAAGCCTGCGCTCGGCACACCGCAAGCCCCGCCCCCGCGGCAGACGCCGGGGGCGGGGCTTGGCGCGTTCTCCCGGCGCTTCGCCGGCCGGGAGAGCGCTCCTTCCGCCGCCAAAGGCCGGCGGAAGGGGCATTTAGGGCCGCGGCGCTTTGCCCGCCGCGGACGGCTTGCGCCCTGCGCGCAGCAGCCGCAGGGCATCGAGCGCGCCGCCGCCGAGCGCGGCGCGCCGCTGGCCCGCGCGCAGCCGGAGCGGCTGCGCGGTACGCCGGAGCAGCCGCTTGAGCTCGCGCGGCGACAGACCGGGGCGCAGCGCCAGCAGCAGCGCCGCCGCGCCTGTCACATGCGACGTCGCCATGGACGTGCCGCTCATCTCCTTGTAGCCATCCTTGAGCCAGCAGGAGGACACGGCTTCGCCGGGAGCGTATACGTCGATGTAAGGCCCGCGGTTGCTGAACCCTGCGATCTGCCGGCCTTTTCCCAGCGCCCCGACAGCAATCGTCTCCGCATAGCGGGCGGGGTAATCGCCTCCGCGTTTGCCGTCGTTGCCGGAGGAGGCGATGATGGGGATGCCGGCCTTGTACGCGCGGATGACCACATCATGGAGCGCCTTGCTGCGCGTCTTCATGCCAAAGCTCATATTGATGAGATCCATCCGGTTCTGGACGCACCAGTCGATGCCGAGCACAATGTCCGAGACGTACGCCGACCCGCTGTGATCGAACGCCTTTACGGGATAGAGGAGAGCCCTTGGCGCTACGCCCATCATGCCGTAGGGGCCTCCGGCCGCGGCCAAGGTGCCGGCGATGTGGGTGCCGTGGCCGTTGTCGTCCAGCGGCAGCATGCCGCGGTGCAGCAGATTGACCCCGGTGGCGAGGCAGTGCTTCAGGTCGGGATGCCGGAAGTCCGCCCCGGTGTCGATGACGCCGACCCGAACCTGAACCCCTGTGGATTTCGACCAGGCCTGCGGAGCGCGGATGGCCTTGATGCCCCAGGGCAGCGAAGCGCCTGCTTTTTCCCCGGGTTGGGGAAGCGTGACCGCCGCGTGGAGCGTGATGCGGACATCCTCTTCCACGGCGACGGAGCCCCCGTATTTCCTCGCCAGCAGCGAAGCGCCCGAAGCCGGCACAAAAAAAGCCCGGATCAGCGAAGAGACGCGGACCTGACCGCCGGGCGGCCGCTTCCGCCGGAGCGCCTGCCACTGCGACAGCGCTCCCGCATACTGCCGGGGTTCCCGGAACGTCACGATGCGGCGCTCTCCGTTCGCAGGCGCGGACTGGGTCTGCTCCATCCAGTCCTGCCAAAACCGGTAATCCTCCATAGCTACAGCCGCTCCCTCCTGCTCATGCTGCCAACAGTGTATGAGCAGGGCGGAAGAGCCGCATGGGAACTTGCCCTTTTTGGCGGAAATAGGCCGCTTCTCGTGTCAAACCCCGCAGGCGCACATACACTGTAGCGAAAGAGCGCCGCATGTGCGTTCCTTCGCCTCATCGGCAGGCGGGAGCATTCCCGGGGCCGGCGGATACAGTCGGGTGCGGAGGATTTTCCTCCGCCTTTTTCGCGCCCGGCGGCAGGGAAGGCGTGTTTTACATAAACTCCGGCATGGCCCGGACGAGGACAGGCTGCAAGCGGCTGGACTGGTGCTTGCTTTTTGCGGTCAAATAGGTTTTACTTAGTCGTGAACAATGCGTGAGAGGAAGTGTACCTGAAGTGAGTACGCCGCTGAACTTGAAGCTGGACCCCGAGAAAGTGAAGGAAATGTCGATGGTCGATCTGGCATTCCTGGTTCTCAAGGCTGCCAATACGCCGTTTTACTACCGCGACCTGATGGTCGAAGTGGCCAAGCTGCGCGGAATGACCGAAGAAGAAACCAACGATACGATTGCCCAGCTATATACCGAAATCAACATTGACGGCCGGTTTGCCTGCGTCGGCACCAACCTGTGGGGCCTGAAGCGCTGGTATCCGCTGGAGCGTTCCGACGATCCGATCGGCAATGCGAAGCGTCCGCGCATCATTAACGATGACGACGACGATCTGGAGGACGACGACTTCACCGAGGAAGAAGATACGTACTCCGGCGACGAGGAAGATTTCGACGTGATGGACGAGGACCGCGACGATCTCTACTCCGACGACGACAGCGAAGAAGGCGTCGATGACGAAGAAGTGGTCATGGACGAGGATGAGCTGGAAGGCGAAGATTTGGCGGAAGACGAGACCGAAGAAGAAGAAGCGGAAGAAGCCGAAGAAGAAGACGAGTTCTAAGGAACCCACTGTTTTTTCTTTGAATTGCATTCTTGACAGGGATAGGGCCACCATGTAAACTATTGCATGGGCTTTTCAAGCAAGTAAATAGGGTTGTTTATTCAAAAAGTGCCCCGGTGCTACCGGTGTCACTTTTTTTGTGTTTACAGACCCTGTTGAAGACGGGGAACGGGTTCTTCGCTCCTTCGTCGGACTTTGGGATTCCCCCGTTTTGCCATTGACAAAACGGGTAACGATAAACATCATGCGTCGCCAGATTGTGATGGACTTTATTTAGGAGGGTATTGCATTGACCAAGTATATTTTCGTAACGGGTGGCGTTGTGTCTTCCCTGGGCAAGGGCATCACGGCCGCCTCGCTCGGCCGGCTGTTGAAGAACCGGGGACTGAAGGTGACGATTCAGAAATTTGATCCGTATATCAACGTAGACCCGGGAACGATGAGTCCGTATCAGCACGGCGAAGTATTTGTGACCGACGACGGGGCGGAGACGGACCTGGACCTTGGGCACTATGAACGGTTCATTGACATCAACTTGTCCAAGAACAGCAATGTTACAACCGGCAAGGTGTACTCCTCCGTAATCAGCAAAGAGCGGCGCGGCGAATATTTGGGCGGCACCGTTCAGGTCATCCCTCATATCACGAACGAAATCAAAGAGCGCGTCTTCCGTGCCGGACGCGAGACCGGCTCTGACGTGGTCATTACCGAAATCGGCGGCACGGTCGGCGACATCGAGAGCCTGCCGTTCCTGGAAGCCATCCGTCAGATCAAGAGCGACATCGGACGGGAGAACGTAATGTACATCCACGTTACGCTGATTCCTTATATCAAGGCTGCCGGCGAAGTGAAGACGAAGCCGACCCAGCACAGCGTCAAGGAACTGCGGAGCATCGGCATTCAGCCGAACGTCATCGTCTGCCGGACCGAATACCCGCTGTCTCCGGACATGAAGGCCAAGATCGCGCTGTTCTGCGACATTGACGCCAATGCCGTCGTGGAATGCCGCGATGCCTCCACCCTGTATGAAGTTCCGCTGAATCTGCGCAACGAGGGATTGGACGAGATTGTGGTCAACCACTTGAAGCTGACGACGCCGGCTCCGGATATGACCGAATGGGAAGCGATGCTCGAGCGAATCCAGAAGCTGGAGAAGAACGTCGAGATCGCTATTGTCGGCAAATATGTGGCGCTGCATGACGCGTACCTGAGCGTAGTGGAGTCGCTCTCGCATGCCGGCTTCGCGGCCAATGCCGAAGTCAGCATCCGCTGGGTGAACGCCGAGGAGGTTACGGACGAGAACGTCGATGAGCTGCTCCGCGGCGTAGGCGGCATTCTCGTGCCGGGAGGCTTCGGAGACCGCGGGATTGAGGGCAAAATTTCGGCCATTCGCTATGCCCGCGAGCGGCAGATCCCGTTCTTCGGCATCTGCCTCGGCATGCAGGTGTCCGTCATCGAGTATGCCCGGTCCGTTGCCGGCCTGGCGAACGCCAACAGCTCGGAGATTGATCCGGCTACCCCGTACCCGGTGATCGACCTTTTGCCGGAACAAAAGGATATCGAGGACATGGGCGGAACGATGCGCCTGGGCCTGTATCCGTGCAAGCTGCTTCCGGACTCGCTTGCCATGGAATGCTATGACGACGAGCTGGTCTACGAGCGCCACCGCCACCGGTATGAGTTCAACAATGCCTACCGCGATGTTATCGAGAAGGCGGGGCTGGTCATCTCCGGCACCTCGCCGGACGGCCGCCTGGTCGAGATCGTCGAGCTGCCGGGCCATCCTTGGTTCCTGTCGGTACAGTTCCATCCGGAGTTCACCTCCCGGCCGAACCGTCCGCAGCCGCTTTTCCGTGAATTTGTCCGGGCTTCCCTGACCCACACCGAACAGCAATAAGCCTTGGCCGCAGAGAGACAGCCTGTCTCTTGCCTAAGCAGAGTCTTCCGCTTGCGGAAGGCTCTTTTTTTGTCGGTTTATCCCCCGGATGCAGATTCCATTCATATAATTTTACTCATAATTGTCAAAAAGCAGGATTCAAAACCGGGATAGTCGAATAATAGTTCTTCGTGTGCATTCCGGAAGCATGAACCGCCAAGCGCCGCAAGGGATCGGAGCAAATCTGCCTTATACTCTGGGAGGGTAACGGATGAAGAACAACAAAGTACTGATTGTGGATGATCAGAACGGAATACGCATCCTTTTGATGGAGGTCTTCAACAGCGACGGCTACAGCACCTATCAGGCCGCCAACGGCAAGGCGGCGCTCGACATTGTGCGTGCGGAGGCGCCGGATCTGGTCCTTCTGGACATGAAGATTCCGGGGATGGACGGACTGGAGATTTTGAAGCATATCAAGGCAATCAATCCGGAGATCAAGGTCATTATGATGACTGCCTACGGAGAACTGGACATGATTAAGGAAGCGACGAAGCTTGGGGCGCTCATGCACTTTACCAAGCCCTTTGACATTGACGAGATGCGCGTTGCGGTCAACATGCATTTGCGAGGCAGTTCGTCGGACCGTCTGCACTAGAGGCGGGAAGAGAGAGAAGACAGGGGTTCCATAGAGGAGCCCCTTTTTTGACGGGGAGCAGTAACATTCCGAAATTGGGTAATAATAGAGAAGAATGTCTCCGTATACAGGGGTGGGGGCGATACGTCCCGCCGGGACATTTTTTTGATAATTCTATTTAGTATTTGAGACGGGTTGTGCTATAATGAGCCTGTATAGGATGCCGGCTTGAGACAAGCGGTGCAATCTAACCATCTTAGGAGGATGAATCATGCCATTAGTATCGATGACTGACATGCTGAACAAAGCCCTGGAAGGCAAATACGCTGTAGGCCAATACAACATCAACAACCTGGAGTGGACGCAGGCGATTCTGTCTGCCGCTGAAGAAGAGAAGTCCCCGGTTATCCTGGGCGTATCCGAAGGCGCTGCCCGCCACATGGGCGGTTTCTACACAGTGGTGAAGATGGTTGAAGGTCTGGTACACGATTTGAAGATTTCGGTGCCGGTAGCCATTCACCTCGACCACGGCTCCAGCTTCGAGAAATGTAAGGAAGCCATCGACGCCGGCTTTACTTCCGTTATGATCGACGGTTCGCACCATCCGATCGACGAGAACATCGCCATGACGAAGAAAGTCGTTGAATATGCGCACGCCAAGGGCGTCTCCGTTGAAGCCGAAGTCGGCACTGTAGGCGGACAGGAAGACGACGTAATCGGCGGCATTCAGTATGCCGACCTGAACGAATGTGTACGCATCGTGAAGGAGACCGGCATTGATACACTGGCTCCGGCGCTCGGCTCCGTGCATGGTCCTTACCATGGCGAACCGAACCTCGGGTTCAAGGAAATGGAAGAAATCCGCGACGCTGTTAAGCTTCCGCTCGTTCTGCACGGCGGTACCGGCATTCCGAAGCATGACATCGACAAGGCGATCTCCCTTGGCACCTCCAAGATCAACGTGAACACCGAGAACCAGATTGCATTCGCGAAGACGGTTCGTGAAGTGCTGGCTGCCAAGCCGGACGCGTATGATCCGCGGACATTCATTCAACCGGGCCGCGAAGCCATCAAGCAGACGGTTATCGGCAAAATCCGCGAATTCGGCACAAGCAACAAAGCCTAATCGTCGACTTTATTTTTGGTTTTTCACCAAGAGCGCCCTTCGTTTTTCGGAGGGCGCTTCTTTTGTAGAGAGGATCTCCTGCCCCCGCGCTTGACAGACAGGGAGCATTTGGGGGTAAACTGAAGAGAACGCCGGGGAGAAGCTCCCGGGCTTTTGACTTGTACCGCCGCCGGTTAGCTTCCGGCATTTACGTAGGGGGAACCAAATACACTATGGAAAAACTAATGATCGGCGCAGGGCGTCCGCTTCAAGGAATGGTGACCATCAGCGGCGCGAAGAACAGCGCAATCGCCTTGATACCGGCGGCCATTCTGGCCGAGAGCGAGGTAGTGCTGGACAATCTGCCTGCCCTCAGCGACGTAGCCATCTATTCCGAAATCTTGCAGGAGCTGGGCGCAACCGTTACCCGGTCGGGAAGCCAGATGAGAATCGACCCTTCGCATATCGTATCCATTCCTATGCCCAACGGGCCGGTGAAGAAGCTGCGGGCGTCCTATTACATGATGGGCGCACTGCTCGGGCGCTTCAAAGAAGCAACGATCGGCCTGCCGGGCGGATGTAACTTTGAGCCGCGTCCGATCGACCAGCATATCAAGGGATTCGAGGCGCTCGGCGCCACCGTTACGAATGACCATGGTTCAATTCACTTATATGCCAAGGAGCTGCGCGGCGCCAAGATCTATCTGGACGTTGCAAGCGTAGGAGCGACCATCAATATCATGCTGGCGGCCTCCCGGGCCAAAGGCTCTACCATTATCGAGAACGCGGCCAAAGAGCCTGAGATTATAGATGTGGCCACACTGCTGGTGTCCATGGGCGCCGTCATCAAAGGCGCAGGCACCGAGACGATTCGCATTGAAGGCGTGGACGAACTGCATGGCTGCCGCCACTCCATTATTCCGGACCGGATTCAGGCCGGAACGTACATGATTGCGGCTGCGGCAACCCGCGGCAACGTGTTGATCGACAATGTCATTCCGAAGCATCTCGAGGCATTAACGGCCAAGCTGCTGGAGATGGGTGTCGGCATTGAAGAGCTGGATGAGAGCATCCGCGTTATAGGCCGGGAAGTCTACGAGCCGGCAGATGTGAAGGCTCTGATTTATCCCGGATTCCCGACAGACCTTCAATCCCCGATGACTACGCTGCTTACGCAGGCCAGCGGCGTCAGCGTGCTGAGCGACTTTGTCTACAGCAACCGGTTCAAGCATGTTCCCGAGCTCGTGCGCATGGGCGCCAAGATTCGGGTAGAGGGACGCTCGGCGATCATCGAGGGCAGCCGGCTGAACGCCGCCAAAGTCAAGGCAACCGACCTGCGCGCAGGCGCTGCGCTGGTGATTGCGGGCCTGATCGTCGAAGAAGGCGTGACGGAAGTGACGGGGGTGGAATACATCGACCGGGGATACGACCATCTGGTCGATAGCCTGAACAGCCTCGGCGCCAATGTGTGGCGGGAGACGGAATAGGATAGGGCCTCCCTCGGCCCTTCTCCTTGCTTGATAGGGCTTCGGCCGTCCGGCTGCGGACGGTCCATAGCCGGCTTCGCTCGGTCCCTTAAGTGACATCCACGATTAAGCCTTTTCTACCGTTTTGCCCCTCTTTTTTATCAATTGCTGCATTTCCTCTTCCATTTTTGGGTAAAGCTATCTTAATGGGCGTTTTTGCTGTATACTTGCTATTTTGAACACCCTCGTTTTTTACCCTCTGTATGCAATGGTCCCTGTGTGACCGTTTCACCAGATCCCAATTTATCCGGGAATGACTGTCTGTGCTTGTATTCCTTCATTCTAGAACAGCTCGCTGACTTATATAAATCGAATAGGTGGTTATTAAATGGATCTCCAAATTTCCGATCTGGAAGAAATGAAACTGACGGAATTGTACAAGCTGGCCAAGAAATATCAAATCCCTTACTACGGTCAGATGAAAAAGCGAGAATTGATCTTTGCCATTCTGCGGGCCCAAGCCGAACAGAGCGGCTTGATGTTCATGGAAGGCGTGCTGGAAATTTTGCCGGAAGGCTACGGCTTCCTTCGTCCAATCAATTATCTTCCGAGCCCGGAAGACATTTATATATCCGCTTCCCAGATTCGCAAGTTTGATCTGCGGACCGGCGACCTGGTCTCCGGTAAATGCCGGACACCGAAGGAGAACGAACGCTATTTCGGCCTTCTTCAGGTGAATGCCGTCAACGGAGAGAGCCCGACGACAGCAGCCGAGCGTCTGCACTTTGCCGCGCTTACGCCACTGTATCCGCAGGATAAGCTTCGACTGGAGAATGCGCCGAATCACCTTTCGACCCGGATCATGGATCTGCTCGCTCCGGTAGGCCTTGGACAGCGGGGACTAATTGTTGCGCCCCCCAAAGCCGGTAAGACGCTGCTGCTGAAAGAGATTGCGAACAGTATCTCGGCCAACAACCCCGAGATTGAGCTGTTCGTGCTGCTCATTGATGAACGGCCGGAGGAAGTGACCGACATGCAGCGTTCCGTCAAAGGCGAGGTAGTCGCTTCGACCTTCGACGAGCTGCCCGAGAATCATATCAAAGTGGCGGAGCTTGTGCTGCAGCGGGCGCTGCGCCTGGTAGAGCACAAGAAGGACGTCGTCATCCTGCTTGACAGCATCACCCGTCTGGCGCGCGCGTACAACCTGGTGGTGCCTCCGTCCGGCCGGACGCTGAGCGGCGGCATTGATCCGGCGGCCTTCCACCGGCCGAAGCGGTTCTTCGGTTCCGCCCGCAACGTCGAGGAAGGCGGCAGTCTGACAATTCTGGCGACAGCGTTGATTGACACCGGTTCCCGCATGGACGACATTATCTATGAAGAATTCAAGGGAACCGGCAATATGGAGCTTCACCTGGACCGGAAGCTGGCGGAACGCCGCATTTTCCCTGCAATCGATATCCGCCGGTCCGGAACGCGCCGCGAAGAAGTGCTGCTGGCCCAGGACGAACTGGATACCATCTGGAGCATCCGCAAGAACATGAACGACTCCTACGATTTCGTCGAAGGATTCCTGCGGAAGCTCCGAAACACCAAGACCAACGCCGAATTCCTGGCGACCTTCGACGCGCAGCCGCCATCCGGCAATAACGGCTCGGCCAGCAGCACCGCCAGTTCCGGGGGGACCTCGAACAGCGGAGCTTCCGCTGTACGCCGTCCTGCCCGTCCGAAGACGCCCTCCGTCACCACGACTACCTGAGATTAAGGAGATTTCCTATGCATTTGGTATATGCCGATGAACAAGGCAATGTATACGATCACCCTGAGCTGCTCGGATTGGCGCGCAGCGGGGATATGATTGTTGAGATTCTGGAAGAAGAACTGATTCCGCTCCCCGACGGGGCCACTCTGGTCGGGCTGCCCTGCACGCGCGCGGTCGGAATGGACCCCGAGACCGGAGAAATGCTGCCTCTCCCCGAAGGCTCGCAGGCGGTAGGTGCGCTTCTGCCGCAAGGATTCACGCGGCTCTGTCTCCCGGGCTACGTCAAGACCGATAAGAACTATAAGCTTCCGCTGTTCGGCTATTCCGCCGTGGTCTGGAAAGACGGCGGCTTCTATGTTGCGGCAGATCCGACGGATAATCCGGAACAATGGAATCCACTCAACTGCGACCGCGGCGAGGTCGAGGCCGGAGTGGAGGCGTTCACAAGCCGGTACCCGGACAACCGGCTGTACGGGCACCTGTCCAACTGTGCGCTCGGCTATGAATGCCTGACTTCGTCCAACACCTTCCTGAACCGCTGGGAAGGCGGCGTTCCGGTATCCTATTCCTGCAATGCCGGCTGCTTCGGCTGCATCTCCGAGCAGCCCGACGACAGCGGATTTGTCTCGCCGCAGACCCGGATGAACTTCCGCCCCCGGGTGGAAGAGATCGTTCAGGTCATGCTGGAGCATCTTAAGACGCCTCAGTCCATCATCAGCTTCGGGCAGGGCTGCGAAGGCGAGCCTTCGACGCAGGCGAAGCTGATTATCGAGGCGATTCGCGAGGTTCGATCCGTTACCGATATGGGCTATATTAATATCAATACCAACGCGGGACTCAGCGATCATATCCGCGGCATCGTCGATGCCGGCCTGGATTTGATGCGGGTCAGCACGATCAGCGCGCTGGACGATCATTACAATGCGTACTACAAGCCGCGGGGCTATACGCTTGCCAACGTAGAGAAGTCCTTGAAGTATGCGGCTTCCCAGGGTGTTTATACATCCATTAATTATCTGATCTTTCCGGGAGTGACCGACCGGGAGGAAGAAATCGAAGCTATGGTTGAATTTGTCCGAAGAACCGGGCTGAAGCTGATTCAAATGCGCAATCTGAACATTGATCCCGAGAGCTATCTGGAATTGATTCCCCCGGCGCGCGGAGAAATTCTCGGAATGAAGACCATGCTTGATATTTTCCGGGAGGAGCTTCCGGAAGTGGTGATCGGGTCCTTCACCCATGTTCCTCCGGCGGGACAGGCTCGCCCCAAAGCGAGGCTGGGCGGAATTCCGCTGTGATTTCCGGAACCGACCGGGCCGGGGGTGGCCTTTCCGGGCGCGGATAAAGGCTATTGCCACCTTGTTTTAATCGTGCTAAACTGTAATTATGTGTCTGATATTAACTCTGGACCCGCCTGAGGTTCAGGGCAAAAGAGGTGAAATCTAATGCAAACAGCAATCCAACCGAAGTACAACATGGTTACCGTAACTTGCGCTTGCGGCAACACGTTTGAATCCGGCTCCGTGAAGCAGGACCTGCGCGTTGAAATCTGCTCCGCTTGCCACCCGTTCTTCACAGGCAAGCAGAAGTTCCTGGACGCCGGCGGCCGCGTCGACCGTTTCAAGAAGAAATACGGCATCTAATCCGGATCTGCCCGTCACCGGGCAGCCGACGCATAAGCCCTTTGGCCCTACGGCCGAAGGGCTTGTTTTTATGCTTCCGCGCAGCGGTCACCGTCCGGCCGAAGGCCCGCATCCCTTTGATGGCGCGGACTGGAAGGCCAAGCGTATAAGGACCAATTGAGGGAGCAGACCCCGTCTGCGGCGCGGTTGCTTTTTGACGGGACGTGCGCTATACTTAACTTCGCCGTGCTAGACGGGGAGGTAGCGGTGCCCTGTAACTCGCAATCCGCTATAGCGGGGTTGAATTCCTGTTTAGAGGTACTGTCGATGTGAGGTCTGGTCCCTGGTTGCTGTGTTGACGGTTGGGTCCTTCGCAATGAGCGCTTGTGAACCTGGTCAGGTCCGGAAGGAAGCAGCCATAAGCAGGTTGTCTCTTGTGCCGAAGGGCGGCCTAGCCCGAGCAGTCAATCAGGATTGCCGCTTGGATCGCGGTTATCGATGACAGGTGCACGGTTTAATTATTGGATTGAATTTGGAATGAAACCAAGCGTCTTTGCAGCCAGCGAAGACGCTTTTTGTTTTTGGTCAAGAAACCCGGAGTATAGTATAATGAACAAGTAATGAGCTTCACGAAAGAGGCCGTCAAGAAAGGGTTGTGCCAATGGAACATATCGCGCTGTACCGGGCTTGGCGTCCGCAATCGTTCCGGGATATGGTCGGACAACAGCATATCATTCAGACGCTGCAGAACGCGATCCGGGAACAGCGGGTCTCGCACGCCTACTTGTTCAGCGGACCGCGCGGAACGGGCAAGACCACCGCTGCCAAGGTGCTGGCCAAAGCCGTCAACTGCGAGCGGATGGACGGCCCCGAACCGTGCAATGAATGTCCTTCCTGCAAGAGAATATCTTCGGGAGCAGTCATGGACGTGCAGGAGATCGACGCGGCGTCCAACCGGGGTGTGGAGGAAATCCGCGATCTGCGGGATAAAGTCAAATACGCACCGACTGAAGTGCGCCGCAAAGTGTATATTATTGACGAAGTGCACATGCTGACGACGGAGGCTTTTAACGCGCTGTTGAAGACGCTGGAGGAGCCGCCGCCGCATGTCATGTTTATTCTGGCGACGACGGAGCCGCATAAATTGCCTGCAACCATCATTTCACGCTGCCAGCGCTTTGACTTCCGGCGGGTATCGCTGGAGGAACAGACGGGGCGGCTGGCCGAAATCTGCGCCAAGGAAGGCATCGAGGCCGAACCGGAGGCGCTCCAGTACATTGCCCGTCTCTCCGACGGGGGGATGCGCGACGCGCTGAGCATCCTTGACCAGATTGCGTCGTACACAGACAAGAGGGTCACCTATCAGGAAGTGCTTGGCATGACGGGAGGCATTCCCGCCGAACAGTTCGCCCGTCTGGCCCAGGCTATCCTCGATGAAGATATGGGGCTGCTGCTGGAGCTGGTGGAACAGATGATGCAGGAGGGCAAGAGTGCCGACAAGTGTCTGGAGAACCTGCTGTACTACTTCAGAGACCTGCTTATGATCAAAATGGTTCCGAATTCCGACCGCCTCACCGACCGCGTTCTGAACCCGGAGGAGTTCAAGGCCATCGCCTCCGCGTTCTCCCGCGACCGGCTGTTCGGCATCGTCGATATTCTGAACCGCTATCTCGGCGAAATGAAATACGCGACCCATCCGCAGACGCTGTTTGAAGTAGCGCTGATGAAGCTGTGCAGCCTGCAGGAGACGCCGGCCGTCCACTCGGGGGCGCAGGCAACCGCTCCGGCTGCCGCGGCCGGTGCCGCTCTGGGCGCCGGAGAGCTGGATGCCCTGAAGAAGCAGATCGCGGCGCTGGAGAACAAGCTGGAGCAGGCTGTCCGCTCGGGCGGCGTGGCGGGAGGGCGCGAATCGGCGCCTGCCCGCAGCCAGGCGGCTGCGCCTGCGCCGCGCGCATCGTCGATGGCGAAGCTCCCTCCGCAGATGGACCGCTTCATCGCAGGCAAGGAGAGCGCCGACTTCCAGACCGTCTTCCGGCAATGGAGCGCGGTGCTTCAGGGCGTCAAGGAAGAGAAGGTCACTGTTCACGCCTGGTTCGTGGACGGAGAACCGGTCTCGGTTACCGAAGATGCCGTGCTGGTGGCGTTTAAGAACACCATCCACCGGGAGACCACCGAGAAGCCGGCCAACAAGCAGGTCATCGAGCGGGTGCTGGCGGCCCGGCTGGGCAAGCCGTACCGGCTCGTAACGATGATGCTGCACGACTGGAATGAGGCCTCTGCCAAGTCAGCGCAGCCTCCGGTTAAGGAAGAGCTCAAGCTGGAGCATGAGCATGAAGCCGCAGCAACGCAGTCGGAACCTTGGATTGACGAGGCGATTCAGCTTTTTGGCGAAGACCTTGTTGTCATAAAAGATTGACCGCAATTAGCCTATTAGCCCACTGAAGGAGAGATGACGAATGAACAATATGAATCAGATGATGAAACAGGTCAAGAAGATGCAGGAACAAATGCTGAAGGCCCAGGAGGAACTCGGCAGCAAGACGGTAGAAGGAACCTCCGGCGGCGGCGTAGTTACTGTGGAAGTCAACGGCCACAAGAAGGTGTTGTCCATTCAGATCAAACCGGAAGCCGTCGATCCGGAAGACGTGGAAATGCTGCAAGACCTCGTGATGACCGCCGTCAATGACGCCCTGACCAAAGCCGAAGAGCTGGCTAACAGCGATATGGGCAAATTCACCGGAGGGATGAAGATCCCCGGTCTGTTCTGATTGCCACTTTTGAAATTTAAAGGAGAACGCCATTGTACTATCCCGAACCGCTTGCCAAGCTGATCGACGCATTTACGCGGCTGCCGGGAATCGGGCCGAAGACGGCCGCCCGGCTGGCTTTTCACGTGCTGAATATGAAGGAAGACGACACCATTGATTTTGCCAAGGCGCTCGTAAGCGTGAAGCGAAATCTGCATTACTGCTCGGTCTGCTGCAATATTACGGATACCGACCCCTGCCGGATTTGTCAGGACAAGAGCCGGGATGCATCGGTAATCTGCGTGGTTCAGGACTCCAAAGACCTGGTCGCCATGGAGCGGACGAAGGAATTCGACGGGTATTATCATGTGCTTCAGGGAGCCATTTCTCCCATGGAAGGGATTGGACCTGATGATATTCGCCTGAAGGAGCTGCTAACCCGTCTGAGCGACGAACGCATCAAGGAGCTGATTCTCGCTACCAATCCCAATATCGAGGGTGAAGCGACGGCCATGTATATTTCGCGGCTCGTCCGGCCATTCGACATTAAGGTCACCCGGATTGCGCACGGCCTGCCGGTAGGCGGAGATTTGGAATATGCCGATGAGGTGACGCTGTCCAAAGCGCTGGAAGGCAGGCGTGAGCTGTTCTGACTTTTTAGATGTGCACGAAATTTAAGAGACCCTTCGGGGTCTCTTTTTTTGATTGCGGCTTCGTTCTCACCGGACAGGTTCTAACCGGAGCGCCCCCCCGATATGAATGAATTAAGGTACAAGCCGAAGCTGGATCAGGCGAAAGGGGGAGAACACGGATGTGCTGGTGGAGGAAAGAATCGACAGCTGGACGGAGTAAAAGAGAGGCGGTGCCCGAAGACTGGGGCCATGTTGTTCGCGATGTCCATGCCGCCAGGATGGACTGGGAACGCGCCTATCTGATGTTCGACGAGGCCGTGGGACAGGATCAGATCGATTATGCAATCTATATCCTCGAAGCCGCAGAACGCAAATATCAGATCCAGTTGAAGCAAGCCAAGAAGTTGAGCGCGGAACAAGGGCTGCTCGGAGAATAGAGTGTGAGAAGAAGAGAGGAGAAGAATCATGAAGATGCTGGCTTGGTCCGTTATGCTGGGTGCAGTTCTGTTGCTGCTGGTGGTCGTCTTTCGGCAAAAGCTGGGGTGGCGCTGGCTCGCCCCCTTTTCGACTCATTTAATTGCGGCTGCCGTCGGCCTGTATTTGGTGGACTTTGCGGGGTTGCTCGGCAGCGTATATATACCGCTTAACCCCGTAACGATCGGAAGTGTCGCTGTCCTGGGAGTCCCGGGGCTCGCCATGCTGGTCGGACTGAAAATAACGTTATTTGGATAGTTGACTCACTATCTTTATCTGTGATACATTAATACACGGCTCTTCTGAGGATGGCGGCGCCGAACATGCCTCTTCCAAGAGAAGAATCAAAAAAAGAAATAAAAAATGCTTGACCATTGCTTGCCGACTGTGATATATTATAAAGGTCGCTGCGACGCACTGATAAGTCAAAGCAGACAAGATGGTTCTTTGAAAACTGAACATCGAGTGAGTGAAATATCGAGAGTAACATCTCGTCAGATTCATCTTATGAGCAAGTCAAACGAACTTGTTCGTCCGAAAGGATCGGCTCAGCCGAGATCGATGTTTTTCGGACGTTCAGCTCGACGAAGGTCGAGCCTTTTATGGAGAGTTTGATCCTGGCTCAGGACGAACGCTGGCGGCGTGCCTAATACATGCAAGTCGAGCGGATTCATTCAGAGAGCTTGCTCTTTGAATGAATTAGCGGCGGACGGGTGAGTAACACGTAGGCAACCTGCCCTTCGGACCGGGATAACTACCGGAAACGGTAGCTAATA